>JAHFHK010000007.1 GCA_023246955.1 Candidatus Uhrbacteria bacterium
ACGAGATTCAGGCGCCACGAACGGCGCGATGTTTCTCTATCAATTCGCAAAAGAATTTCCTCAATGGGCACACCTTGATATCGCATCCACGATGACAACATCGAGCGACCAATTCCTCGCAAAAGGAGCGAGTGGCGCAGGTGCGCGTCTTCTGATACAATGGGCGAGAGAATACAAACCAAACACTTAATTCGTTTGCTCTTTAATGATTAAAAGATACCAGTATGGCGGCTTTATTTATCTGCCCCCAGTGTGGGGATGAGTACGATGCAGCAGGAACCTGTGAAATTTGCGAATCAGAACTCGCAGTAATGGAAGAGGGATTCGGCATGGACACAGAAGAAGAATTCTAAATAGAGAAGTCCGCGTAGATTCAAAACATGAAGCGCGGGCTTTTTTCATTATCTACTATTCGGGGGTGCATCGTGAACAATCACGAAAAAGATTCTCAAACGATTCTCATATGGATACGTCAGAACAACAATACGAAGTAATAGTAATCGGCGGGGGAGCAGCAGGGCTCACCGCTGGCTTGTTCGTCGCACGCCAAGGATATTCGGTACTTCTCATCTCAAAAGAGTTCGGCGGACAAACATTCACGACCGACGAAATCGAGAACTACCCCGGCATCGGACGCATCACCGGCCCCGCGCTCATGCAAGCCTTCGTATACCAGGCACGAGAAGCCGGAGTAACCATGGAGCACGCAATGGTACAATCCATCCACAAAGAAGAAAGCGGCCATGCAGTTACCACGCCAAAAGGGGAATTTCATTGCCGCGCCCTCATCGTCGCTCATGGCAAATCACCCCGACATCTCGGCGTAGAACGAGAGGCGGAGTTTTTTAACGACATTGCCTATGGTGTACCCCACGACACCGTACTCCTGAAAGGAAAGAACATCGCCGTAGTAGGAGGAGCAAATTCTGCAATGCAAGCGATCATTGCCCTGAATGGAATCGCAAAGAATATCTACGGTATCGTCCGCGCCGAGAATTATCGCGGAGAAGCGCCCCTTTTGAAAAAAATAGCGCAGTGTACGAATTTTACCCCTCATTTCTCATCAACACTGACCGCATTCACAGGAGAACCCCGCCAGCTCGAGGGCATCGCTATCGTAAATACTGATGGCACCGAAACCTCTCTCGACGTCGATTACATCATCGGTGCAATGGGCCTCGAGACAAACGTAACATTCCTCAGCGACCTCGTCGCCCTCGATGACAAAAAACAAGTCATCATCGACAACCAATGTCAGACCTCAGCAGAAGGAATCTTCGCATGCGGAGACGCCACCACGAGCCCCTATAAACAAATCGTCATCTCCGCAGGAGAGGGAGCAAAAGCAGGTCTAACCGCAGCCAGATACATCGCAGCCAAAGAAGGAACCCCCATGGTCATCGACTGGGGCTACAGAGGCTAGGAAGAAGGATTGACGACTATACTCGTCAATAAAGTTGAATTATTGTCATGTATAGTCTGCAGCGTTTCCCTATTACACTACATATTGGGAGCTCTTTTTGCTTTTTTCTTCACTGTGTAGTACCATATATTAGTAATATACAGAAAGAATAGATTTTATATATTAGTAATATATGGGAATATCACTACAAAACCTCGAAGAGGTAATCATAGACCAGAATGAAGCATTTTCTGCAAAAGAACTAGGAATACCAAGAGATATTGACCTCAAAAAGCACCTTGCGTCAAAACAAATAACGGTCATTAGCGGTGTGCGTCGATCCGGCAAATCAACACTGCTTGCACGATGTGCTCGTTCATACAAAGGGGTGTACTATATCACCTTCGAAGATGAGCGACTTACTGGGTTTACGGTTGCGGATTTTCGATTACTCATGCAGATCTTTCGGAAAAACAGAGAAGCGAGCGTACTATGCATCGACGAAGTACAAAATATCAAAGGATGGGAGCGATTTGTACGGCGTATTCACGATGAAGGGTACAAGGTATTAGTGACGGGATCAAATGCTAACTTATTGAGTCGCGAGCTCGGAACACGGCTTACAGGGAGATATGGGCTGATAGAGCTATATCCGTTCTCCTTTAAGGAGTTATTACAATTCCACGCAGTGCCTTATAGCCAAGGAGGGTCACGTATACATGCTCAGGTACAAGGATACCTCGACCAATATATACAGCATGGAGGATTTCCCGAATACATAGCAGAGCAGGACACGGGATATCTTCAGAGAGTATACGAAGATATCCTCTATCGCGACCTTATCGTCCGATTTGGAATACGAGACGTCAAAGCATTCAAACAACTAGGGCAATATCTTTTTACCACTATTGGTACCGAAATAAGCTACACCGCCCTGTCGAAGACACTAGAGATCAAGAGTCCTATGTCGGTGCGCAACTATGTGGGCTTTATGCAGGAAGCGTGGCTCATTTTTGAGGTATACAAGTATGACTTTTCTCTCAAAAAACAGTTTACCGCCGATAAAAAAATATATGCAATCGACAATGGCCTGCGCAATGTTATCGCATTTACATTCTCTGAGAATCAGGGGCGACTCCTCGAGAATTTGGTCGCGGTAGAACTGCGTCGCCGAGGAGAAGAGATATTCTACTACAAAGGGAAAAAAGAATGTGACTTTCTAATAAAAAAGGGGAGTAAGATTGTGCAGGCGCTTCAGGTAACGGTATCATTGGAGGCGCATAACAAAGAACGAGAAATAGAAGGGTTGCTCGAAGCACTACAATTTAGCAAACTCAAAGAGGGGACTATTATAGTAAAAGATGGTGAAGAGGAGATACTGAAGTATGGAGAGCACCATATCCATATTGTCTCGCTTGCTCAATGGCTCCTCGACCCCCAAGTATAACTATAGCCTCCTCCCTATGCCCGAAATCCCCTCATTCAACCCTTCCGAAATCTCTTTTGCTTCTCCTTCCTTGTCGCCCGACAGGGCGCGTGAGGATGTGGCAGCATCCTCAGAAGAGCATAGTGCTTCTCTCGCAGACAGTGAGGCGTGATTCGAGGGAGGAAAATGTCTCGGGCGTAGAAGGAGGGAATTCGAAGGGCATAGAACACAGCGAGCGCAGAAGGCGATCCATTATGTTAGTAAACACTGGCTATATAATACACCGCACCACCAGAATATGCTATACTTCCCTTATACGACATATTCATAATATAAACATATATATGGGAGCAAAAGATTTTTTCAAAGGAGCAGCACTCGGTGCACTCTTCGCGTCAGTAGCAACTATTTTCATGGCGCCACAGGCAGGGTCAAAAACACGGGATGAAGCAACGAAACTCGTGAATAATTTGATGAAAAAGATTGAAAAGGAGACAAAGAACCTCTCGAACATGTCGCAACAAAAGTACGCAGGCGTAGTTACCAAAACCCTCAAAGAATACGCAAAAGACAAGAAGATGACAAAGGAATATATGGCAGAGGCAGAAACTATGCTTCTCGAACGATGGGATGAAGTACAAAAAATGCTTCCCACGCAAGAAGAAGTAAAGAAAGTTGCTAAGAAGGTCTTGAAGAAAACCGCAAAGAAGGCTAAGAAATAGTCATAATTTATTAAAGAGACCCCTGAAAAATTGATCGATTTTCATTGAATGGGCTGTTGAATCCAGGAGATGTAGATATAGCTACATTGAGTGGATTCAACGGGTGCCCATGAAATGAAAAGGCGCGATTTTGCAGGGATCTCTAAAGAGGAGTATATGCCATATCGATTCATAGCACGAGATGAAAAGCATGCACAGGTTGAAGTAACGGGGAAAACTATACAAGAAGCGTTCATGGATGGTGCGCGTGCAGCGTTTGAGATTGTGGGCGGCACAGAACCTCGTCGTGGAGGGAAAAAAATCGAATGTGCGGTGCAGGGCCAGGATCTGAGTGTCCTCTTTGGTGAGTGGCTGATGACCCTCATGTTTCGCGCAGACGCCGAAAGCCTCCTTCTGGGGGACTTTGAAGTATTCTCATTTCAAAAAGTAACCGACGGATATCTCCTCACCGGAGGTGCCTATGGAGACGCTCTCCCCAAAGAAATACGCGGGAAAATAGCTGATTTTAACGAAAAATCATTCACTGCTCAGTGTACATCGGATGACCAGGAAACGAAGATAACGCTTGACATAAAGGCCTCGTAGCCCTAGGATTATGCCGAGCCTATTCACGTCAATATTCTCATGTTTTCCTTCCGTCTGGGGTCGTATAGGCCTTATAGCGGTTGCGGCGATAGCGGGCTACTTTGTCTTGACATTCTTTGCGACACGATTCGTCATCCATCTCCATGAGGCGGATGCAAAGCGTACAAAGAAAACCGATCGTCGTCTCGTGACGCTCGCGCGCAGCATCCGTGGGAGTAGCGCAGGAATCGTCATCGTCATCGCAGGAATTATGATCCTCCATGAGCTGCAGATCGACACATCCGCGCTCATCACGTCTGCGGGGGTTATGGGATTTGCGATTAGTTTTGGCGCACAGACCCTCATCAAAGATATCATCGCAGGGCTTTTTATCTTCCTCGAAGATCAATACAGCGAAGGGGACGACGTTATCCTCGAGGGAATCTCGGGAAAAGTCGCCGACCTCTCTTTGCGCAAGACAATCCTTGTCGACAAAGAGAAGAGAACACATCATATACCGAACGGCACGATCAAAATCGTCACCGTAACCAAGCAACGCACATCATGAACTATCCCTACACGCCCGAATCGAGATGGTATCGTTTTTTCGAAATGGTTCCCGGCATGCTTATATGGGGAACATTTTTTGCTGCCGTCATTCTGTCTGTCGCCCGTCCACTCTGGGTGATTTTTTTTATTATCATCTTTGACCTCTATTGGCTCTTCCGCGTCATCTATTTTGTCATCTTCCTGCTCTACGCATGGGGAAAATATCAAAAAGCATTAACAATACCGTGGCTGTCGGTATTAAAGAAAGACCATAAGGACTGGAAGGGGATGTACCACCTTATCTTTCTCCCGATATACAAAGAGGGGATGGAGATTGTGGAGCCTACACTGCAATCCCTTCTTCATGCGAACTACCCGCAAGACCGCATGATTGTAGTGCTCGCAGGAGAAGAGCGGGCAAGTGAACATTTCAAAAAAATAGCAGCAACGGTACAAAAGAAATACAAGAACGCATTTTTCAAACTGCTCATCACGACACATCCAGCAAATATCCCTGGCGAGCTCGCTTCAAAGGGCGCAAATATCAACTATGCAGGACATGCCGCACAAAAGTTGATCGATCAGCTACACATTCCCTACGAAAAGGTAATCGTGTCAGCCTTTGATATCGATACGATCCCACATCCAGAATATTTTGCATGCCTCACAGACGCGTATCTGTCTCATCCGAATCCTACACGGTCGAGCTTCCAGCCTCTCGTGCTCTACAACAACAATATATGGGAATCTCCCGCACCGATGCGGTTGGCCGCATTCAGCACCACCTTCTGGCTCATGGCGGAGCTCGTGCGCCCCGACCGACTCTTCACATTCTCTTCGCACAGTATGAGTTTTAAAGCGCTCGTCGATGTGGGATTCTGGCAGAACAATATCGTGAGTGAAGATTCGCGCATCTTTCTACAATGCTTCATGCACTACAATGGCGAGTATTCAGTAACACCACTCTATATCCCTGTTTCGATGGACACGGTAATGGCGGGGAGTATATGGAATAGCCTCGTCAATCTGTATAAGCAGCAGCGTCGCTGGGCATGGGGAGTAGAGCATTTTCCCTACATGATTGCGCATTTCTGGCGCAACGCAACGATCCCTCTCGGAAAGAGGCTGAAGTTCCTCTGGATTCAAGCCGAGGGAATGTATATGTGGGCAGTTGCGTCGCTGATGATTTTTTTCTTAGGACGCGTACCGTTATGGTTCGTGCAGGGGCATGATCGCGGGTCGCTGTTTACCTATAACGCACCATTTATTCTTGAAACACTGCTCAACTGTACGCTCATCGGTGCATTCGTGATTGCAATTCTTTCCTTGCGGCTCCTCCCAAAACGGCCAAAGGGCGTTGGTGGCTATCGATACATATACATGGTTCTCCAATGGCTCCTCCTCCCGCTTTCCCTCATTCTCTTTAGTTCGTTACCTGCAATCGATGCACAGACACGCATGTTGCTCGGAAAATACCTCGGCTTTTGGGTAACCGAGAAGGAACGAAAGAGTGTCTCAGTACCTTCAAAAAAAGCATAGTATGACACCATCGCCCCGCGTAACGGTTTCACTGGTGATATATAACGGAGAAAAGTTC
This sequence comes from Candidatus Uhrbacteria bacterium, assembly GCA_023246955.1. Lineage (GTDB taxonomy): Bacteria > Patescibacteriota > Patescibacteriia > JACQRZ01 > JACQRZ01 > JAHFHK01. The sequence goes on from JAHFHK010000007.1 coordinate 6,261, forward strand.
CTTCCCTCCTGTCTTGCAGCACTCAGCGCCCAGACAGAACACAATCTCGAGATCATTGCCCTTGACAACGCCTCGACCGACCGTTCGGTAGATATCCTCAAAAAAGACCCGCGGATAACGCTCATCAAGTCCGCAATCAACCTCGGATTTGCCGCCGGCCACAACACCATCCTTCGCAAAGCAAAGACGCCCCTTTGTCTGATACTGAACCAAGACATCATTCTAGAACCCGAATACATCGCCCGCCTCATAAAAGCGCTAGAAAACACTCCTAACGCCGCTTCTGCTACGGGATGTCTTCTGCGAGCGCAATGGGGCGATAAAGGCTTGACAAAATGGGAAAAATCGTCTATTATTGACTCCTGTGGTATCAGAATCGGAATATGGGGAGAGCCAAGCGACTATTTACAAGGATTTCCGGTCCAAAAAGCACCAAACAACAAGCAAAATGTGTGGGGAGCTTCAGGGGCAGCAGCCCTATACAAGAGGGAATGTTTGGAAAAAGTCGCCTACAAAGGAAAAGGAGCCACAGAGTACTTTGATGAACAATTCTTCATGTACAAGGAGGACGTTGACCTCGCATTCCGCCTCAAAAAGGCCGGATACGATGCAATACTCGAGGGATCCGCCCGTGCATACCACTTCAGGACACGAGCAAAAGACTCTCCTCGGAGCAATACGCTCGTCAATGTCTGGTCGTATCGTAATCAATGGTTCATCTACTACAAGTACGGTATACTCCGCTATATACTCTTTCGTCCGCTATTCCTCGTACGAGAAGTAGCAAAACTAGGATATATGCTTCTATTCGAACGAAGCACACTCGCAGCATGGAAAGAAATAGTGCGCTACGCCAAAAAAGCAAAAAAACGACAGTACTAGAAATAATCATCGTGCATCTGGAGGGGTACATACGATGATAATAACGGCAATATTACCCCTCATATATATGGATGTCTCGATTATCATCGTCAACTATCACATGCGTAATTTGGTGCGTGAATGCATTAAGAGTATTCATGCTTCAAAACCTGCATGTACCTATGAAATTATTGTCGTTGATAATAGCCAAGACAAAGGACTAAAAAGCATGCTCGCAGCCAGGTACCCAGAGGCACAGTACGTGGCAATGGATACCAACGTAGGACTTTCACGAGCAAATAATGCCGGCGCAAAAAAAGCAAAAGGAACGTATTGTTTGTTCTTGAATCCCGACATTCTTGTGCGCGAGGGAGCAATCACAAAGCTCTTTCAGTTCATGGAAAGCAAGCCAAGGGTCGGTATTGCCGGGCCACGGCTTCGTAACCCAGACGGATCTCATCAGCAATCATACTTTCGCTACCAAACACCAATGACGGCATTCTACCGTCGGACCTTTCTTTCGAGATTATCTCGAGGGAAACGATATATGGAACGCTATGAGTATCGTAACGAGCCCACTCCCGTACAGGAAGTAGAGTGGCTGCTCGGCGCAAGTCTTTTTGTGCGAAAAGAAGCAGCTGACGCCATAGGATGTATGGACGAGCAATTTATGCTCTATATGGAAGACCTCGACTGGTGCAAGCGATTTCGTGAAGGAGGATGGGGCGTCTACTATTGTTCCGACGCAGAGATGATACACTTATACAAAAGACAGTCAGCAGAAAGCTGGGGTATTAAAGCACTGTTTAGCCCCGTCACCTGGTATCACTTTGCCAGTGCATGTAAATATTTTATAAAACACAGAAAAACACTCTATGGATCTCCTCAAAGCGGAACATCCAATAGCGCTCCCTCCAACGGAGGAGCCACAACGCACGCCAACACCTCCCCGCAGCAATAAGCACGCGTGGCAGATTATTGGTGTTTCTTTTGCTATTCTCATTCTCCTGTTCATATCAGTCAGCACCGCCAAGATTCTCAGCGCAGCACGCCATGCATACGCGGCCAAAAAGAACATCAGCGCATTAAAAACTACTCTCTCAACAGGAAATATTCACGAGGCGCATACACAGCTCACAGACGCAAAGACAGAACTACGTGCAGCACAAGGAGATCTCTCCCTTTTCAAACCGTTCGGCTACATTCCTTTCGCAGGAAAATGGTATCGCTCTTCGATGAGCATGCTCGATGCAGGCGTCCACATAACCGACGCAGGCGAAGAAGCCATCGGCTCGTTCGATGTTCCAAAGATACAAGCGCTCGTCTCCTCAAAGACAGGCGGTATCCACGACGTATCCGAACAGCAAAAGCGTGATGTACTATCAGCGCTGACCGATGCACGTCCCACATTGAAGGACGCATATAAGAAACTCACCGTCGCCCAAACAACACTAGACGGGATTTCAGATTCCCAAGTATTTCCACTCTTACGCCCCACAAAGCGCGATATCGACACACAGCTCCATGATGCAACCAAGATTCTCGGCGGCAGTCTTCCTCTCATAGACATGCTCCCAGAGCTCCTCGGTTTCCCGAAAGAACGCACCTACCTCCTCTTATTCCAAAACAACGCAGAAACCCGCGCCACCGGGGGCTTTATCGGTAACTACGGTATCCTCACGCTCAAAAACGGAGAAATCAAGACGTTCAAAGTTGATAATATCTACAACATCGACGACAAAGGAAAAAGAATCGTCGTACGTCCTCCCCAGCCATTTGCAAAATATTTCAAAACAGATCGATGGTACCTTCGTGATAGCAACTGGTCACCAGACTTTCCGGAATCTGCCGACAAGGCTGCATGGTTCTATCAGCGAGAAGGAGGAAAAGAAAAAATCGACGGAGTAATCAGCACCACCCCTGAGGTGATTACGAGCCTTATGCGCTTCACAGGCCCCATCCGTATCGATGATGTTACCTTCACAGCAGATAATTTTGTCACAGAGCTTCAGATTGAAGTGGAAAAAGCATATGTGGCCAAGGGAATACCCGAGCGTCAACGAAAAGATGTGATAGGCCAGATCGGCGAAGAAATGAAACGGCGCCTCTTCAGTATGCCCAAAGGACAGTTGTTTGATGTGGCAAATGCGCTGAAGCTTTTGGCCGAGGAAAAACACATTATGGTATATATGACAGTCCCCACCGAGGAAGCAATCATCACAAAGCTCGGCTGGGCAGGAGAAATCCGTCCCGCAGACGGAGATTCGCTCATGGTGGTGGATAGCAATATGGCAGCGCTCAAGACCGACCTTGTGATGGACAAAAATATCAATTACTCAGTACGCGAGGACAAAGACGGGTCGCTCCACGCTACCGTTGAGTTGCGGTACACAAATAACGGGACATTCACGTGGTATACCACACGATATCGAGATTGGGTTCGCGTCTATGTTCCACAAGGAAGCGTACTGGACAAGTATGATGGTTTTATGGTAAAAGAACTCTCACAAGAGAAGGGAAAGGTGGACGTCGCACAAGAGCACGGCAAGACCGTATTCGCAGGCTATCTCATCGTCGAGCCAAAGCAGACCAAGCTCGTACGACTCGAATACACTCTCCCTTCCCGTATTGTCGACCAAATCCGCAAAGACAACACCTATCGTCTCCGCGTACAAAAGCAATCAGGGATCAGTAATCAAAAACTCAAAGCGTCCTTCTCTTTCAAAAATCCTATACAAATCTACGAACCAGTAGGATTCTTTAACTCAAAAACAGGAATACGCAGTGCAGAATTTTCATCTGACCTTCGCGTTGATAGAGACTTTTCGATCTATTTCTAAAGTATGTTCCACGCAAAAATCGGAATCGACTTGGGCACCACTAACATTCTCGTACACATGCCCAAGAAGGGTATTGTGATTAACGAACCGTCCGTGGTAGCGATTTCTACCGTAGACAAAAAGGTTCTCGCGGTAGGAATCGAAGCAAAAGAAATGCTCGGACGTACTCCTGATACGATTATTGCATCGCGCCCGCTCAAGGACGGCGTGATTGCAGACTATAAAACTACTGAAGCCATGCTTCGGTATTTTATTAACAAAGCATTGGGAGGATTCCGTATATTTCGTCCCGAAGTCATGGTGGCAGTTCCCGCAGGGATCACCTCAACGGAACGTCGCGCAGTAATCGACGCAACTCTTGCCGCGGGCGCTCGTGCTGCCTACATCATCAAGGAACCCATCGCAGCAGCCATCGGTGCCAATATCCCGATCGGAAATGCTTCTGGACATATGATTATCGACATCGGTGGGGGAACCGCCGAGATTGCCGTCATTGCTCTCGGCGGTATCGTTGCCTCAAGCTCAGTCCGTATCGGAGGAAACAAGATCGACGCAGCGATCATCGAAGACATGCGCCGTCGTTACGGCCTCGCCATCGGAGAGCGTACTGCCGAAGAAATCAAGATCACCATCGGATCAGCGCTCTTCCTCGAAGATGCACTGAGCATGAAGGTCCGTGGCCGCGACATCGTCACAGGTCTTCCTCGCACCGTGACCGCCACATCGAACGATATTACCGAAGCAATCAAAAACGAACTCGACGGCATCATCTCTGCGGTCAAAAGCGTGCTTCATGACACCCCGCCAGAACTCGCTGCCGATGTCATTGATAGCGGAGTAGTTATGTCGGGAGGAACATCACTCCTCCGTAATTTCGATCAGCTCATCACCCGCGCTACCGGTGTCGCTGCCTATGTCGCCGACGAAGCACTGCTCTGTGTCGCAAAAGGAACCGGAATCGTCCTCGAAAACCTCGACGCATATAAGCGAAGTATTTTGGCAACAAAATAATCGTATGACTATCGGTATTGACGCATCCCCTGCGGCGCGACGTGAAAAAACAGGAGTTGAATGGTATACCTGGCATCTCCTTCAGCAATTCGCCCGCCTCGACAAAGAGAACAGCTACCGTCTCTATACTTCACAACCCTTCGAAGGAGAAGATCGCGCCCTCCTTGCAAACAATTTTCAAGAAAAAATCCTCACATCCCCCACAAAATGGTTTTGGTCACAAACCAGACCGACATGGGAGCTTTTACGAAACAAACCCGACCGTCTTTTTATACCCGCCGATGCGATGCCGCTCATCCATCCCAAAAACAGCACCACCACGATTCATGATATCGGATTCATCCCATTCAAAAATACCTACGAGTGGAAACGCCAGCAATATCTCTACTGGACGACATGGTACGCAACGAAATTCGCAAAGAAGATCATGACCGTATCCGAATTCACAAAAAGTGAAATTATTAAATATTATCACGTCAATCCCGAGCGCATCACCGTCGCGCATCTCGGGTATGACAAAGCAACATACACTCCCGCAGACCAGAGCAACTGTATCGCCGATAACCAAATACTCCTCAACCTCGGATTGAGCGGCATCCCGTATATTCTCACGATAGCCCCTCTCGAACGCAAAAAAAATCTCCCCACACTCATCAGAGCATTTGCCCTCGTCAAAGAACAATATCCCGATCTCAAACTCGTCATAGCCGGCAAAAAACGCCTCGCAAAAGAAGAAATCATGCGAGAGATCGCGCAGAATCCCTACGCACAAGATATCATCCATCGTGGGTGGGTGAGTCAAGAGGAAAAAGTAGCGCTTCTCCGTAATGCGCAGGTGTTCGCATTTCCCAGTCTGTACGAGGGATTTGGCCTCCCAATCATCGAAGCACAGAGCTGCGAGACCCCCGTAGTAGCCTCCTATGCGGCGAGTCTGCCAGAAATAGGAGGCGATGGAGCTCTCTATCACGAAACGACCTCCGTGGAGGATCTAGCACAAAAACTCATCCAGGCAATAGGGGACGAAGCCCTCAGAAACGACCTCATCGCCAAAGGCAAAGCAAATATCACTCGATTCAGCTGGGAACAGTGCGCAAAGACAACGCTAGAGACAATATTAAAAGATTAAAAACCTTATATTCATAGGCTCTATAGGTATGTAAGGCATAATATGTCCATAATACCCTTGACAAAGTATGAATAGTGTGTTATTATATAGAGGTAATCTTTGATACAAACATGTTTACGAAAGCGCCTAGCCCAAGAAAGTACTTAAATGTTACGAGGGTAGGAGAGAGCTGACGAAAAATGTTTCTATAAACGATTGCCATGAAGAGCTTATTTGGATACCAAGTCCAGGGCTCCCATACCTAGGAGGTATATATCATGACATTATCATTCGCCCCTCGCAAAACCGTTCGCAGCTTTGGCAAAGCCCTTTACAAGGCTGAGCAAAAAGCAGCCACCCAGATCCCCGCCGCAATTGTTCAGGTCCCGGTATACAGTATCTCCGGAAACGGCATGGTCCTAACCCGCGCCGAAATGGAGAATCAGGAAACGGGAGGTTTCGAACCTTAGTCGCACAAAACTATGATGTTAAAGTCCCCGATCACGAAGTGATTGGGGCAATTTTTTTATAAAGTAACCCCATAACTCTTTCAAAAAGATCCATAGTGCAAAAAGAAAAACCGAGGAGGGATAATACCTTCTCGGTTTTGTATTAGATTTATTGTAGCTTGTATATTCTCCGCGCCACAATTGCAACCAATTCGCTGCGATCTTGGGCGCATGCCGCGTGCAATGCTTTCGTGAAAAGAGCAAGGAGTATCTGTTGGATAGCTGCCACCTCCCGCGGGCCTCTTCCTTCACTATTCACCGCATTGGCAAGGTGTGCTTTCATAAGCAATATGCCGCGTTTGCGAAGCATATACCATGACTGTATCGCGTCCCGAAGCATAAGGTGAGCAAATGCATCGGCAGTCAGTGGACGAACGTATTTATTGAGGTTCGACCAGTGTCGATGTGCAGTGCAGTAGTCGAGATAGGTAATGTAGTGTGCACCCAGTATGTCTTCACTAATGAGAATATGGGCAAGTGCGATACATTGTTCTCGATCACGTTGGCTGCTTACTCGTACTATTGATTGCGCCTTCACGGAATCAACAGCGAGGAACGGCGTAGAAATATCGAATATGGGACCATGCTTATGGCTCGGCTGAATTGTGAGGACACCCCACGAAAATTCCAAAGTTTGTTGTGGCAACGTATCATGGCGGGTTTCCATGGTGTACCTCCTTTGACAAAGTACTATCTACCCCCATACTCGCATGTTTTCTCTATACCGTCAAGGGGGATAGCCTCCAGAGGGGGTTTTATGACCAAAAATGACGAATTACCCCCAACCTGCTAGGCTATATAAAGCTAAATAGCCTCCGAATGCTCTGCAAAATATGCCCCCAAACACCTCCCATACCCACGATCCCGCCATAATTCGCACGATCCCGTTCTATCAGCATCTCCTCGCACAGCTCACGACCATGCCCCGGTCAGCGCATGCGTTTTTGTGTATTGCGGCCCCAGGAAGTGGCTTTGAGACTATGATACAGTTTTGTGAGGAGGACGTGCGAAAAACATACCCCGATCTACGCATCATCAGGATCGAGGCAGAAAAAGCAGAAGGCAGATACAAAGATATCTCTATCACCGAGGTGCGCGCCCTGAAGAGCACGCTTTCACTGAGCGCAACGCAGCTACAGATAGTCATCATCTCACAGGCGGATATGCTCACGCAGGAGGCAGCGAATGCGTTGTTGAAGATAATCGAAGAGCCACCTCGTGATACCCTCTTCATCCTTCACGCTCCGAGTCGAGAATCGGTGATCGCAACGATCGCATCGAGATGCCAATGGATACAGTGTCGGTATAGCTTTACGGATTGCACGGAACCCCTTTGCACCTACGCGCCATTTTTTTATACCGAAACAGGGAGTACCGAGACGCCCCTTTGGAAAAGTACAGAAATAAATCCGGATCTCGCTGATGTGTCGAGGCAAATTTTAGAGTATAATGAACATACGTTCGCAACACTAGAAACAACGTTGCGCGCCAACGCTATTTTTTTCGCACGAAACAACAAAGCAGCCGCACGTGTAGTGGGCATGACCGACGCATATATCCTCGCAAAACAATACCGTGATCGCAATATGGGCGTCCAGTCAGCTGTCGATCGCATATTCATCTAGCTATGATTCGAAAAATTCTGGTGCTCCTCACGATACCACTCTTACTTCTCTTCGGAGGAGCGGGGTGTACGTTTCGTATTGGCGCAGGAGCAGAGGGGGGAGTATTCCGTACGCTCGACGGAGGAAATGTATGGCTTCCACTGAGTCGCCTCGAGAAAACAACAGGAGGCTATGGTTCCGTGGGCGATGTTCAGGTACAAAAAATTCTCTTCGATGATCGCGATTCGAACAGTGTATTTCTCGCAACCAAAGAAAACGGCATCTATGCGTCGATTAATGGCGGAGAGACATGGTCCAGTGTTCTGCCGGGAGTTGCAGTTGCGGATATGGCGCTCGATACCTCATCGCGCTGTGTGCTCTATGTAGCGGCCGCTCGCCAGATTTTTAAAACCACAGACTGCTCGCAGCACTGGAACGTCGTGTTTAATGAAGCGCGCAAAGATGTGAGCGTGACGAGTATCTCGGTAGACCCCATCCATCCCGAAACGATGTACGCAACGAATACGGTAGGGGACATTCTCAAGAGCAATGATCGCGGAACTACCTGGTCCGTGATCTATCGCGTCCCCGACACCCTCATCGAAGGCATGCTTATTGACCGATGGGACTCAAATCTGGTATATATCTTCACAAGAAAGGGGATTTTCCGCAGTCCGAACAAAGGGGTGATGTGGGAAAACATCTCTTCAGCGCTCGAAGGAAAGCCTCGTATCTTCAGTTTCACAGCCGCACAGTCTTTAGACCAAAAAGGTGCGTTTCTCTACGCCTCACGAGGGAGTGTTTGGAAAACGCAGAATGCGGGATCAACCTGGGAGCAGGTTCCGTTTTTGACGGGAGAGGGTACAGTGACGGTATTAGCTGCAGCAGCGAATCCCCAAAACACGCACGAGATCTACTACGCAACTCCCTCGACGTTCTATTCAACGCAGGATAATGGATTGACGTGGGTTCCTCGTCCACTTCCATCGAGCCGTGCCGGTTCATATATCCTCGTCGACCCCTACAACGCACATCGCGTATATCTCGGCACACAAGTATACAAACCACCTTCATTAATTCTTTTCTAAGTCGTACTCGGTATGGCATCTATTATCAAAGATCATATTCCTGAATTTGAAAAAGTATCGCAGCATCTCAGTGAAGAATTGAGCGGTATCCGTACGGGACGCGCATCTGCATCACTGGTCGAACATGTTATGGTTGATATGTACGGAACATTTACTCCACTGAAAAATATTGCATCAATTAGTGTCCCAGATGCACGCTCTCTTGCCATATCCCCCTGGGACAAGAGCGCGTTAAAAGAAATCGAAAAAGCAATCACCCAAGCAAACCTCGGAGTGAACCCCATGAACGATGGCGAAGTAGTACGCATCAGCCTTCCGCAGCTGACCGAAGAAAATCGCAAAGCCCTCGCAAAACTCGTAGGAACACGCGTGGAGGCAGCGAGAATCTCCGTACGTCAAGTACGTGACAAGATCAAAGACGCGATCACAAAGATGGAAAAGAACAAAGAAATCACCGAGGACGACCGCTATGCACTCATTGAGGAGCTCGATACCACTACACGCTCATACACCGACGCCCTCGAAGAGATGAAGAAGAAGAAAGAAGATGATATAATGACCATCTAACCGCAAGGCTATGCTTTTTGGAATCCTATCCGTTGTCGTTTTCTTTACCATCCTCAGTGTTCTCGTGATCGCCCATGAATGGGGGCACTTCATTACCGCGCGCTTTTTTGGTGTGCGTGTTGAAGAGTTCGGACTAGGATTCCCCCCAAAAGCAAGAACATTAGGCACATCAAAAGGAACCGAATATACACTCAACTGGCTCCCACTAGGAGGATTTGTCCGTCTCAAGGGAGAATCAGGCGAAGACAGCCAGGACGAAGATAGCTTCGCGAAAAAAGCAGTTTGGAAACGCCTGATCATTCTCTGTGCGGGAGTATTCATGAATTTCCTCATCGCGATACTGGTATTTTGGGTAGGATTTTCGACAGTGGGCCTCCATGCTGACCTCATCCGTAGTACCGAAGGAGGAACAAAGACCGAACAGAAAATCGTCATATACCCTCAAAAAGATTCACCCGCAGCCAAGGCAGGTGCCGAGACAGGGGACGCAGTCGTTTCCGTCGAAGGAAAGAATATAACCACCGTTGATGAATTCGTTGCAGGGATACGCTCGTTCACCGGCAAGGATCTTGCGATGGTAGTGCGCCGTTCCGGAGGAGAAAAGACGCTATCGGTTCCTGTAGGCACCGCAGAGATAAAAGAAACAATCGATCAAGAAAAAACCACGACGCGTCCAGTGATCGGCGTAGAGGTGCGTGAATTACAACACGTACGATTTCCAGTACACATCGCATTAGTCAAGGCATGTGAGGCAACGGCAAATATCATCACCCTCAACGCACGAATGTTATGGGATATCGTCGCAAAGCTTGCGCAGGGACATAAGCCCCAGGATGGCTTTGTTGGTCCGGTAGGAATTGCATACGCCACCGGAACAGGGCTTCGTATGGGAATACAGGAAATGATCGGGCTCATCGCACAGCTCTCATTAGGCCTCGCCATCATGAATATCCTTCCTATACCCGCACTGGACGGAGGAAGAGCATTATTCGCCATTATCGAAAAGATAAAAGGACGACCGATGCGAGCAAATGTAGAGAATATGATCCATACAATAGGATTCCTTGCGCTCATGCTTTTGGTACTAGTTATTACCTTTCGTGACGTCGTACGCTTCTTCTTTTAAACCCTCTCCTATGGACCTCGACATACTATTTGCCATCAATTCCCTCGCGGGCAAGCATATCGTTCTTGATAACCTCGCGATCTTTTTTGCGGTATGGGCGATTTTTGCACTCCTTATCTATCTCTGTGCATTCGCGCTAAAGAGTGGCAAGTGGTTCACCGTGATCGCCGAGAGCATATTTGCAGCTATTACTGCGTACGGGATCAATGCCCTGATCGGAGCCTTCTTCTTCCGCTATCGCCCCTTTGTAGTCCATCAATTAACACAGCTCATCGATCATTCTTCGACAGACAAATCGTTTCCTTCAGATCATACCGCGATAGCCTTTGCGATAGCGACGGTCATTACTGCATATAATCGCAAGGCGGGGATTGTGGCACTGCTCATTGCATTCTTTATCGGATTAGGACGCATCTACGTTGGCGTACACTACCCGACAGATGTTATCGGAGGAATAGTAGTAGGTGTGTGTGCAGGAGTATTGGTGGTGAATATTGCACGCATGCTCCTCCATTCACGAAGAAAGACCGCATGATACGTACCATTCTACAAAGAATTGCCATTGCATTCGCCATCCTTGTTTTGATAGGGATAGTCGAGATACTCATTGACGGGAGCGTACCGACGCGAATAGATGAACCAGCAATAGTGACGGTGGCAGCAGGGGAGGGAGCAGGAGGCGTTGCTTCTATTCTTGAAAAAAAAGGCATCGTGCGTCGTGGGTATCTCCTGTATTCATATTTGTGGATCACGGGAAAAAATGGCAGCGTCCAAGCCGGTGATTTTATTTTTCAAGGAAGCTACAGCCTCTCGCGCGTGGCAGAAGTAATTACACAAAAACCAGCAGAAGAAGAATCCAATGAAGTAGCGATCACTATCCCCGAAGGATGGACACTAAAAAAAATCGCCGCACTCCTCGATGAAAAAAATCTCGTCTCATACGACACATTTCTTGCCACAACAGAAACGATAGCCAAGAAAAATGTTCCGTATTCAAAAGATCCGCTCTACGCCGGTATCGCAGAAAACGAATCACTTGAAGGATATCTCTTTCCGGACACATACAGAGTATACAAAAATGCAAAGCCCGAGGATATAATCGAGAAGATGCTTGACACCTTTGACCAAAGAATTGATAAGCGATTACGAGACCGACAACTCAAAAGCGGCCTTACCTGGCATCAGGTGATAACCCTCGCCAGTATCGTCGAGCGTGAAGTACCCCATCCAGCAGATCGCGCACGGATAGCGGGAATCTTTTTGAACCGACTCGACGCGAAGATGCCCCTTCAATCAGACGCAACCGTAAATTACGTGACAGGCAAGAGCTCCCTCCAACCCTCAGAAAAAGAACTGAGCGTCGATTCTCCGTATAATACCTACCGATATCGCGGTCTCCCTCCTGGTCCGATCGCCAATCCCGGGGTTGCTTCTATAGAGGCAGTCCTATTCCCTGAAAAGACCTCCTACTTCTTCTTTTTGACTACTTCTGACGGAACGGTAGTATACAGTAAGACATTTGACGAACACGTGAAGAATAAGCAAAAATACCTGCAGTAAGCTATGCTGACTATGTGGGTTTCTAGAAAAATTGATGGATTTTTGTTGAACGGGCTGTCGAGATCCAGGAAACGTATGGACAATACGTTGAGTGGATTCGATCGGGTGCCCGTGAAGCAAAAAGACGCGATTTTACAGAGACCCCTATGAAAAACTATGCACGAACAAAGGGTACTAGCAAACAAACAAGATTCCGTACACCCAGCAGGCTTCGCGCGCTCAAGGAATTCCGCAGTCCCTCGCCTCGCGCTATTCTTCCTCATCGGCATAGTGACGATAGGGATGCTGATCGGTGGACAGCACGCTAGAACCGCACATGCCGCGTCAAAGCATACGGTGCGCGACGGTGGATTTTTTTATACAGAAAAACCCTTTGCATTATATTTCTCAACCTCGAAAGAACATACACGTTTTTCTTTGTCGGATCCAGAAACCGCATACCAGACCGTAACACAAAACGCAATCCCTGCAGATCGTGCGACGCTCGATCAATTCAGTGTAGGACTCGACCAACAGCAATTCTTTGGTGCCGACACCGATGGAGATGGGGTAACTGATATGCTGGAAAACGCCCTCGGTACTTCGCGTACGCGTGTCGATACGGATTATGATGGATATAGCGACTACGAAGAGCTCGACACGGGGCACAGCCCGCTCACACAATCAAGAAAGAGGACAGGAGCTTCTGACGCGGCGATGAAACAGTTTGGAGGGAAAATACTTCTGGACACAGAACATCATGGAGAAGCATGGTATATCCACCCCGTGAATGGCAAGCGCTATTTCCTCGGAGGTCCCGCCGCCATGATGGAGATCGCACGCCGCCTTGCGTTACCCACAGAGATCGTAAGCATCTCATCCGTCCCCAAAGGCGTGCTCACTCATCAAAAAGTAGCCCAGGTTATCGACGGAGACACAATACTCCTCGAGGATGGAACGATGGTGCGCTATATCGGCATAGACACGCCCGAGCTGAGCTATGTGGATTGTTACGGAGTCGAGGCATGGGACGCGAATAGGCGCCTCGTGGAGGGCAAAGACGTAACGCTCACCTCTGACACCTCCACACGCGACAAAGAGGGGAGGATCCTCGCCTATGTGACCACCGACGACGGAGTATTCGTAAACGAATACCTCGTACAACAAGGCCTCGCGTTCGCCTTCACATTTGCCCCAGACGTGAAGTTTTCCCGTGATTTTTCCCTCGACCAGCGCCAAGCCCGCGAAAAAAAGAAAGGCATGTGGGACTATTGCTGGCGATAGGGCTATATTTATAAGGAAAATTTGGGCCGAGGGGGCTTGACAAAACCCTATTTTCAGGGTATAATAGCCCTATCTTTGAAAACTAAATTTGGAGGTGCTTAAATGCGCAAGCAAGAATTGATAGATCGGTTAAAAATGTATCTTCTCAATAAAGGGAACGAGTGGAGAGGCCAGGGGTCGTTTACCCTCTTTCTTATCCGTTACCTTGAGAACCTAAGGATTGCCCACGACGAGAAGTACGATAGCTGGAATATCATGCCCTATCTTCCGGAAATAATGGTGGCAGCTTTTGAGCAGCTTCGCACGGGATCTGACGAAGAGACGGTTCGTTTTCGCAAGATGTACGAAGGCGAAGTGGGACACGATGTTCCCAACATTACCGACATCGGAGAGAGTGACATGCTCAATCAAGGCTCCGCAGTGCAAACTACCCTTGGATTTATGCTCACTAATGTTCTGGAGGGAGATTGGATTAGAGGAGAGATAGACGCATACTGCAATGCACAAAAATATGTCCTACAGCAAACATTCGATAAATTTCTACGTCGGGTCTACTATAAAGGGCTATACGAGATAATCGACAAATGTAAGCAAGCAGGTATGTCTGGAGAGTATGGAGATACATGCTTCCGCACCCTCGTGACAGGGGGTCGCATAATGTTTTCTTTCACGAGAAAGATAGACCAAAAAGAAGGGGGCGTAACTGTAACGAAGGATGGCATCGAGCATGCCGAAAAAAGTGTATCATTTGTAGCAGAAGATGGAGATCCTAATGCTTTCAGCGCCGGTCTTCAGTCAATCTATTGCGATCTGATCACCGCCATGAGCCTGATCGAAGATGTAATTAACCACTGGCCATTGTCTCCAAAAGAACAAAAAGAAGCCCACAAGGTAAATGCTAAAGTTTCGCTGGGATAAAAATAATCAATACCGCATGGTTCGCCCAGCGGTCTTTTTTTATCCGCATGCCTCTTGACGCCCCCCGAATCCTTTGTTACAGTACGAATATCCCAAAGACCATAGGTGTCCGGCCTCCTGAGACTCGACTCGCCGGATATAAAACGTCGCCTATCGAGGGTAATTATCTATATTCGACTCAAAAAGTCGATACTATACGATTTTTACATGTCTGCGGGAAGCAGATTTTTTTTATTCCTCTACACTCTGTCTATGGCATTATCACGCGATAGAAAGAAAGAAATACTCGCAAAGCTGAGCGCATCAATGAAGGACGGCAAGTCTATTATATTTGCCGATCTCCAAGGCCTCAAGGTAAAGGAATCCGAAGCGCTCCGTGTCCTCTGTGATAAAGAGAAGGTTTTCTGTATGATGGCAAAAAAGACCCTGTTTGCCCTTGCTCTCAAAGAAGGTGGCTATACCGAAATCGACGCCCGTGGTCTCAATGGTGAAGTAGCCCTCTTTGTTGGAAACGCAGACGAAGTCGCACCGGCACGTGTTCTGGCAAATTTTGCCAAAGAGCATGACAAGGTAAAGCTTCTCGAAGGTATTTTGACCTCAGCACCCGCTGGATCCCGTCATCTTGATACCGCTGCGCTGAAGCAATTTGCTGCATTACCATCCAAACAGGAACTTCTCAGTTCACTCGTGGGTACGCTCGCGAACCCTATTCGTGGACTTATGGGCGTTTGTAACGGACCAATGCGCGGATTCGCTCAAGTACTCCGCAGTATTTCTGAACAGAAAGCATAATTCGTATAACCACTATTGATATGTCTGAAGAAACCAAAGACGTAGTAGTTCCTGCAAAGTTCACCGATATCGTTTCAAAGATTGAAACCATGTCCGTACTCGACCTTTCAGAACTCGTAAAGATCCTCGAAGATAAGTTCGGTGTATCCGCAGCGGCTCCTATGATGGCGATGGCAGCTCCTGGTGCAGCAGCTCCAGCAGCAGAAGAAAAGAGTGCGTTTGATGTAGAAATCACCGAAAGTGGCGCAAACAAGATCAGCGTCATTAAGGCAGTCCGTGAGATCACTCAGCTCGGTCTCAAGGAAGCAAAGGACCTCGTGGATGCAGCTCCTAAAGTCATCAAGGAAGGCGCTTCCAAGGAAGAAGCGGAAACCATGAAGAAGAAGCTCGAAGAAGCAGGCGCAAAGGTAACATTGAAGTAACTCCTTCGTATCCTTTCGTCAAAAAATCACCGTAGCAATGCGGTGATTTTTTAATTCGCAGTAGCAACACAACCAAATGCTTATTTCCCATCCAGCGGCAGCTTGTAGATCGTCGCTCCAGAAAGCACGGTCATCTCATGCTTTTTTTCATTCACGATCATGCTCGTTGTATTGGTGAGCACATCGGACCTGAGCTGGGTTTTGAGGATCCCTGTAGTCTTATCGATAATTAAGACACGCTGCTCAGTTGGCTCAAGAACATACATGAACTTCGCATCACTATCCGTCCAAATATATTTCGCATCATGGATAGCCGGTTCAACGGTAGGGAGCTTGAACGGAGTAACTTTACCTTGATTCGCCTGGAGCACTTCACTCCCACTATGCAGCGCATACATAGTACCATCGATAGCAAAGCTGAGCGCATTCTTGAAGTCACCCTTATTCGGCTTCATCCACGCCGTAGCCTCGCTGAATTTCTTTCGCGAGAGTATAGAGCGGTAGATTTCCCCGCTACTGCTATCGAACGTATAGAGTCGTGTTCCAAAGAATCCAGCCCCGCTCCACGTTACCGAATCAGCAGGGAACTTCATGCCAACCTGGGTGATGGTTTCATCTTTGAGATCAATACTGAAGATGCGAGTACGATCGCTATCACAGACATAGATAATGCTGGCAGTATAGTCTACGACACATTGAACGCTCGGGATCTTTGCTTGTGTGTTGATCTGAGTGAGTTGCCCCTTTTGCTTATCCACCTTGTATATCCCATCGGTTCCATAGACAAGGAGCGTATCATCGAGACCTGCAAGACGAAGCCCCGAAGAGGAAGGAATCTGCGTATCAAGCTGCGCGATGACACCAGGAGTTTTTACGACAACAACACGGTTGATGACATTCTCTGCAACAGCAATCTTGTCTTTGAGCTGTGCATACTTAGTATTTTGATCGCCATTCGTACGGGGAAGGAGTTCAAGATCAGTCTTTGCTTGAGCGAGCATAGAACGTGCTTTGTCCTCGTCGCCGTAGATGAGGCCCGCTTCAGCCTCGGTTGCTTTCTTTTCGATGGCACTTGCCTGTGCAGTAAAGGTATCAATCTTTTTCTTATCAGCATTCTTTTTGCCTGTAGAAACAATACTCACCGTAAAGAGGATGAGAAAGACCGCGGCGATAACAAGCAGAGACTTTGAAATAGGGCTGAGGGTGAAGATCTTCTCACGGACAAATCCTTTTGCCATAGCGCCGATATCTTTTGGCTTAGGAATAGAGGCAAACGTATCCGAAAGCACTTTTTTGCTACCACCCTTTTTGGCAGACTTCTTCATATTTGAGACAGTCCTGGTATAAAAGAATCCGATTTTCCCGGCACCGGAGCGCACCATACTAACAATACGATCAACACGGAAGGTAGCGAAAGAAATAATAGGGGCAGAATCGGGAGATTTGTTCTTGCCGGGCACGCTTGCCCCAGGAATGGGAGTGGCGGTGGACGCCGAAGAGTCCTTTGAAAACTGAGGAGTTCTGCGGAATCGATCCCCAAAATGCCGCGCCGAGTCCTGTGCAAAAGAAGAAATACGTGAAAACATCGCTTTGGTGGCGGCAGGGGAGAGAACACGATCGGTATCCCGCTGACGACCCACAAGGGAGTTCATCGAGGAATCAGAGACAGTCTGATGATGTTTTGCAGGCATTGACTCACTTTCATTGTGTTTCCCAGGGAAGTGAACAAACAGCGCGTTAAAGTCCGCATTGGTATTCGCTTGGCTGAGTTTGCTGGTCAGAAAGGGGACAACGCTCGAAAAAGGGTAGCTCGCGAGGATCTGTTTCAGCGAATCAACCGAAAAAAAGTCCAAAACCGACTTGTTACACAAGACAATAGTGCTGCTCGGTATCGTGAGCGATCCATTGATAATATTAGAAAAAAGACGTTTTGACCCAGGATCTTCGTCAGAATTCTCGTCCACAATCGTCGAAGCAGTATATTGAACAAAGTTATTATCGCGCATCACAGGGTGGATGAGGTACCCCCGCAACGACCGCCCAATAACCGTAACGACAATTTCTCCTTTATACACGAGCCCAATAATCGCATTCACTTTTCGTTTTTCAAACTTTTCCCCCCGGGCTCCCTGTTCAGCAAGGTAGTTTTTGCATTCCTCAGCAGTGTATTGCAGGAATTTTTCAAATAAACCAGAAATCGCGTCGGTATCAGATGCGCCTCTTTTGAGCTCAGAGAGAAGTGAACGAGACGTAGAAAGGCGAGAAAAATCAGACAGAGAGCGTACAATAGTACCTACCATATCAGCATAAAGATCCCCCGAAGAAAGGGTGTGGAATATACCAAATACGGACAAATGTTCACTGCCGTCAAAGTGGGGGAAATCTTCCGAAAATACGTAGCACAGCTCAGAGGTATCGTTCCCAGGGACGGAAAGCTTGGTAATGAGGGTGGTAGGGCTATTATTCATACAATAAATCAGGAAACGCTTTTGCACAGAAAGTATAGCTCGCCCCGCCTATATTTGCAACAAGAAGCAGTTTGTGCTTGAGTATATACGGTATTCACTATTGGTACCCCCATTCCTATGCTTGAACAACTCTTTGGATCAAAAACCAGGACAAAGCTTTTGAAGCTATTTTTCATGAACCCGGATGAAGCATTTTTCATTCGAGAGTTGACGCGTAAGATCGACACACAGATTAACTCCGTACGTCGTGAGCTCACGAATTTGAGCGATTGTGGGCTCTTAGTCGTACTCAGTGATGACGAAGTCAAAGAGATGATCAAGGCACTTCCAAAGAAAGAATTGCTCGATACCGAAGAGGATGAAAAAGAAAAAGCAAGCGACAAGCAACAGAAGAAATTCTATCGCGTGAATACGGATTTTGTTCTCTTCAACGAGATACGCGCCCTCTTCATGAAGAGTCCTCTTCTGGTTGAACACGAGATCATCGATGAGATCAAACAGTCGGGACAAATCGAGTACGCATGTCTCACAGGATACTTTGTCGATGAAGACCGCGCACCCACCGACCTCCTCATAATAGGTGAGATCAACACCGCACGCATGGCAAAACTCATCGAGCGCATACAGACCGAGCTAGAGCGGGAGATAAACTACACCGTCATGTCCGTAGAAGAATATAAACTTCGCAAAAGCGTCACCGACCGATTTCTGTTCTCTATATTTGAGGCAAAGAAAAAGGTGGTAGTCGACAATATCACCCCAAAGCTGGTGAGATAAAAAAGAGAATAAGTCCACAATTGTTCGTTCTTCAAAAAAATCGTATACTGAGTGGACATATGCTTGCACTCTACGAAACACTGCGCCTTGCCGACGACGAGGACATTCAATACGTCTCACGTCAGCACCCCTGGTACGAAGGAATCCGCTCGGTACCGAGTATTGCAGTACTTTTCATACTCTTTTTATTCATGTTCCCGTTTTTCTATCAAGGCCCTCTCGGCGTCTTGATTTTTTTTATCATTCTCGCCCTGGACGCCTATTTCCTATGCCGAGGATTCTTGCGATGGCGCGGTTCGCTGTTTATAATGACGAACAGGCGCCTTATCCTCGTGGGAAGAAAAGGTGTCTTCCGCAAAGAAGTCCGTGAAATTCAGCTCGCCAAGATCATAGATATTTCCTACCAAAAGAAAGGCATTGTCCAAAACCTCATGAACTGCGGGATAGTTTCAATTCGCTATCAAGGTGTAGAAGAGCCGCTCGTGATTGAGCGCGTGCATCGTCCTGGAAGATTTCTCGATACGCTCTCGCGCCTCATTGAACACATCATATGATCCACCCTATAGTTGCATTTCGCAAAAAAATTCGCGCACTGCACCCCATGCGTCTTCTGGAGTCACGCATCGTGCTGTTTCTCCTCATAGGGATAGCCTTGGTAGGGCTCTATCAGTTTGGACAGTTATTCTTCAAACGATATGACACGGAACAAGAAATAAGGAAGTTCCAGGGGGATATAACAAAACTTGAAGACCAACAGAATAAGATCGAGGAATTGCAGAAATTTTTAGGAAGTTCATTCTTTGCCGAACAAGAAGCGCGTATGCGACTCGGTCTCCAGAAACCCGGAGAAAAAGCAGTAGTAGTGCATGACCTCAAACAAGAAGGAACCGAAGAAACGACATCGCCCTCAGAAAAGCCAGTAAAAGCTGCGCCAAAGACTTCACGCGAGGGAAATATTCAAAATGGCGTAGATGGACAAAAGATTGCAAACGTATCAAGTGAGGATAAAAAAAATAACCCCATACAGTGGTGGGATTATTTTTTTGCCTCCAGGAACGAAGGCCTAGAATAGATGATACAAAGCCGATGACGGGATTCGAACCCACGACCTACGCGTTACGAGTGCGTTGCTCTACCAACTGAGCTACATCGGCGGAATCTATTCAAAACCCTAGAGAGACCTCTGGAGCGGGATGCGAGAATCGAACTCGCACCACTTGCTTGGGAAGCAAGCGTACTACCACTATACTAATCCCGCAATATAAACATTTTCATGGTACGCCACTTCAGGATGTGGGCAAAAAATCACATACATAGTATACTGGATATATGAAAATTATCAAGATTTTGTTGGTACCCTTCCAATAAGGCGCAAGAACACCAGTATATAAAGGACCTACGAATCTGCCCTCTCCATCCCCATGATCCTCCTCGAAAACATCTCGAAAATCTATAGACCCGATATTACCGCGCTTAAAAGCGTCAATCTTTCGGTTGAGCCAGGGGAATTTGTCTTTCTCGTAGGTCAGAGCGGAGCCGGAAAATCAACCCTCCTCAAACTCCTGAACGCCGAAGAGCGCCCCACTCGAGGACGTATAGTAATCGGAGGATGGGATATAACCAACATCCGTCGTCAGGAGACCGCAACCCTTCGTCGTCAAATCGGCGTCGTATTTCAGGATTTCAAACTCTTACCGAAAAAGACCGTTTTTGAAAATGTCGCATTCGCACTCGAGGTATGCGGCGAACCGAATCACAAGATCAATACGATCGTACCTCAGGTGCTCCGTATTGTAGGACTGGAAGAAAAGATGAAACGCTTTCCCGTGCAGCTTTCGGGAGGGGAGCAGCAACGTGTCGCGATCGCCCGTGCACTCGTCCACCGTCCAAAGCTCCTCATCGCTGACGAACCGACAGGAGATCTCGATGTAGTCACTGCAAAGAGTATTGTCGATATTCTTTCGAAGATTAACGAATTCGGTACCACCCTCTTGGTCGTGACCCACAACCGTGATATCGTAAATATGCTGAAGCGCCGCGTTGTCACCCTGGAAGACGGTACAATTTCTTCCGATAAAAAAACAGGAAAGTACTTTATCTAGCGTCTCTCTTTTCCCTACAATCCCATGCTTGTCTCCCTTACACGTGTCATCACCTTTGCTGCCCAGAACTTCTGGCGCAATTTCTGGCTTTCACTTGTCACGATTTCGATCATTGCGCTATCATTTTTGTCGATCAATATTTTCATCCTCGCAAATGCCCTGGTCGATAACGCAATCGCCGCAGTAGAGCAGAAAGTAAATGTGACGGTGAATTTCAAAGTTAGCGCACAGGAAAAGGATATGTTTTCTATTCGTGATCGTCTCACCGCAATGCCCGAAGTATCGGGGGTAGATTACATTTCAAAACAAGCTGCCCTTGAACGTTTTCGTGATAAGCACACACGGGAGAATGACACGGGCATCACTGATTCGCTCAATGAACTTGAAACCAACCCACTGAACGCAAGCCTCATTGTACGCACTCACTCCGTAGATCAGTACCCGGCGGTATTAAAATTCCTCGACCAAGGAGAATTCACATCAATCATCGAAAAAAACAGCTACGACGATCGCACGAATTTGATTGATAAGATCTCAAAGCTCAAAGAGAAGATCAAGCAGGGTGGCATCATTATCAATATCTTCTTTGCACTCATAGCGCTGCTCATCGTATATAACACCATCAAGATCACGATCTACACGCGTAAGGATGAGATCCGTATCATGAAGCTCGTAGGGGCAACGAACTGGTTCATCCGCCTCCCACTCATTCTAGAAAGTGTTTTCTATAGTGTAATTGCCATTACGATTTCGATTCTTGTGCTCTTTCCTATGCTCGGCGTCATCCAGCCATACGCCGACAGACTGTTTGACGGACAGGCTTTCGATGTGTTAGGGTTTTTTAGCCAAAACTTCCTAACCATCTTCGGATATCAGCTCCTCGCCTCGATGGCACTCAACATCTTGAGCAGCTTCATCGCCATGGGACGCTATCTGAAGGTGTAGAGTCTTTGACAATAAGCGAACAGGGGTGTAGTATATACGTAGATATATAACCATGTTCGAAATGAGCAAGCCATCACAAAAAGAAAATGCGATATCTCTGCGCACGCAGGGGAAATCATATTCGGAAATTCTAAAAGAAGTTCCCGTTGCAAAATCAACGCTATCGTTGTGGTTGCGTTCGGTCGGGCTCTCGAAACCTCAACAGCAGAATATTACCGAAAAGAGATTGGACGCGGCACGTCGCGGTGGCGCCGCAAAAAAGAAGCAGCGGCTAGAAAATACGGAACGTATATTCGAGGAGTGTCGGAAAGAAATAGGAATAATATCGAAACGTGACCTATTCATATTAGGCATAGCCCTCTACTGGGCGGAAGGATCCAAAGAAAAAACATATCACATAGGAAGCGGAGTAAGCTTTACCAATATGGATCCAAAGATGCTAAAGATGTTCCTCGTGTGGCTGAAGGAGATGGGTGTCTCGATTGATGAGATGGTTTTTGAAATCTATTTACATGAGACGAGAAAGGATATTTTCGTTGATGCTCAAGCTTATTGGTCGAAGCAGTTGCAAATACCCCTTGAACGATTAGGCACACTCTATCTCAAGAAGGGTGCTATAAAAACAAATCGCCATAATATAGATGATGAATATTATGGTATTATACGAGTGAGAGTAAGGAAGAGCTCTGAACTATACAGGAGAATTACTGGATGGTCGGATGCGATCCACAAATCGCAAATGAGTCAATAAGAGAGAATATATTTTTGATGCCAGATCGTCTAATGGTCGGACTCGGGACTTTGACTCCCGCTATCTAGGTTCGAATCCTAGTCTGGCAATTTGGGTTAAAACAGGGTCAAAAGCCCTGTTTTTGCTTTTCAAAGGGTAATACCTGACTTTGCCACCACGTAAGTGGTGGTTTTGCTTTTAGTAGAAAGCAAAAAAGAGCATACTGACCGCATAACTTGTTTGGAACACAAAGTATGCCGAAAATCGTATGCT
>JAHFHK010000046.1 GCA_023246955.1 Candidatus Uhrbacteria bacterium
CCAACCAAAAAGTTTCTTGTAGTATTCCTCTTCGCTTGAAGGGAGTAAAAGAGATCGATCCCACAAGGAACGGTCACCTAACGGAGGAATGGGAGCCTCTTGTACGAAGCCATGTTTTGTTTTCGACAAGGAGAGGATCCGAGAAGACGCCGTGGGGGAGCAATCCTGCAGGGCTCGATTTACGACCCGAAAAATGTCGCTATTTTTTGCAGAGTCTTTTTGACATTGATTGATCCACGCCTCGCGTACCGTATCCCAGACGATTTCCGGAATGGAAGCGACCTGCTGCACCTCATGTTTGGGGATCCACAGCGTCAGACCTGGCTCTGCCCAGAATCGAACGGAATGAGTATGCGCCATATCCTCATGAAGAGGCATTGCACGAGCGCTCTCGGTATATTTTGCCCCCGTAACCGGTACCCCCATCAGCATATTCGAGAGAGTGATAGGCCTTCCATGCTCATCGATACCAAGCTGACATGACGCTACTTCTCGAATCACCAAAAAATAGGTGGGAGGGAGCTTTAAGGGTTTTTCTGCCTGGAAGCGCGTACCGCTGCCAAATAGAATACTGAAATGATCGCTGATCTTGTAGAGGGCGATCATGTTCTGCTCCTCTATCACGCGCACAGGGACTGTTGTTGCAGTAGGTGCCACAAGTCCTGATGCTGACGGAGCAAATGATTGCCGTCCTCGTCCTTTTGCCATAAATACTACTGATACTCCTCGGTTTTTGTATATGTTTTCAAAAAACACTTCCCCTAGACTACCGCATATCATCAAAAGAGTCAAGACAAAAACCACCCCCTTTGCTCCGTCCTTGAGAGACCCCCAAAAAATCATCGATTTTGCAGGAGCCTCTCTTGCATTTTTCTCACGAATTCACTCCATATTTGGTATACTAGAGATATGAAACCAACCCTGTTCCAATCCGAGGTATACCCCGCGATTCTTGCGACAAATAAAGGAGAATTTGTCGAAAAATGGGACTATATTGCCCGTTTGCGCCCCCACCCTGGCGTGATACAGATCGATGTTGCCGATGGGAAATTTGTTCCCAATACTACCTGGATTACCCCCGCCCGTCTTGCAAAGATGGACTCCAAAAAGCCTCTCGAGATCCATCTCATGACGGAAAATCCAGCCAAAAACGTCTTGGCATGGAAAAAGGCAGGTGCAACACAGGTTGTCTTTCACTATGAGGCAGTCGCCGACCCCACGACAACGATGCAGACCATACGGAAGGCTGGCCTGAAGGCAATCATGGCCATCAACCCTTCGACATCGCTCACGCGCATGTATACACTGTGCGCCATGGCGGACGGCGTGCTCGTAATGGGGGTCCAACCAGGATTCTCGGGGCAAAAAGCATATCCCGGGCTCACAAAGCGAATACAGGCATTGCGCGCACGATTCCCGCATCTCCTGATCGAAGCAGATGGAGGGGTGATAGCGGGGAATATGAACTCTTTACGAGAAGCAGGTGCCAGTATACTCTACTCCGGAAGCGCCTACTTCGTATAAAATCTTCCGAAAAAACTGCGCCGTTTACGTGTTAAAACCTATGAAACGAATATCCGTCATCATCCCTGCATACAACGAAGAAAACTCGCTCCCTCGAGCACTCTCAGCATTATCGCGCCAGGATTTTCCGCGTGATGATTTTGAAATCATCGTAGTGGACAATAACAGTACTGATGCAACGACCGATATTGCGCGCCGTTGGGGTGCTGATGTGGTGATATTCGAACACAGAGCGGGGACGAATCAAGCACGCAAGACGGGTTTGGCACACGCCAGTGGGGAGATCGTTGCATTCCTCGATGCGGATTGTGTACCCCCTCGGGAATGGGTATCACGCATCAATGAGTTTTTTGCTGCAGCACCCGAAGGGGTAGCAGCGGTAGCGGGACCCTACAATTTTGATACAGAACATTACGCGGTATATCTCGTACAAGACATGTATTGGCGCATACTCTTCCCCTCACTCTCGTTTGTAGTGGGGCGCGTTTTGAATCGCGGC
Source organism: Candidatus Uhrbacteria bacterium (assembly GCA_023246955.1). Lineage (GTDB taxonomy): Bacteria > Patescibacteriota > Patescibacteriia > JACQRZ01 > JACQRZ01 > JAHFHK01. Next base: position 2,024 of record JAHFHK010000046.1, read on the forward strand.
GGGGCAATGTTGGGTGGTAACTTTGCTGCACCGAAGAAAAGTTTTGATGAGGCGAACCCCATCGATCCCTCATACGCATTCTTTGGCGATGATGCGGCGATCGCACGTAATTTTGGTAAAGTGGGCTGGGTGCAGTTTGATAACAGCCTCGGCGTTAATAGCTCTTCCCGAAGATTCAAACGCGATGGATTCTGGAAGACACAATGGCGCTATGCCAAGAGCTATGTACAGGTGATGATGAAGTAGGGGGACTCTCGAGCACGGGTCATGGAAGAAAAATAAGTTCATGAGAAATCAAAAACCGCGTGTATATATAATACATGCGGTTTCAAAATATTGCGGGGAAGTTTTGACGGGACCGTCAGGCACCTCCCATGGCCATGTGCGGGCAGATTGTTTGGCAATCTGGCGACCGCTCGGTGGTGTGGATCCAGGGATTATTTTGTCTTGCGACATTTTCTCCCTGTTGATTTCGCGCCACCACTCTTGGGTGGGTGGGCACGGCGGTAGGCTTCCTGCTGTGCCTTTTTTTCTGCAACGATTTTGCGTTGCTCGGCTTCAGCTTTCGCTTTTGCTACCTTGCGAGCCGCCTTCGCTTCGGCCTCAGCATCAGGATCTAGCACCGCTTCGGCCTTGGCTGCTTTGCGAGCTGCCTTAAGCGCTTCGGCTTCCTCAGCGAGTTGGCGATCGGCCTCAGCTTTCGCTTCGGCTATCATTCGCTCCGCCTCAGCCTTTTCTTCTGCATTTTTCTGCTCGGCTTCGGCTTTCGCTTCGGCCTCTGCTTTTGCTGCTTCGGGGCTGAGAATCTCGATTCCGTGGCGATCCCACATCCATTTGCGAAAGTGGCCATTGCTCGTCAGGAAGCTAGGAAGACTTTCGAGTCTCCACCAATCGCCAACAACTAGGGCACCCTTCTTGCGGACAGGATTTCCCTGGATCCCGGCGATCGCTACGACCATATCAGACGTCAGTTCGACACTGACCCCACCTTGGCCCACAACCATGCGGAAGCGGTTGTTGCTGCGCTTCCGTGCCCAGGTATGCCAATCGGGTTTTTCCACTGCCTGGTAGAATACCATGGTTTCGGCTTCTGCCTCAGCTTTTTTCTGAGCCTCAGTCCGGGCTTGAGTAGTCCAAGCCTGCTCGTCGAGCAGAGCTTGGGTTTTTGAAGCCTCAGTCTGCTGCCACTCTAGGAAATGCGGATGGATTTTCAGCTCACCCAATTCCTCTATAGCGGCGACAACGAGCGCGGGATCAGTCCCGAGTTTTTCTGCTTCTTTGATCGCAGCCTCAGTGGCATAGATCCGAGAAGCTATTTCTGCACCCTCCGCCAGAATGAGCTGGCGGCGCTGGTTTTCAATAGCCAGTGTTTCGCTCGCGGTACGCGCGGCTTCGTTCGCCGCGACCAATTTTTGAATAGTGGTCAATGTAGTCATGGTGTTGCCTCCTTATTTCCGACAGGACCACGTTGGGCTACCCTGTAACGGCTCGTAAGCAACGCACTATAGAGATATCAGTATATCTACACTGCGTTGCTTTCAAGAAGACAACATCGTGGGACATTATCCCAGGATCTTCGCTTTAAGCCCGATCGGCTAAGTATCTCGATGCGTTCCAAGCATGGAAGTCGCACCGATTTTTGTACTCGACAGAGCTAATGTAAAGAACATCGAGTACAAGAATCGATGGAGCATAGAGGGGACAACCCCAATGCCGCTATTTGGTCATATGGCTAATGCCATAAGAATTTTCAAATATTCGCGTGATACACATCGTTAAAACCAGTATATCACGAATCGTAAATATTGTCAAGAGACGTATGGACATTTATTTGCCTATGGATATACGCTTTTGTGGTAGATACTGATTTTATGTGGTAAATATAAGGAAAAACAGAACGGAGGTCTTGATGTACGCAGTGATATGTGCTATAGTATTTCCATAGAGTACTAAATATAGTATTCTTTAGAAATATATGAAGTTTTTCCCATTTCAGCTACAATTCAAGAATTTTGTTGTTTTCTCGCTTTCTGACATTCGTAAAATCGATCCGTCTTTCCATCGTCATCAATTGAATCAATGGCAAGACAAGGGATATATCCGTAAATTACGCCGAGGGTATTACATGTTTGTCGATGTTCCTCTCGATGTGGAGGTACTCTTTTTGATTGCTAACCATCTCTATTCGCCATCCTATGTCTCATTCGAGACGGCCTTGTCATATTATGGCCTTATTCCTGAAGGGGTATACAGTATAATCTCGGCGAGTAGCAAAAAGACGGCCAATTTCACTAATACCGCGGGCGCATTTGTGTATCATACGCTCCAGCCTCGTCTTCTGTTTGGATACACCCTCTCTGAGCATAGGGGACAGTCGTACAAAATGGCTGAACCCGAAAAGGCGGTACTCGACTATCTCTATCTACACCCTATGATCATTAATGAGGCAGATTTTTCTCAGTGGAGATTTGATAGCAAGGGGTTTTTGGCTATGGCAGATCTGGATAAGCTGCATCGGTATGCCTTAGCGTTTGGGAGCGCTCGATTTGTTCAGAATGCCCAGCGTCTAGTACAATTAATACAAATGGCACCATAATATGCTTTCACTTGAACAAATCGGAGCTCAATATCCAGAAAACTTGCAACCGTACAAGCGATCATTGTTGCGGGAATATTTGCAATACAAGATACTGGAGATTATTTTTTCCTCGAAATATGCAGGCAAGCTTTCATTTTTAGGCGGTACAGCCCTGCGTATTGTGTATGGGAATAGTCGATTTTCAGAAGATCTTGATTTCGATAATGTCGCGATAACGGATGCAGAGTTTGCCACGTTGTCTCAAGAAGTCCGTAAAGGCCTAGAGTCCCAGGGACTGAGCGTCGAGGTCGATGTTGTCGGGCAGGCCGCATATCGTTGTCGAGTACGGTTTCCTAACATACTATTCGAACATCAACTTTCGGCGCATGTAGAGGAGAAGGTGATGATACAGATTGACAGCGTGGTTCACGGATTCGAATATGAGTCAGACAAAAAGATTCTCAATCGCTTTGATGTGTTCACGGAAATATTTGTTACTCCTCTCGACGTATTACTATCTCAAAAATTCTATGCAGCGCTCAACCGTAGTCGCGCAAAGGGAAGGGACTTTTTCGACATTGTATTTTTGCTGGGCATGACACAGCCCAATTACGCCTATCTGAAAAGTAAGCTTGATATTAATAATGCGCAAACCCTTCGTGCCCGGCTGGTAGATACTATGAAGGATTGGGACTTTAAGGAGCTGGGACGCGATGTTCAGCCATTCTTATTTAATCCCGCAGATACGAAGAGAGTGGAGATGTTTTTGGTGTATATACAGCAGGAGGGTATACTAAGATAGATATGCCTATCCACGATAAAAAATTGAAAGACCTCGAGCTCAAGGCAAACGAAATCCGCCAAGATATCATCGCGATGCTTCTCGAAGCAGGATCAGGGCACTCCGCAGGTCCTCTCGGGATGGCGGATATTTTTACCGCGCTGTATTTCCATATCTTGAAACATAATCCCAAAAAACCTCTCTGGGATGAGCGAGATCGACTTGTACTCTCAAATGGACACATCTGCCCGGTTCGGTATGCAACATTGGCGCATGCAGGATATTTCCCTCGCAAAGAATTAAAAACCCTTCGCAAACTCGGATCACGACTCCAGGGTCACCCCGAGCGCCTTGCTCTCCCTGCGCTCGAAACTTCGAATGGCCCCCTCGGGCAAGGACTCGCGCAGGCAGTCGGTATGGCACTCGCAGCGCGCATGGACGGCAAGAAGCATCACATATATTGCATCATGAGCGATGGCGAACAGGAGGAGGGGGCGATATGGGAAGCAGCGATGATGGCAGGGAAGCAAAAGCTCCACAACCTCACCGGCATCATCGATCGCAACAATATCCAGATCGACGGACACACAGAGGATGTGATGCCGCTCGAACCTTTGGCGGACAAGTATCGCGCATTCGGTTGGCACGTCCTCGAGGTGAATGGACACAACATCGCGCAGTTCATCGCAGCATGCGAAGAGGCACAATCCATCTTCGAAAAACCCACGGTAATCATCGCACATACGATTCCCGGCAAGGGCGTCGACTTTATGGAGAACAAATATGAATGGCACGGAGTTCCCCCGAACAAAGAGCAGGCACGAGAAGCGCTGCATCAACTCCGTACCCTCGAGGGCAAAATTACGAGTGAACACGAATAGGATATGATACACAAAAAAGCACTATTGAATCCGAAACTCTTCGACAAAAACGTCGAACAGATTCCTACGCGGAACGGATTTGGCGAAGGGCTACTTCTCTTGGGGCAGAGCCGCAAAGAGGTAGTAGTACTCTGTGCGGATCTCGTAGAATCCACGCGGGTGCTGGCATTTGCAAATGCATACCCCGAACGGTTCATCGAGTGCGGAGTAGCAGAACAAAACATGGCAGGGATTGCATCGGGACTCGCACTCTCGGGCAAGGTTCCTTTCATAGCAAGTTATGCAGTATTTAACCCGGGGCGTAACTGGGATCAGCTGCGCGTTGCGGTATGTATCAATGATGCGAATGTAAAAATCGTTGGTGCCCATGCAGGTGTCTCTGTAGGACCCGATGGGATGACGCATCAGGCACTCGAGGATATAGCACTCATGCGGGTACTTCCTCGTATGACCGTAGTGGTGCCTTGTGATGCTGAAGAGACCAAGAAGGCAACACTCGCCATCGCGAAGCATGTCGGCCCCGCATATATCCGTTTTGCTCGCGAAAAGACGCCCGTCATCACCACTTCCAAGACTCCTTTCGTTCTTGGACAAGCAGAAATATTCCGCAAAGGAAAAGATGCAACGATCATTGCCTGTGGCCCTATACTCTATGAAGCGCTCTCTGCGGCGCAGGTTCTCGCGCAGCAGGGGATCTTTTGCGAAGTGATAAACAATCACACCGTGAAGCCTTTGGATGAAAAAACAATCCTCACTTCCGTAAAAAAAAACCGGCGCAGTCGTGACTGTTGAAGAGCATCAGATCGCCGGCGGGATGGGGGGCGCAGTGTGCGAGCTCCTTGCGCAAAAATATCCCGTGCCTGTCGCAATGATCGGTATGCATGATTCGTTCGGGGAGTCAGGAACACCCCGGGAATTAGCAGAAAAATATGGTATGACTGCCAAGGACATCGTACGGGCAGTGAAAAAAGTCGTGCGTCGCATGGCGTAGAGTGGGCGCGTCGTGTTTATCGAAAAAGGCGCAGTTTTGCAGGGGTCTCCTTGATGAATTCTCCTGTTCATCGTAAGATAGGGGAGAATTATGCAGTGCCCACTCATATGGGGGTGCGCGTCGCATAGTTTTTGAGAAAAAAAAGATACGGGGTAGTGGCGGAACTGGTATACGCACAACACTTAAAATGTTGCGCCCGAAAGGGATTGAGGGTCCGACTCCCTCCTACCCCATTTTTTGAAAAAACTTGGTATAGAGGGCAAAAACTTCAACAAAAAAGAAACCCCCGGGAAGCAATTGCGCTTTCCGGGGGTTTTGGATTTCTAGAACAGATCACATCCGAGGATGCCCAGGGACGATGACTCGACAACAGTGATTCTCTTCGCGAGGACCATGAAGCGCTCTCTGTTACGTTCGATAGTCGCATAGAGTGGTACGTCTCGAGAAATATCTTCAAGATAAATATTCACACTATAAGAGTGTAGCTTTGTTTCGTTGCTCATATCATCTATGGTGAGACGAGGAAGATACGATGTCCCGTCACAATGAATATGAACATCATTTTCGCTGATGGGGTCCTCTCCCCCCATAACGTTGCGCCCGAGTTCAATATGAAGAACATTCTCTGCGACATGAAGGTGGAATTCAAATCCGCTTGCATCTTCTCTGTGGTCTGCCGATTCGTCATATAGGGTAGAGAGGATTGAGGCGGCTGATTCCTTGGCGTTGCTTTGAGCGAATGGTGTCGCGCCTGGCATATACCGGAGAGTTATAACCCCTATGTCTTGGCGATCACTCTCGAAACTCTGCATAGGAAGAGATGAATCACGGTATACCAAAAAGGCACGGCTGAGTGGTGAGGGGCGAGGAGCCTCCACTCGAAAAAAGAGTTCATCAATAGATTTTGTGAGTCCAAGGGGTGTTCTGTGATATCCAAAATCAAAGACCACAAAACCTACTAAATCTCTATTGTCAGGAAATTTGAATTTCTCCTTCTCCTCATTGAAGAAAAATACAGCGTGTACTTTATTATTTTTCAAGGGTAATACCTGACTTTGCCACCACGTAAGTGGTGGTTTTGCTTTTAGTAGAAAGCAAAAAAGAGCATACTGACCGCATAACTTGTTTGGAACACAAAGTATGCCGAAAATCGTATGCT
>JAHFHK010000008.1 GCA_023246955.1 Candidatus Uhrbacteria bacterium
CCAGTATACCATATAGACACAGAAATGATGAAAAAGGAGCAGAAAATTTAATGAAGAGAACGTAGCTCACGAATACGTATCGTATAGTCAGGGATAATAGTGCCAACATGGTTCCAGAATTTTTCCGAATGATTCAATTCACGCAAATGGCATAACTCATGCACAACAATGTATTCAGCTAACGGGTAGGGAAGAAGGACTATGCGATAATTAAAATTGAGATTCCCACTCACAGAACAGCTCCCCCATCGCGTCGCCTGCTTACGGATAGTCAGCCGCCCGTAAGAAAAATCATGCGCCCCACAGACCTCATCAATAATTCTTTGTATAAGCACAAGTGCAGCATCTTTATAGCGAAGATAGTCTTCCGCGTTCGGACGATTGACAAGAACAACACCTTGCTGATCTTGCCTCTCGAGTACCCCCAGGATCCAGACGCTATGCGTATCCAAAAAACGCATTACGGTACCCTCAGAAGAGCGCCACGGCGATGAAACACGCACGGTATTATCCCTATGGATGGAAATCTTGAGGCGCCGTGCACGCGTATCACGAAGCCACATAACGTCGATCGAGCGATCCGGGAGATCAAGAATAACTGGTGTACGAATTCTTGCCATAAAAATACTATAAAAAAAGAGGCGAGGAACAAGCCCCCACCCCTCTTTCAAAACTATGCTGCGACTTCTTCTGCAGCAGCTGCATCGTCAGCAGCAACTTCTTCAACTGCGGCGTCAGCAGCGACCTCTTCGTCAGCGGCTACAACCATTCCTTCGTCTGTAGACATAGGTCAGTTCGGTTATGAATAACGTTCTCTCAGCATAGCACACCTTGAGATTTTGTCCAGGGTTCAATAAGAACTTCAGCCAAAACTACGCGTTATAAGTTATTTTTTTATCTTACCACGAAGTAATATCTTCTTAAAGGAAATATTCTTTCGTGAAAGGGGGGCGTCCGATCTTGCATTAGCAAAAGCATAGCTGAGCGTAAACCAGCCCAAAAAGAAACAGATAATACTAAGAATACCTGCAACAATAAAGGTAATATAAAACTCCCTACTCTCATCAGGAAATAGATCGTTGAGAATATCAAGAATATAATTCTTTGCATCAAACGTCTCTTTATAGAAAAAGGCAGGAACCCTATGAAGTCCTCTTTCCTTCTTCACGGGAAGAGTAGGTGGGGTCGACGAAGATGATGACGGCAAGGAAGGATCGAGAGAACGAGCAGGGCGAGAGATATCCTTTATGGAGGAAGGAGTGGTTCCTACTGAACCAGAATTCTCCGCAGAAGGAGAAGTATGTTTTGGAGAAATAGTATAGGTACCCCTACCGAATGAACCGAGCACATTGGTCGCATTACCGTCGTTGGCAAGTATAGAGCCGGAAGCAAACCTAAGCGTGGCGGTCCCTTCTTTCTTTGCCTTAAACGTAAGGGTTGCAGCAACCCCATTACTCCCCGTAAACCCAGGGCTAAGAATTACTCCTTCAAAATGAATAGAGCCCGCCTCGACAGTGGGATTTTGTATCCAAAAACTTACAAGAGGGCCAGGGGGAACAGCAACTACTTCAAGAAGATCCGATGGATACGATATAACCCCCGTTAGAGCATTAACTGACTGACCGCCAGAATTAACGAGGACCTTGACTTGAAATGCTCCTCCTACCTCAGCACTACGACTAGCGGGGCTAAAAGAAAAGCCGGCACTCTGAGCACCATGTGAATGGCGAAATGAAAAAGCTCCCAGCAGCACTATCGCAAGAAGCAACGCGGGGATGGTGGCATGAAATAGTCTCAATCGTCTCATAAAAAGAATGCCGCAACACACGGGATATATACAGCAGTATAGCATACGCGGCGCAACCCATGCACACGATACAACGAATCAACGCGTCTCGGGATAACTATTTTTTCGTTATAAGTCGCGTCGAAAAAATACTCATATCTTTGATATCGATGACTTTGTCACCGTTAAGATCAATAGCGACAGGAAACCCTTTCTTCTTATACCAGAACGCAAGGATTGAGAAGTCCTTCGAGTCGACCTTTCCATCGTTATTAAAATCCCCCTTGATGACTTTTTGCACCACCTTCTGAGGAAGTTTTTGGATGACGGGAGCAGCAACTATCTCAAGAACCTGAAGATCACTGGATGCGGAAGCCACCGTAGGACTAAGGAAAATTTTTAATTGAACAAGATAGGTGCCCGCAAGCAAAGTGCCGGTAGGGATCGAAAGTGTGTACTCGCCAAAAGAATTCGTTATGGCCTTATAGGTAACCTCCTGCCCAACACCGCGAAGAGTAATCTGCACAGTTTTTCCAGGAACCGCCTTCCCCTGAACTAAAATGTTGGTATTCTTGGGAACGCTCGATGATCCCAGGGAGATAAGAGGCGCAAGAACAATATCCTGTTCGAGAAGAGATACCCCGTCAACAACCTTCTGAACAGTTACGATGGGAGTTCTTCTTCGGTCTTTATCTTCGGAATACAGGTAAAAAGTATAGGATCCAGGAACAGCTATGTCGGTGCTCAGAGAGAATACCCCACGGTCGTCAGCGCGAATCGAAGCAATCTTCTGGCCATTTCCTATAAGGAAAGTAAGTGCATTAGGAAAGGTAAAGCCGCTAAAAAGCACTGGAACCCCCTCGCCAGAGCTGGGAGGTGTGACATCGGAAGGAGGAAGGTCTATGTCGGGAGTCGGAGCGGGAAGTGTGGGTGACGAGGGGGCACCAGAGGCTGGGGAGGGGGCAATAGGAATAAACGGAACAATGGCAAAAGCATCCCGAATAAACCAATTAGTATTATTCTCAGAATCGACACAACCGACGGAACAATCAATGTTAGTAGCATTAGTGTTAAAGCTATAGGCTACGTCAACATAGACAATATCGCGCGTGCCCTGAGGATTGATACGAAACTGAGTTCCGGGGTTAGATGAGCGAAGGGAGAGAAGAGCGCCAGCGACACCCCGCAACGTAAGAGTTCCTAGAATTGTCTGCTCAGACAGAACCCCTACAGGAAACGCAAGAGTTACCGATGAAGAAGTTTGCTTAGAAAAATTGTTAAATGTAGTAACCCCAGTAATAGCCTGATTACCACCATTCATGCTCACAGTTCCATTATTGTGGGAAAATGTTCCACCACTCCTCAAAAAGTCCCCTGCCACCGCAAATGTCGCAAGCGGAGCGTTAAAGACGCCACCTGTCTGAGTAAAGGCTCCGCTCACCGTCGCATCAACAGTGCCGCCCGTGAACGTCCCACTAGAAACCGTAAGCGAGCCGAGGGTAAATACTCCCGTACCCTGAATTAACGTACCGCCAGCAATAGTTGCAGCCCCTGTTGTAGTCAGAGTGCTGCTTCCAAGATCCATAGTGCCTGAATTCACCGTGAGTGTTTGTCCCGTAGCATCGAGAGTAAGCCCCTCGCCAGCAACGGCGGTAACAACAGTAACGACACTCCCAGCGGTCTTGTTCACTTCAATATTACCGTTATAGCGAACACCAGCGCCAGATAGAATCGTGAGTGTCTGTGCATTACCCGCAGTAAATCGCAGTACCGTATTGCCGCCATCCCAGCCGACATTGCTGATAGTAACATCACCCTGAGCCTCGATAGCTCCACCATCACTCAAGCCATTAGTAAAACTCAATGCACCGAGCACGATAATCTTGTCACCGGTTGCAATAGTATTCGTTACGGTGTTACTCCCCCGATTAAGATTCAGAATGTTCAAAGTAAGGCTCGTGGGGACATCAGTTATATTGCCACTTCCCGTAAGGGTCACTGTACCGTTATTATGACTAAACACCACGGGCGCAGCAATAACGACATCACGCGCCATAGATAGATTTCCGGTAGTGGCGATAAAGGAGCCACTATTCAAAAGCAGATTGCCCGTCAATGTTATCGTCCCACTTCCTCCATCAAAAGATCCACCATCCTGTATAAATTCACCAGAAAAAGTATTATTTCCCGCTGCACCAGTGAACGTACCTACAATCAATTTGAATGTTTGGTCAAAGGTTACCGTGCCAGATGCAGCCCCAGCAATAGTGGTATTTGCAGAGTTAAGGGTAACACCGGGCATTTGACCAGCTGCGACAAGATTGATTGTACGTGTTGTTGGTCCCGTGATTGCAATAAACCCAGTACCGCCATCGAATGCAGCCGTATGAGTGATGGTATTTTGCGCCTCGACCGTCCCGGTATTTATGTTCCCATCGGTAAGCGTGAGGTTGCCCGTTACAATAAATGTTGCCAAGGAATTTATGGTCTGAATGGATGCAGCAGGACCGGCAAATATGAGATTATTGAACGTTGGGTTCGTGGCAGCAAAATCAGTATGCGAGGCAGTATCAAACACGACCGTACCGCTGTTATGCGCAAAGGAGCCGCCATCAAAAATGAACGTACTCCCCAAAAGAAGTGAACCCGAAGGAGCGGTATAGCTCCCGCCTACAATCGAAAACGGACCATTGTGATCCATCGTACCGCCAGCACCAGTAAAAGTACCACCTGAGATTCTGAAATATCCAGCGGAGGTTGTGGTGCCGGCGCCACCAGTAATAGTACCACCTGTTTGCAAGAACACACCATTCAGTGTGAGATCCCCCACTCCAATAGCAAGCAAACCCGCTTGCACAGTAAGATCTCCGTCAAATGTAGTCACGCCCAAAACGGGGCCATTCAATGTCACGTTCACAGCGTTCAGCCTTACACTCGGCATCTGTCCTGCACCTATCATAGTGATACTACGCGTAGCAGCCCCCGAAATAAGCAAGGTTCCTGTACCGCCATCAAAAAGACTTGAGTGGATAATGCCGTCTTTTGCATCAATGGTACCCCCATTGATATTTCCGTCAGTAAGAGTAAGTGTACCATTCACAGTAAGAACAGAATCGTCATCAATGATAAAGTCAGAGTTATTACCCTGAAGCTCTACGTGGTTAAGCGTTGGGTCACCCGTTACGGTATTTGCACCACTGAAAATGAATGAACTTGTGCCAGCATTCAGGGTTCCCGCAATATAATCCAACGCACCAATACCACCAGCAACAGTGCGAATAGTCCCGGCGAGATTCAATGTGCCACTCACCTTATTGATGGTGATGTCAGGCAGACTACCCGCTGCCGTAGTAGCACTCCCCGTAAACGTTTGTGTACCAGTACCATTAATAAGAACAATTCCCGTACCACCATCAAACGTTGATGCCTGAGTAATATCACCCTGTACCCCTACATTTCCTTGGTTGATGGATCCATCAGTGAGAGTAAGTGTCCCAAGTACCGTAACAACCCCCGTAGGTGAAAGGAAATAATTTGCATTAACACCATTGAAGGTTACATTATTGAATGTCGGCGAGCTAGCAAGAGAAAGCGAACCAGCAAACACCATCTCGGACGTACCTGGGCTCATAGTCCCGGCAGTGTAGATAAAATGATTCGCAGTACGAATAGTACTCGCTAGAGAAAGGGATCCCGAGGCCTTGTTCAGGGTAAGAATAGGCAATAATCCCGCGCTCGTGGAGCCGCCTCCGGTAAGAAGTTGGGCCCCAGTACCGTCGATAAGGAGATTTCCAGTGCCGCCATCAAAAAGGCTTCCTTGTGTGATATCGCCACGTGCCTTAAGCATACCTAAGCCATCAATCGTTCCGTCGGTTGCCACAAACGTACCATTCACAATCACCGTACCATTCACAATAAAGGAGATAGCAGCAACCATAGTAAGCGTGCTATTGAGAGTAAGTATTGTATCGGTAGTAACGGCAGTCGCAGCACGAACATCAATGGCATTTAAGGTGTGTGACCCATTGATTGCCCCGCCTGCAAATACAATCGTCGATGTTCCTGGGTCGAGAGTTCCAGTCGTATAATTCCAGTTATTAGCAGTACGCAGGGTTCCACTGAGCGTCAACGTACCCGATCCTTTATTGATAGTAATGATAGGCAATAGCCCCGCTCCTGTCGTGGCAGTACCGCTAAAACCCTGTGCCCCAGTGCCATTTATTAAAAGCTGCCCAGTGCCACCATCAAAAGTTGATGCCTGAGCGATATCACCCCGTACATTAATACTACCTACATCAATAAGGCCGTCGGTAAGAGTGAGGACACCGAGCACGGTAAGTGTTGATACCGGGGAAAGTGAATAAGAAACACCCGCACCATTAAAAGTAACGTCATTGAGCGATTCATTCCCAATAATAGTAAGAGCGCCGGCGAACACAACATTAGAGGTTCCGGCGCTTATTGTGCCAGCGTTATAAAGCCAGGTATTCGCTGTACGAATCGTGCTCGCAAGAGAAAGCGTGCCACTTGCCTTATCTATAGTGATAACCGGCATCGTTCCGAGGGTTGTTGAGCCACTACCCGTGAACAATTGAGCACCGGCACCATCTATCAAGAGCTGACCAGCACCGCCATCAAAAAGAGTACTTTGCGTAATATCGCCACGTGCTTCAAATGTACCAATACCATCAATGGTACCGTCGGTTGCCCCAAAATTACCATTATCGATAACGGTACCATTTACGATGAAGGATATAGCGGTTAGCATGTTTAGTGCCGTGGAAACAGTAAGCGTAGTCCCGACAGCAACAATAGTCGTCGTCCGAACATTAACGGTGGCGAGTGTTTGACTGCCAATAATAGTTGCGCCGCCACACTCAAATATCGACGTCCCTGCATCCATAGTTCCAGCCGTGTACATCCATTCCATAGCAGAAGTACGAATAGTGCCAGAAAGCGTAAGGGTACCACCTGTTTTATTTATATTGATATTCGGCAAAGATGTAGTGGTGGTATTTGCTGCACCACCAAAAGCCTGAGTAGCAGAACCGTTAATAACAATAGTTCCATTCCCACCATCATATGTAGCGGCCTGCGAAATATCTCCTTGGGCATTCAATGTTCCTACATCAAGAAATCCATCAGTAAGTGTTAGGGTGCCTGTGGTGGTGAGGGTGGTAGTGGGTACAATAGTAACATGGAGGGCGGCCCCATTAAACGTTACATTTCTCAAAGTGTGTGTTCCCCTAATATTCTGAGACCCCGCAAATACGATAGTGGAGGTACCCGGATCAACGGTACCTGTGGTATAGATCCAGGTATTTGTAGTGCGCAGGGTTCCGCTGAACGTTAACGTACCCGATGCTTTATTGATATTAACCACTGGAAGATCCCCTGCCGCAGTAGAGGCAGTACCACTAAAAGCCTGCGCACCGGTACCGTCAATGACAAGCTGAACCGCGCTCGTACCGGAAGCACCGTCAAAAGTGGATGCTTGCGAAATATCACCACGAAAGTTTACGGTACCTCTCCCCGAGATAGAGCCATCAGTAAGGGTCGTGGTGCCGGTAACGATAACCTGCCCATTCACCAAAAAGGCAATCGCAGAAGGCATAGTAAAGACGCCGGAAACAGTAAGGACAGTACTAGGTTTCACAGTAGTTGCGCCATTGACCGTCAACGCGTTAAAAGTCTGGGACCCAACAATCCTTCCCCCCGCAAATACCATTGTGGAGGTACCCGCATCTACAGTACCTGCTGTATAAATCCAGTCATTTGTTGCTGAGCGTATAGTGCTCGAAAGCGTGAGGGTTCCTCCGGTTTTATTAATAACCGTCTTCGGTAATGTGCCCGCAGCAGTAGAGCCGCCACCTGTGAACGTAGGGCTTGCTGTACCATCAATCATCAGAGTCCCGTCTCCTCCATCGAATGTAGTAACTTGCGTAATGCCGCCACGTGCCGCGATAGTACCGCCCACGGGAACAATAGCTTGGTCCATAAACCCCTCGGTCAATGTCAAGGTACCGTTTACAATAGTCGTATTATTGTCGGCAAACAATTTATGAGATCCAGCAGTACCTGGTGCAATGGTGAGATTATTAAAAGCAATACCACTGGCATCAAGATAGGCGCCGCTACCGGTGAGGGTTACGGTATTTGACCCAGGGGTAAACGTGCCCCCAGTATAGCTCATACCACCTGCGATATTGAAAGTCCCGCTCGGCGCAGTAAACGTACCTCCAGTTTGTATAAAATTTCCACTTATCGTCACCGTGGTGGCGCCCCCCGTGAATGTACCACTTGTTTGCTCAAAATTATTGGTCACGGTTACGGTGTTAGTCTGTGTTATGGTCCCAGTATATCCACGCATAAAGAATCCGCTCACGGTCGCGAGGACATTATTCATAGTGACATCTTTTGAGCTAGTTCCATCAAAAAGTACACTATCACCCGCAACAGGAAGCGTGTCTCCGCTCCAATTTGCAAGCGTGCTCCAATTGTTATCCACCCCTCCCCCATCCCACACCTTGTAGCCCGTGCCCACTGCAAAAGTGATCCCGGTGTTATTGCTCGTATTCGTACTACTATTAGCGGTAATCGCCACCGAAGCATTCATATCCTGAATATCAAGATCGGTAAAAACAAACGTCCCTGCGCCAGAAATAGTACGCTGAGTCGTTGCAATGGTACTCCTCAGGAGAATATCATCGGCATCCCCCGCGGCGCCATCATTTCCATTCCAGGTAATAATACCTGCGTTTGAAACCGTGCCGCCCAGAGTAATATCCCCCGTAGAACGATTGGTCCATGTCGATGAGGCAACGGTCAGTGTCGTAGTACCGCCGACAGTAACATCCAAAGTTTTCTGAATAAATTCTCCGTCAGAAATAGTAAGGTTACCACTAACCGTAAGGTTGTTAGCGCCTATAAGATAGATATCATCAAGCCCTGCAGTCGCGGACGTCTTGTTGATAGTAAGGTTATTGAATGATGACACACCTGGCTCCAGAGAAGCCGATTGCGTACCCTGGAGTGTTACTGTTCCGCTCTGTTTAGTAAACGTTGCGGCATTTTTCCAGCTCCCCAACACCGTCACCCCTAAGTTGCCCGCACCAACATCAAAAGTTCCATTCTTAATATAAAAATCTCCGTTCACAAATAATGCATTTGTGCTTAAAACGACAGACCCACTTACCTTATCGGTAATCACATTAAAGAATTGCTGGGCTGCTGCAACACCACCACTATTCACCGTCTGCGTTCCCGTACCGTCAAACGTAACCGTGCTACTATTTGCGGTAAATGTTCCGCTTGTATTGCTCCAATCACCTGCCACTGTTATTGGATAGTTCGTCGTACTGGTATTTAACGTACCCCCCGCCACCGTGAGATTCCCGTTTACATCGAGAGCTCCAGCGAGTGTCGTGGTATTCGCTTGAAAGATAACATTATCAAAGGCCATAACCGCATCGTTATCTCCCTCACCGTTCAGAGTTAGATTAGCACCTCCGAACACCACAGTACTATCATTAGTGGTAGCATCAACATTCCCTGAAAAATAAGCCCAAAAACTTCCCGTACGAATAGTGCCAGAGAGCGTAAGTGTACCGCTTGATTTATTGATTCTTACATTCGGTAGCTGCCCTGTTGTAGTCGTAGCGTTCCCGGTAAACAGTTGGTTTCCCGTACCGTTAAAAACGAGAAAACCAGCGCCGACAGCCGACCCTGATTCTTGAGTAACGTCGGCCCTAGCCTGAACCTGACCGATACCAGCGATAGACCCTCCCGTAAGGGAAACATTTCCAAGCACAACCAGTGTTCCATCGACAGTAAATGCACCCGCGGTATTAGTGTACGTCGAGTTCAGTGTAAGGGTCGTGTCACCAGCAAGTAGGGTAGCAACACGAATGTCGAGCGCATTCAAGGTATGAGTGCCCTGGATACGCCCCCCTGCCATAACAAGAAGTGATGTCCCAGGAGCAATGGTACCAGAAGTATAGATCCAAGCATTTGCAGTACGGATAGTGCCCGCAAGATTCAGGGTCCCTGACGTTTTGTTTATTTCAAAATTGGGCAGACCTCCTGCAGCAGTGGTCGCACTGCCGGTAAATGTTTGCGTACCAGTGCCGTTCACTTTTATGGTACCCGTTCCGCCAGTATAGGCAGACGCCTGCGTGAGATCGCCCTGGACGTTGAGGGTACCGGTATTGATGCTCCCGGCGGTGAGGGTAGTTAAGCCAGTGGCGGTGAGAGCCGTGTCCCCATCAATAGTAATGGTTCCTGCATTAAAGGTGACACTATCGAGTGTATGTGAACCGTCCACAATGAGAGAAGCACCAAAAACCACTGTTGAACCGGCTGCAGCCACGGTGCCAGAAGTATATATCCAGTCATTGGTAGTTCGGATAGTGCCCGAAAGAGTCAACGTACCAGATACTTTGTTAATTACAAGATCAGGGAGTATGCCGGCAGCCACAGTAGAGCTCCCGGTAAATGTCTGCGCGCCGGTGCCGTTGATAATCAGTCGCGCTGCGCCACCGCCATAGCCAGAAGCCTGAGTTATATTCCCACGTGCTTCAGCTTGTCCGAAGCCATCGATAGTTCCCGCGGTAAGCGTGGTATCCCCCATGACAATAAGCGCTCCATTGAGTGTGAGTGCGCTACTGGTATGGGTAAAAGAATCATTTAAGGTAATGTTTGTATTTTTTAGTATGCGAGTAGCTCCGCGAATATCGAGTGCATTCAGGGTATGGCTTCCAAAAATATATCCTCCCGCTTTCACTAACAGGGACCCCGTCGGATCAATGGTTCCTGTGGTATACTTCCAGTTTCCTGTAGTGCTACGAATAGTACCTGCCAGAGTAAGAGTGGCACTCGATCTATTAATTTCAATATTAGGTAAATCACCGGCTGCAGTGGTCGCACTTCCTGTAAAGGTTTGCGCACCAGTACCGTTGATGACAATTGTCCCTGTTCCCAACCCAGAGGTCGATGTCTGTAATATATTACCCTTTGCAGCAACAGTTCCGGTATTAATCGCACCTGCAGTGAGGTTGAGCAAACCCGATACAGTAACGGTTGTATCTTTGGTAATGGTGGTAGTGGCGCTATTAAACGTCACATCATTAAGAGTATGGTTTCCTTGCAAAAACGATGTACCCGCAAACACGACGAGGGAAGTGCCTGCATCAATAGTTCCTGCGGTGTATTTCCAGTTATTAGCCGTACGTATCGTACCTGCCAACGTCAATGTGCCGCCCGTTTTATTGATCTGAAACGGAGGCAGGGATCCCGCCGCCATAGTGGCGCTGCCGGTGAAAACCTGCGAGGAGGCGCCACCGACCACAAGACTCCCTGTGCCGCCATCAAAAGTCGATGCCTGAGCGATGTCTCCTCTTGCCTCAACAATTCCAGCATTAATATTCCCATCGGTAAGCGTAAGAGTACCCGAAGAAATAAGAGTATCTCCAGGAGCAATATGCTTAATGACAGTATTCCCCGGAGCAAACGTAAGATTAAAAAATGTCTCCGAGGCGGGAACGTCAATAGCAGCAGCCGTTCCCGTGAAGGTAAAGGTACTGGTACCGGGGTTGAGCGTCCCCGCACTCTTAATATAGCCAAGAGTGACAGTAAACGAGGCTGTTCCTCCGTTAATCGTACCGCCCTGAAAGATAATACTCCCTGTAATAGCAATAGTTCCCGACCCGCCAGTAAACACCCCCGCGACTACCTCAAGTCCATCACTAAATGTCTGCGTAGCACTACCAGCCAAATATGTACCTCCGTTTATTTTTACGACCCCTGCTACAGTATTAGTATTTCCATTAGCGCTAAAGGTACCAGAATTGACGCTGAGGGTACCGCGACGCCCGCCAGTATTCACCACAGACAAACCTCGCCGTAAAGTAACTGTGTTCGTGTACCCCGTATTCATCGTTATTTTTCCCACACTTCCCGCAAAGGCAGTATCTACGTTCGATGCGGTATTACTCGTTCCATCGAAAATAACTTCATCACCAATACGAGGGAGTTCGTCACCAGACCAGTTGGCTGCGGTGCTCCATAATCCATCCCCGCTCGAATTATCCCACGTAACCGTTGCAGCCTCAGCTCCATGCACCCCCGCAAGAGAAAACAAAAAAATGCCGGCACAGATGCCGAGGGAAATAGAAAAGGGACGAAGCCAAAGAAAATACCGTGGCGATTGTATAGATTCTTCTTCCTGCATGGAAATATACTGTATAACCGTCTACGCATAGTATAGCAGAAATACTGCTTCAATAGTGAGGAAAATGATCTTTTTTGAGAAAATTAAACACGAATAATTCTTTTGCTCAGCGCCAATTTTTTCTACACTAGTATAAGTATAATAAAACTATATAAAATAAAGCTTTACGAAGAAAAATAAAAAATGAGTAAATAATATACTCACCATAGAACAGTATAGTTCTGAAAAAATATAGCCCTATTACGGCTTCAGAAGTCTATATAGTTTGTCCTCAAGTTTATAAAACGCATCCGATCGTCGTACGCGAGGACGCGCCAGCGGATTACGAATAATGGCTTCGATCGTACCAGGGCGAGGGGTGAGCACCGCAATACGATCCGCAAGCTCAATCGCCTCTTCAATAAGATGCGTCACCATGACAATAGTAATCTTACGTTCGCGCCATACAGAAAGCAGCTCCTGTCGTAATGTTTCTGCGGTAAAGGAGTCGAGTTCAGAAAAAGGTTCATCCATGAATATAATCTTCGGATTGACAGCCAAAGCCCGAGCAATCCCTACGCGCTGACGCATACCTCCCGATAATTCTCGTGGATAAGAATGGGCAAATTTTTGTAAGCCAAATTGTCTCAGTTCCTTGGCAACAATCTTCTTCTGCGTCACCTCGGGCATCCCGCCAGCAACGAGTCCAAAAGCAATATTTTCGGAAACCGTGAGCCAAGGAAACAAAGCAAATTGCTGAAACACAAAACTCATTTCCCGTTCTTTTACATCCCCAGCGATAAGGCACTCTCCCTCAAATGATCGCTCAAAACCACTCATGATGCGCAATAACGTAGATTTCCCCGAACCAGAGGGACCAATGATAACGAAGAACTCTCCAGATTGTATCGAAAATGTAATATCGCGTAACGCAAAAACTTCTCGTGTCGGCGTTTCACGAAAAACTTTCTGGATACCCTTCAGAGAAATAATAGGAGTGTTTTTCATCCTTCCGCGAGCGTTCGGTGGCTCCATTCAAGAAGTGAAAGCCATACGAACTTGTTAATCACAAAGATAATCGTGAGAAGGCAGAAAATGCCAAGCGCAGTGAGAAGTGCGCTATGCTGATACCCCTGAAAGAATGCCCCCAGTCCCCGTGGCGCACCGACAATGATTTCGGTCGCGACCAAGGCCTCCCACCCCTCCCCTAATCCAACAATAGAACCAGTAATAAGCCCCGGAAGACTCACAGGAACAATAAAACGACGAACGTAGAAAAACCCCCGGAGACCAAATATTTCCGTTGCCTCCTGCCAATCATGACGAACGAGTTTCAAAGAACTCACTACCGAAAAAAATATCGGCCAAATAATGGTAATAATCAGAAAGACTATGATCGTAAGATCGGAAACACCCCATACATAGACCGCGAGAGGAAGAGCGGCAAACGTAGGAAAGCTCTGTAGTACGTCAAAGAGAGGCAAGCCAACAGCAGCAAACCGTTCACGCACGACCAATACCGCAAGCCCCCATCCCAAAACAGCAGCAAAGACATAGGCGATAGCAAGACGATACGAAGAAAGAAGTACATCACCAAAGAGATGTCTCACGGGAATATGAGCAAACCAAGAAAACAAAAGCAGACTCACAAAAGGAAGTACAACAAGAGAGACGGTAAAAAATATATGCCTTCGCGTAGGGTAGATATGGAGGGCAAGGGTTTTGTGAGCCACGACAGTTCAATAAAAATACGACAAGGAGAAACCTTATCGTAATATAGTATACCACCTCCCTATTCTCTGCTCAAAAGATTATACAAAAACTGTTCACATATTTACTATCGCTTCTCCAAATAGGAAAGAAGAGTCTTGGCAACTTCGGTGCATTTTTCTTTCCTCCCTTTGGCGCGAAGACCCATCGTATCTTTTTCGATCCCGAGGAAATAGTAGGTTATAGCATTGACACTGGCCCGAGAACGAACAAGCTCGTACACCTCAGGAATATAGGCATAATACGCACCCCTTGCATCGGTACCATACACCCCAAGAGGATCCCACTGCTCCCACAAAAGTTCGTCTATCTTCTTAAATAGTTCGAGATCAATAATTTTAGACATACACAAAAAAGATTAAGCCCCACTCAGAGCCGTAACCGCGAAGATACATACATCCGAACAGCCCGCCTTCTGCCCGGCAGGAACACACACCGTACATGCAAGAAAATGGAGGTTGCACGGGGGATGAGCGCAATTAATATAATTTTCCGTCTTCGCACCACATAATCGACACGCGCCAATAATCTCTCGATCACCGCCAAAATCCATCACAACGCGCTGATCAAAGGTATACAGAGTACCCAGAAAATCCTTCCCCGGATATTTTTCCATATATGCATGTATACCATCCTCGAGCTGATACACATCCTCAAAACCCTGATTGAGAAGATATGCCGACATCTTCTCGCAACGTACTCCGCCAGTGCACACCGTAAGAATGGTCTTGTCTTTGAGCGATTCAAGTTTTGATACAGTACTGGGAAGATCGCGCGACGACGAGAGACCCGGATCGATCGCATCAGGAAAATGCCCGGAATCAAATTCATAAGAATTACGCATATCGACAACAACAAAATCTTTCTTTGCCTCATACCAAGAACGTAATTCTTCAGGGCGTAATCGGGGGGCAGTCTTTACTCGCGGATCGACCCCGTCTGGAAAATGAGTACCCACAATCTCTTTGCGCACCTTTACGGAAAGCTTGGGAAACGTTACTCCATCCCCTGCACTGCGCTTAACGCGGATATCAGCAAATCGAGGATCCCGCAAAAGCTCTTCGACAAATGTCTCCGTGTTCACGTCGACACCTTCTAGCGTCGCATTGATCCCCTCCTCAGCAACAATAACCCGTCCAGTAAGTCCCAGTTCACGAGAGCGCATACGAAACCAATCCCCCACTTCATGAGGATTATCGATCGTAACGTATTTATAGAAAAGAAGCACCTGGTAAGACATATGTAACCATTAATATGCACAATAATACATCAACGAGCCATTTTTGGCAACCCATCGCCATCTCGATCCCTGAGCTTCTTAAAATACTTGAGGTCAGCAACGATAATAAAGCTAATAATAACCATCAAAAACCATGAAGCTATTTTGTGGAAGGAAACCAGAGACCATGCTGCAATCTGATACGGATACTGCCAAGCACCCCAATAGGTAGAAAAATTCTCTGCAACCCATATAAAAAACGCGATCAACACAAAAGCGAGAACAAGAGGGATAGACCGCCTTTTTTTTACGGTATACAGGAATTTTGTCTTCCAGAAAATCATAAAAACGGCAGCAATCAAAAACCATCGAAAATCATACAACCAATGATTGGTAAAAAAGTTTGCATAGATAAGCGCGCAAAGAACCATGCTCTGTGTATACCAAGAGTGATCAGATAGTTCGGCATTGAATATTTTCCATGCCTGGCTCAGATAGCTGCCGATGGCAGCGTACATAAACCCACTATAAAGCGGCACCGTTCCAATTTTGAAAAAAGCAGGCTCAGGATAGCTCCATGATCCGACAGCAGGATTTGTCTTAAAAATCTCTAACGCCAAGCCAATGATATGGAAAAGAAAGATAACCTTCACCTCGTCCTTGGTTTCAAGTTTCGTAAGGTACAATACAAGCTGGATCAGAAGCGCCGCAATGAAGAGAAAATCATACCGATACACCCCCGGGATAGCGATGTGATTAGAAAGGAAAAGAAGAACGAGAAACGAACCAGCAAAAACACAAGCCTGTGCCTCTTTGAGCCCAAAGATAATAAATTCTACGAATGGCGATACCGATTTAGGCATTTTCATATATACCACTAACAATTATCCCCTGCAACAAAGCCAGTAGTCCAACACAATTGGAGGCTATACCCACCAGAGGGACGATCGATATTGAGCACATCGCCCACCAAATAGAGATGGGATACGATACGCGACTCCATAGTTTTAAAGTTCACCTCCGGCAATGCAACGCCACCTGAAGAAACGACAGCCTTCTCGGCACCAAGCAGCCCTTGAACATGAAGAGGTATCGCCTTGAAAAGAGCAACAAGCTTCGTACGATCTTCACTACGGACACTATGGCAAGGAGTATTGCCGTCTATCACAGCAAGGCCAAGGAGCGCGACTACGAGCGCAGAAGGGATCAATGTGCTCAGCACCGTCTTAAGCTGCTTATTACTCTCGGCAACAAGCAGAGTCTGAATCTCACGCTTGAGCGCAGCATGATCCAGCGTCGGAAACATGTCCAGATAGAGCACCACATCACTATAGTGCACCATCTCCCCTATCTCTCTACTCATATTCAGCACAGTGGGTCCACTAATACCAAAATGAGTAAATAATACCTTCCCTTTGTACGCCTTCTGCTTCGCACCATCCTTATAGGGTGTAAGTTTGATATCCTCGAGAGTGATACCCCCCAATTTTTTAACCCACGCATCTTTGAGCGCGATAGGCACGAGCGCAACATCAGTATCAATGATAGTATGCCCGAGTTTTTTGAGCCACATAAACCCCTCACCACTTGATCCCGTTTCTGGACGTGAAGTACCTCCCGTCGCAACGATACAGGACATGGCACAAACTACCGACCCATCCTTCAAGGCAATACGAGTACATCCTTCTTCAGCCTCTATCCCCGCCACCCCCGCATCAGTCTGTATGCAAACCCCATATTCTTTCATGTACCCAGCAAGAACATTCCAGACTGACTGCGCCGTATCAGAGACGGGAAAAACTCGCCCCTCAGCCTCCACTTTCGTAGGCATCCCTCGCTGATTAAAAAAGGACAAGGCCTCTTCAACGCCAAACTGCGAAAAAGCAGAAAAAAGAAACTGGCTATTCCCTTTATATTTCTCGACCATAGTACGAACTTCGGGCTTGTCATTCGTAACATTGCACCGCCCACCGCCGGTAATAAGGAGCTTCTTGCCCAGCGTAGGGTTCTTCTCTAACAACAAAACAGAACGGCCTCGCTCCGCCGCCCTTCCCGCCGCCATCATCCCTGCAGGCCCGCCACCGATCACAACGACGTCCCAAATGGTTTGTTTATCAAGAGGAAACTTCATAGTACCCCTATTCTCTCAGAAAAAAGGGGGAAAATCAAGTGCCCCACGACGAACCCTACCACTTGCGCTACTGACCGAATAGTATACCGTATATAGAGCAACCTCCTCTTATGAAAACCATACTCAAAAAACATTTCGGATACGAAGAATTTAGACCGCTTCAAAAAGAAATCATCGAGCGAGTACTGCTCGGTAAAGACTGTGTGGTCCTGATGCCTACCGGGGGAGGAAAATCGCTATGCTTTCAGCTCCCCGCACTCATGTTGAGTGGCATAACGATAGTCATCTCGCCCCTCATCTCTCTCATGAAAGATCAGGTCGATGCGCTGTGCGCAAATGGCATTACTGCTGATCTCATCAACAGCACCTGTTCCCAGACCGAAATCGCCCGTGTCATGCACAGGGCAAAAATCGGAAAAATAAAGATTCTCTACCTCGCGCCAGAAAGACTCAGTGTGCCAGGATTTGAAGACTTTTTGCATACACTCAGAATAGGCCTAATTGCCATTGACGAAGCACACTGTATCTCCGAATGGGGACACGACTTCCGACCCGAGTATAGGAATTTAAAACTACTCCGAGGAAAGTTCCCAGAAATTCCGATTATCGCACTCACTGCAACGGCTACAGAAACCGTACGCGAGGATATTGTGAAACAACTCAACATACAAGATGCACAGGTTTTCATTTCAAGTTTTAACCGTGCTAATTTGAGTTACGAAGTTCTCCCAAAAAAAGATTCTCTAAAATCAATACTCGCAATTCTGAGTGGCTACAAAAACGAAAGTGTAATCATATATTGCTTTTCGCGCAATGACACGGAAACATTAGTCAGTAATTTGAATAAGAACGGATTCAATGCCGCTGCATATCATGCGGGACTCAGTGCAAAAAAAAGAAGCGACAACCAAGAAAGATTCATCCGAGACCAAATACATATCATGGTCGCCACTATCGCATTTGGCATGGGAATCGATAAACCCGACGTGCGACTCGTCATCCATCACGGTTTGCCAAAATCAATAGAGGGCTACTATCAAGAGACCGGCCGAGCGGGACGCGATGGACTTCCTGCACGATGCGTTCTACTGTTTTCATACGCCGACAAGTTCAAGCACGACTATTTCATACGGAACATGGCGGACCAACAAGAACAAGCAAAATCGGAGGAAAAGCTAGAGCAGGTATTACAGTATGGGAATTTTCGTGGATGTCGTCGTCGGTTCTTGCTGCACTACTTTAACGAAGATTATACCGTAGCCAACTGCAAAAATTGTGATGGCTGTATCCCACGAGCTCCGATAGAGTCGTACAGAGTCAATCCAGATGTTAGTGCAGCCAAAGCAAAAAAAACGTATTCTCGATCGAGTGGAGAAAACACATCGTACAATACAGAATTATTCGAAGCATTGAGAGAAGCGAGAACACAAGAAGCAAGAAGGCTCAAGGTCCCGCCGTACATTGTCTTTGGTGACAAAACCCTCCAAGAAATGGCAACCAGCCTTCCTCAAACCCCCGAAGCCTTCCTAGAGGTGAGTGGCGTCGGCAACAAAAAACTCTCCGAATTCGGCGAAATATTTATGTCGGTGATCAGGAAGTATGTGAATCCACAAACATAAAGCGGGGCACCATGTCCCCTTCATATTCTATATCTTCCACGAACATCGTCAGGGGCCGCACCCAGAGCACACGGTCGCCAAAATCTGCGCTATCATACAGCGCACGATATACCACCATCTCTTCAAGAGTTTCGCTGTGCCGCGCCATACCGATAACCTCATAGAGCGCCCCCTTGTAGTGTTTATATGTCCCTGGTTTCGGATGTGAGGCGGTACTATGCAGCATTTTCGTCAGCCTGGTGAATACCAAATGTGTTCCCCTCGGTATCAAGGAAATATCCCTGCCATGCCATCTTTGGCAGAGCAAACTTCGGCATGGCAACTATTCCGCCAGCCGCCTCTATCTTCTGAGCGGTAGCATCATAATCTTCAACCGCCATCGTACAAACGAATGCATTACTGCCACACTGCTGCATAGGCACATCAGCAGGACGACGCAATAGACCACCATTAATTCCCAATTCCGTGCTATCCTTTGGCGCAGTCATGATCATCCAGTACTCCATGACCGGAGAGTCCCATTTCGTAATTTCCCACCCAAAAACATCAGTATAGAATTTCGCCGCTCGCTCAGGATTCGTTGCTTGAATCTCAAAATGCACAACTCGGTTCATAGCATGTGTTATAAAAAAGTATTAGCCCCTCCTATTCTCTCAAAAAAGAGCAAAAAGAGCAAAAAAATGTGCTATCATATGCTACAGATCTAACAATCTTACACCAGGAATCATTAGTACACGTCACATATGCCCAAAATTACACCGCACCTATGGTTCAATACAGAGGCAAAAGAGGCCACAGCACTCTATGTTTCGCTCTTCCCTCAATCAAAAATAAACAGCGTCACCACAATCACCGACACACCTTCAGATGACTGTGACATGGTATCGTTCGAGCTATGGGGGCAGGAATTCATGGCAATCAGCGCAGGACCCCACTTCACACTCAATCCTTCAATTTCGCTCATCGTGAACTTTGACCCATCACAGGATAAGGATGCAAGAATACGACTCAACACAGTATGGGAAAAGCTCCGAGAGGGCGGAAAAATATTGATGCCCCTGGATACATACCCATTTAGCGAACACTACGGCTGGGTACAGGACAAATACGGTCTATCATGGCAACTCATACTCACAAAACCAGAGGGAGAAAAAAGACCCGCTATAATTCCATCGCTCCTTTTTGTGAAGAACATGTGCGGAAAAGCAGAAGAAGCCTCAGACTTTTATCTCTCGGTATTCAAAGATACAAAACGAGGCACTGTCGCACGCTACCCCGCCGGAATGGAACCAGACAAAGAAGGAACACTCATGTTCACCGACTTCAAGCTCGAAGATATGTGGTTTGCAGCGATGGATAGCGCACGCATGCATGATTTCAGCTTTAACGAAGCGGTATCGTTCATCGTACACTGCGACACGCAAGAAGACATTGATTACTATTGGGAAAAACTATCGGCAGTTCCCGAAGCAGAGCAGTGCGGATGGCTCAAAGATCAATACGGTGTCTCGTGGCAAATCGTTCCTACTATGATGAATGAAATGATGAGCAGTAACAACAAAGAAGCAACGGCACGAGTCACGCAGGCCTTCCTCAAAATGAAAAAGTTCGACATCGCACAGCTTCGAGAAGCATACGAAGGAAAATAATGAAACGAAAAAAGAGCAGCGTATACTGCTCTTTTTTTGATACACAATACGTTTTAGTTATCTCCTTTCTTATCCCACTCTCCGGCAAACCACTCAAACCACTTCTTTTTCTCTTCCTCGCTATGATTATTTGCCATCATATCTCGCATTGGCTTGTGCGCATCGTCAGTAGTTGCCATCACATGTTGGCCACAAGCTCCGGCCACCTTCATCATATCATCTCCGGTAAACTCCATATCGCACCCTCCCTCATTGTTCATTATTTCTCTACAGGTGAATGTTTTCATAACAATGTATTAATTATTAATTCACTTCAACGTACTTCTTAAAATTATCGAGTATTGCCTGCAAATTTTCAATTCTCATTATGCACCTCATATCGAAGAATAACGCCGCCATTTTGAAGCGATCGAGATTCAAGTAAGGCGAGATTACGTGTCGTATGTTCGTCGGTAAACAATCGACGACCCTTGCCCAAAACAATCGGCGCAACACATAAGCGGATTTCATCAATAATCCCGGCGTTCATGAGGGATTGAGTAAGTATTCCGCTACCAAAAATATACATTGGTTTGTCGCCTTGTTCCTTGAGGCGCTGTAATTCAGGTACTGCATCACGGATAATAGTTGTGTTGTTCCATTCTGCTTTTTCTCGTGATGAAGAGCATACTACCTTAGCAATACTATTCATGAGCGCAGTTACTTCCCCCTCCCCTTCCGCTGTCGGCCAATACTCGGCCATGCCTTTGTACGTATTTTCGCCAAACACAAGCATATCCGCCTCTTGTAGCTGCTCGAGACTGAGGCGTTCCAACTCCGGGCCCCACACGAGAGTATGAAAAGATAAGTCCCATGGCTTCTCTCCTTCGAAACAGCCATCAAGCGTGACTACATCCCACATGATTATTTTTCTCATATTTTTTGGGTATATATAGCGTGCTTAATTGCGGCTTCTAGTTCGCCAGGGATATCCGTTCCTATGCGATAGACTTTCCTATTTTTCATAGTTACCTCAACCGCATCAAAACCCGAAACATTATATATCCACATTTTTGGCCAAAGCCACAATCGTATTCCCCATCCATAATACCAGTGATTCTTTACTGCTCGAGCTGAAGCTATCTGATTGAGTACAAACTTCCTGGAAAAAATTCCGTAACCAAATTTGATTCGAAGATAGTGCTCATCAATCGACGCGGTCAGCGTAGCAAACGATGCAAGAATAAACACAATCGCTGCCATTACAGCGGTAACAGCAAAATTTGTGCCGGAGTCGACCGAGGGGGGCTCGGCGGAAGCCGTAATATGAACCCATGCGAAGAGCACCAGCGCGGCCAGCGTAACAACCAGCATCAGATATCCAATTTGGGTGTGTTTATATGAAGTCATACATGTATTGTACCAAACCTCCCCCGAGTGTGGGCATCTCGAAAATTAATTTATAATTTCTCCTTTGTTGTTCGCTAACTTTTCTCGCCATTTTTGGAGTTCCTCAGGCGTAATCTTCACCCAATCGGTTACTTCGCCAACGATTTTCAATGGTGCTTGGGAACGATATGAGCGTGTCGGGTTGCCCGGAAATTTTTTGTTCGTAACATTCGGATCATTTTCAAAACTCCCTGTCGACTCAACGATATAAACACGTTCACGTCTATCACCCCCCGCTAATGCAGCAGCGAGCCCCGCCCCATTAACAAGGGCGGTAAAATAAATGTGATTCATCGTGAGTTCAGGTTGATAATGAGAACTGCCCCCTGCTGCCAGCAAATCGCCAACCCGCAAATCTGCTTTTGTCCCATGATAGAAGGGGCCTTTATCGGAAGGTGTATCATTACGCGAAGCTGCTAATGCATAATTCTTTTTCGCCTTGTCGGAATCGCCTAAATCCTCATAGCATTGGGCAATGCTTAAATACAGAGAAGGAAGGGCACTCTTTGTAGTGTCGTCATTTATTGTTAATGCAAGCTGCAAAGTCGTTTCGAGCCATTGTAATGTATCGGAAGCATTTTTTTGATGTCGAGCTACGTAATAGGCTGAAATAAATTTTTCAAAGTCGTATACCGCTTCATCCCAGGCTTGAAGAAACAGTGCGCTCGCTTCTTCAGGTTTGCCTTTTTCTTCCATGTCTATACCCTGAAGACAGAGTCGAACAATAGTATTGTTTGGATTGAATTCCATTTTCTCAGCATTAGAGTCATGTCGATAAAAAATTCCTGGCGGGGACGATGTCCCGATGTTCGAACCGATACATACGCTTCATTTCAGTCGGGTTGATAAAATTGTACGGGATTTAAGACAAATCTACCAAGAAAAGCCGGACTTGTTCGAGATTCCTACTTTTGCTCGGAAGATTTACTGATTTCCTCCACTTCTTCATCAGAAAGCTTTGAGCCCGCAAGACGAGTAGACGCACCCGTAGAAGCGATAAGTGTAGCGCGACGGAGAATACATCGAATTAAATAGGGAGAAAAATGTCCTTCGTAACGCTCTTGCAAATCCTTTATCTGCCAGTCCTTCCCAGTAATCGTATGGCGACATAGATTTGTACCGCATTTGCACTCACCGGGCATTACGTAGTTATCATCGATAACAAATGTTGCGTAATCGATTGTGAGCTCCTCTTCAGGTTTTATGTCTCGTCGCGCACTAATTGTCACCTCATCGTCCATCCAGGTATTTGGATCGCAAGAATGGTTGTGATTGTAGCTCGGGTCGTCGTTTTTAGTGGCATGATCAAAAATGTCATACAAATTTTCTCCGATTTGCTGGACGGCCATCCCTTCTTCTTTCGCCTTTTGGGCTCCGGCTTGACCTACAAAATCTCCACCCCAAATTACAACAACTTCTCCTGCCTTAATCGACTCTAAAGCAAACAAACCTCTACCATGAGCTGGAGAGTTTCTTTCTTCCACTTTTGGACTAATCCATGATTCTTTTAAATATTCCTTGCTCATAGTTCGAATCCCTTCAGGGTTCACCTTATTTTATCACTTTTCGATTTTAGAAAGTAGCTTAAAACAATGACATTTTAATGCTCACTTTCCAAAATTCCTGGCGGAGGAGGAGGGATTCGAACCCTCGGTACCTTGCGGCACTCCTGTTTTCAAGACAGGTGCACTCGACCACTATGCGACTCCTCCAAAACTCACTTCTTCCTACGAAGGCTTCTGAACGAAGACCTCCCAGAATGCTTGTAGTGTTGCAAAATATTCACGAAAACGCAAGTCTTGCTCATTTTCTCCCGCCTCTCGAGGCAACGCCGCCGACACCCCCTTCACGTCTATGCCCAACATCTGGCAAGTAAAAAGCGCGCGGGGTATGTGAAAATCCTGTGTAATGACCAGCGCCTTGGTATATCCCAGACGTTCCTTTAGCCCCACACAGCTCTCATACGTACGCAAACCCTTCTCATCGACCTCTAGAGCCTTTTCAGGAACCCCAGCGGCGACAAGGTACTTTTTCATAGCGAGCGGCTCATCATAGTCAGCACTGCGACTATCCCCCGACAACACCAGCTTCACCACCTTCCCCTTCTTATATAACTCCGTGGCTGTTTTGAGTCTCTCTTCAAGCAGAGGACGGGGCTTTCCGGCATACACCCCCGTTCCCAGCACCATCCCTACAGGCCATTTTTCGGAAATGCCATCGGGCACCGTCGTTTGCTTTCCCCAGACAATCTGAATAGTAGCAAGAATCAAAAAAGGAGAAAGGCAGAGCAGCGCTATGAATGCATAGATACCCTTTTTCATCATAACACCCTGAGAGTTTTAAGTGCGTCATGAAACTGTCGAATGGCACGTTCCGCTGTCGCAGGAGAAAGATGATAGTTCGCTTCATGTGCGATAT
The DNA here is from genome assembly GCA_023246955.1 of Candidatus Uhrbacteria bacterium. Lineage (GTDB taxonomy): Bacteria > Patescibacteriota > Patescibacteriia > JACQRZ01 > JACQRZ01 > JAHFHK01. The sequence continues at coordinate 24,228 of JAHFHK010000008.1, forward strand.
TATTACGCACAATATGGGCAGGCCACACGTTCCGCAAATTCGGATACTTGTACACCGCAAGTTTGAGACGCTCTCCCAGGGTCGCACCCCCCATATGCATCGACTTCAACGCATGATCCAGGAGCTTGTCTGCTTCAAGAATAGCAAGCTTCATGCTCATATCCTCTTTTCTGCGCACCATATCTTCGATCTGCGCCCAGCGCGTGCGTACTTCCTGTGGGCTAATACCAAGAGCACCATTTTTCTTTCGTCCCAGCATCGCCAAAAACATCCCCACGCCGATAATAACAGCGAGAGCAAGAACCGATAAAATACTCAACGTAATAGCGGTAGAATCGATAGTAATTTCCATTTCTTTATTATATCAGATCAAGACAAAATATCAGGACGACGTACATGCCACAATGTCGCCTGTTCGTAGGAAAACGCGGCATTCAATATTGTAGCCTCATCCCAGTGTTTGCCCATGAGTTGCAAGCCCATAGGAAGATTGTTCCCTTCTCGAGAAGCAAATCCGCACGGAAGAGAGATACCAGGAACTCCCGCAATATTTGCCGACACCGTAAAAATATCTTCCAAGTACATAGTGAGAGGATCGGCAGATTTTTCACCCTTCCTGAAAGCAAGCGCAGGGGTAGTGGGGGTGAGAAGACAATCAACCTGGGTGAACGCATGCGCAAAATCCTTCTCGATACGCGCACGTACTTTTTGCGCTTTTTTGTAGTACGCATCCGCATATCCGGACGAGAGCGTATATGTCCCCAATATAATACGACGGCGTACCTCGGCACCGAATCCTTTGCGACGCGACTCTTGATACAACGTCGTTAGATCCTGTGCATCCTCATCACGAAATCCATACCTCACCCCATCAAAACGCGCAAGATTTGCACTCACCTCGGCAGGCATGATGATATAGTACACAGCGAGAGCATATTCAGTGTGCGGGAGAGACACATCAATAATCTCTGCACCGAGAGAACGATAGACTTCGATAGCCTCACGAGTTGCCTTCTCAATCTCCAGATCCATCCCTTCGATAAAATACTCACGCGGTACCCCAATTTTCAAACCTTTGATATCTCCCGTAATCGTCCCGAGAGTAGACTTTCTGTCTGCCCGCGCAGATGACGCATCGCGAAGATCTGCACCCTTGATAGCATCAAAAACAATCGCCGCATCCTTCACCGTCTTTGTAATAGGACCGATTTGATCCAGTGAGGACGCCATAGCAATCAATCCATACCGCGATACTTGTCCGTAGGTAGGCTTCAGCCCCACAACACCACAGAGCGACGCAGGCTGCCGGATGGAACCTCCGGTATCCGACCCGAGTGCATAGATACATTCATCCGCAGAAACCGCAGCGGCTGAACCGCCCGAAGAACCACCCGGAACACAAGAAAGATCCCAAGGATTACTCGTGGGTCCAAACGCAGAGTTCTCTGTCGAAGACCCCATAGCAAATTCATCGAGATTAGTTTTTCCGATTATGACGGCACCTTCTTTTTTGAGACATGATACTACCGTCCCATCGTAGGGAGCACGATAGTGTTCCAGCATGCGCGACGCAGACGTCGTGATCGTCCCCGCCATCGTCATATTATCTTTCAACGCAACAGGAATACCGAGCAATGAACCTGCGGTGTTTTCTCGTCCAAGAACCTCATCCGCCATCTTCGCCGCGATATGAGCTTCTTCTTCGAGCACCGAAAGATATGCGTGCACGTTCGTATCAACAGAATCAATACGCTTCAATACCGCCTCCGTGATTTCAACCGAACTAAATTCTTTTTTCCGCAAACCTGCGCTTGCTTGTTCGATAGTCAATGAAGATAATTCCATACATTATTCGAATACCGCTCTTACCTTCAACAAATCTCCCTCGCGCGCAGGCATTTCCGCAAGGAGCGCATCGTGAAGCATGGTACCGCTCGCGTCGAGCACATCAGGACGCACAATATTCTCAAGACCAGCAACAGGATAGCGATACTGCTCATCCTCAACGGAAACCTCCTGTAACTTTTCTACATATTCCAAAACAGAGCCCAGTTGACCAGCAAATTGGGTTGCCTCTTCTTCAGAAATACCAAGACGCGCTAACTTAGCAAGATTGTAGACCGTTTCTTTCGAAAAACTCATAAATATATAGCTATTTTACTACGTCCACCTTACCGTATATGGAAGAAAAAGGAAAGAGTCACCCTATCTACCTCCCTATCAACTTCAAAAACCCTTTCTCATCAAGAATCGTAACCCCCAGCTCCTTTGCTTTGTCATATTTCGACCCCGGCTCATCACCCACCACCACATAGCTCGTCTTTTTGCTCACTGATGATAACGGGCTTCCTCCTAGCTCACGAATACGCGTCTCAGCCTCCTCGCGAGTAATCATCGCAAGAGCACCCGTCAACACAAACGTCTTCCCTTCCAAGGGCTGTGCAGCAGCACGCTGTGCCACTTCGATAGTCACCCCATTCTTGAGAAGCGCATCGACAAATGCAACACTACGCGGTTCGCGAAAATACCCATACACACTTTTTGCCACCACCTCCCCAATATTAGGCACTGCAATCAGCTCTTCAATACTCGCATGTTGTATAGCATCAAGACTTTTAAAATATTCCGACAAATCAAATGCAGTCTCTTCCCCGACATGGATAATACCCAGTGCATACAAAAAACGAGGGAGAGAAACAGTAGTGCGTGCAGCAATAGCATCAACGAGATTCTGAGCAGACTTATCCGCAAATCGTTCAAGCGGTTCAAGATCTCCTTTTGTGAGAGTAAAAATATCGGCAGCAGTACCGATAAGACCTTCATTGATGAGTTGTTCAACAATCTTTTCTCCCAAACCAGCAATATCAAACGCCTTGCGAGAAACAAAATGAATGATCTGCTCTTTTTCCTTCGCAAAGCAAGAGGTATTCGTACACACGAGCGCGACGGACGCCTCATCGCGAGTAGCAGGAGACCCACAAATAGGACAATGGGTAGGGATTACAATCACCTGTTCTTTTCCAGTACGCAAACTCGCAACCACAGAAATAACCTTCGGAATAATATCCCCCGCCTTCTCGATAACCACCGTGTCACCAACTTTTACCCCTAATCGCTCAATCTCGTCGATGTTATGCAGACTTGCATGAGAAACAGTGGTCCCCGCGACCGACACAGGACGCAAATGCGCAACAGGAGTGAGCGCCCCCGTTCGTCCTACCTGAAAAATAACATCCTCAATGACCGTAGTGACTTGCTCAGCGGGAAACTTATACGCAACACACCCTCGAGGAGTTTTCCCTACAACACCCAGCACGCCAAAATCGTCATTCGCATTCACCGACACCACGACACCGTCTGTCCAATAGTTCAGAGATTCCCGCTTCTTCGCAATCATCACATGAAACTTCTCGACATCCTGCAGCGTCGCACAAAAACCAAACAGTGGATTAATTTTAATCCCAAAAAGTGGCAGCAACGCATGCACCTGCTCGTGGGTTGTCAACCCAAAAGACGCATCGTCCATCAATGCATACCCATAGAAATCAAGATGGCGCGATGCGGTAATCGCAGGATCGAGCTGCCGAATACTCCCTGCCGTCACATTACGAGGATTGGCAAATAGCGCTTCCCCTTTCTTATCTTGCCCCCTATTCAACCGCCCGAACATTTTTTTATCCATAAAAGCTTCTCCGCGCACCTCAATACGCCCAGAAAAATTTTCGATTTTACTGCGAAGCATTCCTTTGTCACATTCAGGATATTGTTTCAAAAATTGATTAATTTCTTTCTCTGTAGGTTGTCGCAGCGCCAAGGGAATCGATTCTATCGTCTTGATATTATTCGTCACGTCCTCTCCAGTTTTTCCATCTCCTCGCGTAGCCCCATGTACCAAAATGCCATTCTCATACACCAGCGAAAGTGCCAACCCATCCATCTTAATCTCACAAAAAAAATCAAACTCGCGGGAAGGAGTGAGTTTTTGGATACGATCACGCCACTGCACCACTTCCTCAAAACTAAAAACGTCCTCCATAGAAAGCATGGGGAATCGATGAGTGATTTTGCTAAACTTCTCTAGCGCTTTTCCTCCTACTCTCTGTGTAGGTGAAGTAGCAACAATCAGCTCAGGAAACTGCTGCTCGAGTGTATAGAGTTCGTGTTTGAGTGAATCGAGTGCCGCATCAGAAATCTCCTGGCGATCAAGAACGTGATAGAGATAGCGATGGTATTCGATCGTCTCGCGAAGTTTTGCAATTCGTCCTTCTGCCTCGACTTTGGTCATAGAATATAAATGCGAGGCCTCTGAAAAACCGATGAATTTTTGTTGAATGGGCTGCTGATTTCCAGGAAATGTACATAGAAGTACATTGAGTGGAATCAGCG
>JAHFHK010000009.1 GCA_023246955.1 Candidatus Uhrbacteria bacterium
TGTTTAGATCCATATAGAGTGTGTATCTTTACAAAATGAGAGTGAGTGAGACTTCTATACAATCGCGCCTTTTCATTCCATGGGCGCCTATTGAATCCACGTATACGCTTCCTGGATTCAATAGCCCATTCAATGAAAATCCATCAATTTTCCAGAGGTCTCAGTGAAGGGAGTCAAAGAAGAGAGAATTAGATGATATCGTTCTTGAGGATGTCGTCGAGTTTTTGCTCGAGTTCTTCCTTGTTGACGCTATCGGTTGGCAAAGTGGTTGCTGGCGCTTCCATAACCTGGGGAGATGCTATTTCTTCTCCACTGGGGATTTCGACATCCTTTGGCATGTCTTTCATTTCAACACGCAATCCTCCTGCCTGTGTCGGCACCGATGCTGATTTGATAGGCATGGCTGGCTCGGTGATGATGTGGAGCTCTGAAAGATTTGGCTGCCCGACTGTTTCGCGGCGCAATACTTGATGGCGCAAAACCTCTTGCGCGAGGCGCATCTCTTTTTCAAGAGAGTTTATTCCGTCTGGCCCCATATCGAACTCTGTATAGACGTAGTAGCCGTGGGGCTGGTGATTAATGGGGTAGGAGAGCTTCTTTCGTCCCCAGCGTTGAGAAAAGTGGATGGTGCCCCCATATTTCTTAATGAGGTCATCCACTCGTTTTGTGTGAGTATCTACTTCGTTGTCGGCGTAGACACCCGAGACAATATACAGAATCTCGTAGTGATTCATACAATATCGGTCCGTATTGTTCCCTTGGAACAAAAACGAGGAAAATTAATTAATAATAGCCCAAAGAACACATAAACGTCTTTCGGACAAAGGTATGCCCCTAGGATAGCAAAAACACCTATATTTTGCAAGGGGAGGATGCGGTTTTGGTGAAGTATATCCCTTTGGTTAAAGAAAGTTGCGATTGGAAACCGAATTTGTGTGGCCGGGGTTGACAAATTTTCTTATTCTTGCTATAGTTTGGTTAATTATTCGTCTCAATTGTCGAATAAGAAGGAGGATATTGTGAGAACAGAGAAAGATATAGCTTGCTCTTTGGTGGTTGCGCTTCAAGGGAACGCCTCTGCCGAGAGAATAGTTAATATTGTTAACGAAGCTTTTGCGTATATTGGCTTTAATACCAAAGCTTCCATCGTTAATGATGAGAACGGGGTGTCCCTTGAATTCGTCGGTTCTGACGAAGTTGCGGCCATGGATTTTTGGAAGGCACTCAAAAAATGCTGGCCACTAGGAGAATGTGAGAAGGAGATACGTGCTTGTGCTAGAGTCTTGCATCATTTTTCTGAAAAAGTCGCTTCTTCCCGCGCTCCCGTCCCTGAACCTAGTCCCGAAATTACGTTTTCTTTTGAAGGAAGGACGTATGTTTGTTCCCCGGATGCTTACAGCAAGGATCTGATCTTCCTCCCTGATGGAACAGCGCTCAGGGTTATGGGGTGGGAGGAAACGTCCCCTCCGCGGCCTCTCGCCTTTGAGGTTGTGGGCATTGCGACTACTGCGAGAGAAAAATAATCATAAGTCCCCGTAGCGGGGAGCGGCACCGGTAATATACCAGTGCTTTTTTTATCTCTACGTTTGTTAATAAAAAACAGCACACTTTTGTAGTGAGCTGTTTGTCTATTTATTCGCTTTACTATTTGATCATTACGGATCTTTCTAGCTCAGACATCTTGTTGTTTGCGAACGAAATGATCTTGATGAGTTTCCTGTAAAGAGCTTCTTCTGGTGCATGTTTTGGTCCCTGGTATTGGAGACGGTTCACAAAATGATTCCAGTAATCTTTTACAATCGTAAACTCGCTTCTTTCTTCGTAGAACAAGATCTCAAAATCTATTTGGTCTTTCATGCTACGGGCATGGAATAGTGGCACGCCTTCTATCTTCACGATATATAGTCCGAGTATTAAGTCTCCTCTACTGTCTTCAGGGCTTTCTTCGAGCCCAAATTTATACCGCGTCCGTCCGTATGGAATTTTAATGTACAAAGGCGTGACAAGCATTTTATCACAAAACTTCGTCGCTTGTTCGCTGAGGGTTTGAACTTCCGTACTATTCGTGGCCATTGATTGATAATCCTCTTTAGCAGTTACTTGCCTGCGTTGAAGCACCAATACCCCCCTTTGTCAATAATTATCCCCTGAATTTCGCCTCAATACTTCTTTGGGGATTAATCCGAGGCTCCAGCAGGCTCCTCCGTAGATAATAGTTGCTCCACAGAGGGAGAATAGGACTATCGGGACGGAAAGAGCTCCTAGAATGATAGATGAGGGAAGAAACGACATTCCCCAAAGGAATAACCCCATGCAAAGCGTTGCAAGGAGGACTTTGGGGGCGGTGCGGGGTAATGGGAAGGCTTTGGTGGTGCGCATAACAATGGTACCTCCAATGATGGCTATGAGGACTTCTGTGCCGAGTGTCATCCAGCTGGCCGCGAGTGCGCCAAAGCGGGGGATGAGGACCCAGTACCCCGTAAGGCCTATGATTGCAATACCGGCGTATCCCCACATCATGACGCGTTGGCGATTAATAACATTAATGAGATGGCCAAAGAGGCTTCCAAAAAAGACGAAACTCGCTGCTCCCGTGAGGATACGGAGGGTTATTCCTGCAGCACGGAAGTCCTCTCCGGCGATAAGTGCCATAATGTCATCGGCACAAAACCATGCGCCAACGATGAGTGGTGTCGCGACGAGGAGCATCGCATCGAATGATTTTTGAAAATAGCGCCCAAAGCGCTCCTGATCTTTTTGTTCCCATGCATCCGCAAATCGTGAGAGGGTTATTCCCATAAACATAATAGGAAAGCTCGCGAGAACATCGATAATACGGTATGCCGCCCCATAGAGACCTGTTTCTGTTGCTGAACGGGTTAGGGAGAGAATGATCGTGTCTGCTCGTAAATAGACGAGGTTAAAAATGATAGAGAGGGCGATAGGCCATGATCGATGAAAAATATTCTTCCAAATGGCAATGTTGTAGCGGAACGAGAAGGGTGTTGTTGTCCGACTCCACCACCAAAGAAAACCGAGTTGAACGATATTGGTGAACGTAATCAAGGCGATGAGCGAGAAAATTCCTATATTAAACCAAATACAGAGAATCGTGCCCCCTAAAAGCGCAACTCTGCTTATGAGGTCAGCAAACGAGGGGAGGTGCATTCGGAGCTGGATTTGAAAAGGGACGGTGAAGAGCTGGGTGAGGGAAGAGAAGAAATAGGAGGCGGACATGGCGGCGATGCCGATTTTGACGAGGGGAGGGTAGGGGAAGAAGAGGCTGATCAGGGGTGCAATGCTGAGAATGAGGGCTGCGGTAAGGATACGGAAAGTAATGATATTTGAAAAAATAGCGCTTTTATCGTCTTTTTGCTCAGTCATCATCTGGATTGCTATCAAGGAGAGCCCCATATCGGCGATAATACCCGCAAATTGGAGAAACGCGGTAATTGCGGTAAAAGCGCCGAATCCAGAAGTACCTAGATACCGCGTCATCATCCCAAATGCAATAACCGCCAAGAGGGTATTTATGACCTTGGCGACGCTTTGGATGAGGGTGTTGTGGATGATCTTTCGGGCGTCACTCATGGTATTTTGGGTGGAGAGTTTTTCAGGGGTCTCGGAGTATCTTGGGAAGGGTGTGTTTTTTCTTATAATTGTAAGAATAGGACGGGGAATAGGGGCTGTTTTTCCTTATATTTATAAGGATTTATCCCCAAGGAAGGTATTGACAGAGGCGGGTCAAAATGGTAGTATATGAGGGTACATTACAGAGAGAACGATCCCAGGCCTTGATGTATGAGGCCACATCCCGCTCTCCTTGAAATGTACAGGTCGGCACCAAGTTCGTATGAACAAACATGGTGTCAGTTACTTGCAGACATATAATACCAATCTTTTTGATAAAAAAGAAAAGGTATCGTGGCATGCAGTGTGTTATTCGGTGCTTTTCTCGCTCGCCCTTGTTATCGGTGTCTCTTACACGATGAGTATCGTGCAGAAGCATATGGTGGGGGAGAAGTATCCTGATAGCGATCGTGTCGTAATGATTGCCTTCGAAAAGGCCGTATCCTCAAAGGTTGCCACGGCTGCAACCATCGATTCTTCCTTGAATCGTACTGCTTACTACAGTGCAAACTGGGATGTGTATGCACAAGTAAGTAAAAAGCCTTCTGTAGCTACCAACAAAGCGTTTCAGATCGCTCCTGTCAAAAAGGTCTCTGTTTCTGCTGCAAAGTCTGTGGCTACTACAAAAAAGACGAGCGTCGTTGTAAAGCCAGTAGTCAACACTGTTTCTGCTCAGCCGGTTTCTACTAAGATTGTTGTTGCCCCTGCCGTCGCTACGGTTTCTGCCTTCAAACTTATCCAGAGTGATCGCACTCTTACTATTGGTCAGAAGCAGGATGCAACGTTCGAAGTGGGATACAAAAATGATGGAGTAGTCGCCTGGAAGAAGTCTGATGGTATTGTGTTGAAGAGTGCCGCAGCAAAAGAATCGTATTTTGCCGACAGCACTTGGGTGAATGGGAATACTATCATGACCCTTGATCACGATGTGTTGCCCGGTGAAGTGGTATATTTCCGCTTTGTTCTTGAGGCCCCTGCTACTATCGGAAGCTATACTGAAAAAATGGCGGTGTATATGGGTGCGACAAAAGTTGTGAACACCGATATCACTCTCCCTATCACGGTTGCAAAATATACTCAGTCAGTCCAGATCGCTTCTGTGACTTCTACGATCGATACCAAAAAGCCTACTTCATCTGTTGTGCGCACTGCATCTACGGATGGTGCCGCCGTGATAAATACAGTTCCCGTCCCTGTTGCCCCCGTAACCACTACGTCTGCTACTGGTGGTACTGTCAGTGTGGTGAACGGAGTAACGATGCAATTTGCACCCATTACTGGAACCGTTACCGATATCAAACAAGTTGAGCCGCAGATTCGTGTTGGTATCACCTATACAAAAGAACCCGTGCAGATCACTGCAAATAAGAAATATGATATCCGTGATGGTGCAGGAACTGTCGTTGCTACCGAGGAAGCTGGTGTTGTTACCACTATAGTCTTTGACTTCACTACCAAAACATATACCTTGAGTGCTCCTAATATTACTGCTACAGCAACTACTTTCTATCGCTTCATTGGTGCAGGAATCGCAAAGGCAGCTGATGATAACGAAACAGTGTTTGAGATCATGTCTTTCACGAATCGTCCCGGATGGACCACGGCATTGAATGATAATAAATATCGTTCTGCAATTGAGGTGCGCTATGCACAAAAGACCGATCGTCTCTGGATCATTAATGAGTTGTCCCTTGAAAACTATCTTCATGGTATCGCTGAGACATCAAACAACTCTCCCTATGAGTATCAGAAAGCGCTCATCATTTCTGCTCGTACCTACGCTCAGATTGCGATCAACGGTAGCGGCAGTAAATATACGGGAGAAAACTTCATTGTTCGCTGTACTGACTATGACCAGGTGTATCGTGGATACAATTCTGAGATCCGTATGCCTAACGTTGTACATGCAGTAAAGGAGACGCAAGGAGTTATGGTGACATTCAATGGATCGGTGGTGGTTACTCCTTACTACTCACAGAGCGACGGACGAACTCGTGCATGGGAAGAGGTGTGGGCAGGAGGAGCTCATTCATGGCTCAAGTCGGTTGCCGATCCCTACTGTACGGGAATGACGCTTCTAGGACATGGTATCGGAATGTCGGCTCGTGGTGCGATGCTTATGGCGGGGGATGGGCGAGTTGCCGAAGAGATCCTTAAGTACTATTACACGGGGATCGAGCTCCATAAGATGTATAACTAACTTAATAATTAACAAAAATATGGTTCTCTAACATAAATACAAAAACAAATACTTACGGCTACCCCGAAGGAGATTATCGGGACAAAAATGAATATCGGACGCTATTTCTTCCCCGATCCAAAGAAGGTTCGACGGAAAAGCCCTTCAAAAAGAACAGCCCTTACGTATGTATATGTGGGGGTTGTTTTTTTATGGGAAAATAGGTATTCTTGTTTCGAAAGACCATCACTATTGACAGATTATTCTATCCATGGTAAAGAAGCCTCACTAACGAGACCCCCGCAAAACCGCGCCTTTTCATTTCATGGATCACCACGTCGAATCCACTCAACGTATTATTTATACGTTTTCTGGAATCGAGCCGCCCATTCAATGAAAATCCATCCGTTTTTCAAAGGTCTCTAACCATTACTTATGACTCTTACAACCCTCCTCACCACTGCAGCAACCATGAAGGCCTCCGATCTCCATATCTTTGTGGGGAAGCGCCCTATTGTTCGTGTTTCTGGACAATTGACTGAACTTTCTGACCAGCCGGTTCTTACGAATGCGCTCGCTCAGGAGCTCTCCTTTGCGGTATTGAGCGCTCATCAAAAAGAAGTATTTACGGAAACCCGCGAACTTGACCTTTCCTACGAAATTGAAGGTATTGGGCGGTTTCGTATTAATATGTTTTGGGAGAAGGGGAATGTTGGGCTCGTTGCGCGTCTCATCCCTGAGGTTGTTCCGAGCATGGAAGAGATTCACTTGCCACAGATCGCTTTTGATTTTACAAAAAAGAAGGATGGTTTGATTCTCATCACAGGACCTGCGGGAAGCGGAAAGTCCACGACACTTGCATCCATGATCAACGGGATCAATATGGATCGCGGAGAAAATATTATCACCCTTGAGGATCCGATTGAATTTCTCTTCCATCCACAGAAGTCTATTATCAAGCAACGTCAGCTCGGACAAGATATGCTTTCTTTTCAGGAAAGTCTCAAGTATGTTCTCCGACAAGACCCGAATATTATCATGGTAGGAGAAATGCGTGATCTTGAGACTATTGCTGCAACGATTACGTTGGCAGAAACCGGTCACCTGGTGTTCGCTACTCTTCACACCTACAATGCGGCACAAACGATCAGCCGTATCATCGATGTGTTTCCCCCTTCGCAGCAACAGCAGATTCGCTTACAGCTTTCTACTACGTTGCAGGGAATTGTTTCGCAGAGACTTCTTACAAAGGCAGGCGGAGGACGAGTGGCGGTACGAGAAGTACTCGTCAATACACCGGCTATCTCTACGCTCATTCGCGATAACAAGATACAGCAGATCCAGAGCATGATCCAGACAGGCGCAGATGAAGGAATGATGACGATGGATCAGAGCCTACGCGAGATGTACGAGTCTGGTGCTATTACCGAAGAGGATGCACGTGCATACGCAACGAATCCAGAAAGTGTATTCAATGGTCAGGTTAAAGAGTCGGCGACTAAGAAGTCCAAGAGAATGCCGATGTACATGTTTTAAAAAACCTTTCAAAAAGCACCCCCCACTTATATACAGGTGGGGGGTTGTCTTTTTTGTGAGAAACAGGTACCCTTCTTTCGAAGGGAATTATGCATATTTGCTCTCGTAGTGAAACGGATATCACGACTGGCTTCGAACCAGTTAATGGGGGTTCGAGTCCCTCCGGGAGCACCATTTAACGCCTTATACGCGACGCTAGCTCAATCGGCAGAGCAGGGGCCTCTTAAGCCCAAGGTTCTGGGTTCGATTCCCAGGCGTCGCACCAAGAGACATCTCGAAAGAGGTGTTTTTTGTTCTCTCGATATCTTGACGGTTTCGCTTTTGTTTGGTATAAAAAGGATATCTTGTACATTGAAAAGAAAAGAGGTTCTTATGAGTGTGGATACGATTTGGTATGGAATCATCGGATGTGGGGGGCATGCACTTGATGGACACGCTCTTCATGGGAAGCAAGTGGCTAATTTGGGGCTATATGGTTTGTATGACCCCAAGATGGAACAGATGGATGCACTTGAGAGTGCTTACGGTACAACCCTTGTGAAGTTTGAAAGCGAAGTACAGATGCTTCAATACTCCCACATTGAGGCTGTGCTCATTGCTTCTGCTGACCAATACCATCTCGATTCTCTCGAGAGGGCTATAGAGCACGGAAAGCATGTTCTGGTTGAGAAACCTTTGATTACTGATGCGAGTGAGGTGGAGAGACTCAAATCTATCCTTGCTAGAGCAAAAGAAAAGGGACTTGTGGTAAGCAGCTGTCATGCGCGTCGCTTTGATCCGCCATTTCTCATGTTGAAACGAGAGCTGGCGAGACCAAGCTCTTATCTGGGACATATTGGGCCACCGCAGCAATTTCATTTTGATTTCTCCTATCATAGACCAACGGCTACATGGAAGCATGATCGTAGTCTCATGCTCGACCACCTTAATCACGAAATTGATCTCATGCATTTTCTCTTTGGGTATACAGGGTTTGAGGCGAGGAAGATTTGTGATGCCTACAACCGCTATGAGGTTCACGGAAAGCGAGATGATGGGTTAACATTTCTTTTCCATGGAACACGGGGTCTTATGGCTGAGAAGCATTTTCTAGAGCGGGTAAGAGTTCGCGGAGTGTATGGTGAATTCACTCTGGACTGTGCTACTGGCCTGTTACAACTTTATTACCACGACGCGGAGAACTTGCCTATGACGATGCATTTTACCGCAAAGACAGACTATGAAGTTCGTTCTGTTGGCGTGATGAAGAATTTTGTCGCGGCGATTCGAGGTGAAGAGCAGTGTTATTTGACTCACGATGATCTGGTTCTGAATTCTATGACGGGAGTTATGCTTCAGAAAGATGGATATTTTCGCTGGCCTAAACCGGAATTAGATGAGAAAATTCATGTTGCCTACACGGTGATCAAAGATAACAAGGATCCGATTACTGCAAAAAAGGAGCATGATCGTGGTTTTGAGGACGGCAAAGCCTTAAAACAATCAAACCCAAGGCTCGATCATTTCATCGAGTATCAGGAAGGACATGATAAGGGCTTAAAAGTTGCTTATCTTACTTGGGATAGGGCTAGGCAAGGTGAATTTCCTCTGCCGGTTCCTAAAAGTAATTTGATATAGCATTCTATTGGTTGCGATTGATTGGCGTAATAGCTGGTCGATCGCTTTTTGTTTTCGTGCTGGAAACCCTCGTACGAATATTCCATATAAGCCTTGAACGGGGGTATGAGTATGAAGAATCGTGTGGGGGACTTGACGGAATAGTGATATATTGATAGGGTAGTGCTTGAGAAAGATTTTGGAGGGAACGATGGAAAAACATACGACGATCCTTGAAAATGTGCTACGAGTCTGGGAGGATTCATTTCGTGTCTTAGAGAAGGCTCGGGATATCTCACGGTCGGTACCCCATGCATTGATGGAAGAGTATGCACAGAGCGTACTGGGGGAAGTATCTTTTGCTACAGGATCTCAAGGAGAGCTTGTGGCATCAGACGATACGCTATGGGCGTATGGGATACGAACACTCGAGAAGGTGGGCAGCCTCAAGAACTGGAGAGATTTTAGAAAGCATGTATTAGAGAGTGATTTTTATTCATCTGAGCTTTTTGGCTTTCAATACGGAGAGAACACTAAGAGTGCTTTGGTGGATATCATTCCTAAGTTTTTGCATGGATGGGCGCGTCATTCGCGAAAGGTTATACGCGTTGGCGTGGACGAAGTGATTTCGTGGTGGGCTACTGAACTCAAGAAGCATTCTGCGCGTGTTGTCTCTGGCGCAGTGCTTACGAACGAAGATGTTCGCCTGCCAATGGGTGTTCTTTCACGTTATCCGGCAATTCTTATAGAGTATGATAAGGAGCACGGTAGTAGACAGGGCTTTCTCTATATCGGCTATCCGGATACCGAAATGAATATCCTCATGATACCGCACAGCATTAGACAATACACTCGGATTAATCCGTGTGATATCAGCCCTCCTCTTAGTAGTAAGAGACGCCTCGCATATCTCAGGACACATGTTCGCACTATTGCGAAACGCTCGGAGAGTTTTCTCGGGGATATTACTCTTGTGCAGTCGGCGGCAGCGGATATTCCGAATATATTTGAATGTAGTAAAAAAGAGCTTTTTCCTTTTTTGGTGCTTGCGTATATTTCGGCAGCATATGATGTTGTGAGTAGCCCGACGTCGTTAGAGCCACATCAGCGGAGTAGTAATTCTGGAAGATCTGGCTTTATTACTCCTGTGATTGATGAACGATCTGTTGTTATGGATCCCGACGATATTTGCTGCGTTGCGAATAATCATGTTATACACGTTAATTATAGTAGAAAACGCGGTACCTTTAAGAAGACAGGGGGATATGAAGTTGATCCCCATGAACGCGGGGCACACAGAAGAAGGCCTCCGGGAAAAGGGAATGACCCATTTGCTGAGAAAACTGTGCTTGTACGCAAGACCACTGTGCGTAGGGATCGTATTCCTGCGGGGGCCATCACAAAAGGCTCATTGGTGGAGATAAAGAGATAAATATATAATAGAGCGATTGATTGGCGTAATAGCTGGTCGATCGCTTTTTTATATCGCAAAATAAAAACCCCCGGAGAACCGGGGGTTTTTGGTCGACGAAACGAGGTGTACTATTTTTTGTTGGTTGCGAGAGCGTCCTTGAGGCCCTTGCCTGCTTTGAAGCGGGGGACGATGCTTGCGGGGATCTGAATCTTTTCGGTGGGATTCTTTGGGTTAATGCCCATACGTCCTTTGCGTGCTTTTGCGAGGAAGGTACCGAATCCAGTGAGGGCGATTTCATCACCTTTTTGAAGGGTGGTGGTGATAAGGTCAAGAAACGCTTCGAGCATTTCTTCTGCTGCTTTCTTAGAAACGTCGAGCTTGCTTGCAAGTACTTCGACTACATCGGTCTTTTTGAGTTTCTGCATAGGATTGCAAAAAAAGTTAATTCAAATATTCATCGATCAAAAGCCGTCGACCGGACTCTTGTCTTGGAAACGTTGTTACTATACTATCGTCCTTTTCTGAATTCGCGCAAGTGCGATAGTTTTGCCTGTCTCGGTATCGATCGTGATATGGAGTGCATTGAAAACCACTTCACCACTCTCCGCTATGTCAAACTTTTGCGGCATTTGCGTGAGGTAGCCTCCGATGACGTTATCGTAATTGACACCGATCACTGAGTTTTCGATACCGGTCATCCCGAGATCGGTTATATAACCAGTGCCCTTTGGCAATATGCGTTCATCGGCGGTGGGAACATGCGTATGTGTCCCTACGAGTACACTGATGCGTCCGTCGGCATAGAGTCCGAGTGCGTTTTTTTCTGATGTAGTTTCTGCGTGAAAATCTACGATGATTCCTGCAAGAGGAGTGTCATGATATTCTTCCAGAATTGCATCAAGGGTACGAAAGGGGCAGTCAAGATTTTCTTTCATGAAAACCCTTCCCATTAAGTTTATCACAAGAAGAGAGGATTTGCCAATGGTTATAATCTTTTTGCCAATTCCGGGTACTCCGGGTGGAAAGTTTGCGGGACGAATGACGGGCGGATTTTCTTGAGAAAGAATGCTCACTCCTTCGGGTTTTGCCCAGATATGATTTCCGGAAGTACAGAAGTCTACCCCCGCATCCATAATTTCTGCGAGGGTGTTCTGCGAGACGCCTTTTCCGTGTGAAAGATTTTCTGCATTTGCGATGCAAACGTCTATATTATACGTTTTTTTTATCTCGGGGAGGAGGGCTTGCACTGCTTTGCGACCAGGCTTTCCCATGATGTCTCCTATGAGAAGAACGGAGAGATTCATATGTGGTGAATGTTATCGGGCGAATTCAATAACGCGCTTTTCTCGGATGAGTGTGATCTTCACTTCTCCTGGGTATTCGAGCTCATCTTCGATACGTTTTGCGATGTCGCGGGCGAGCTTGTGCGCTGCTAAGTCATCCACAACCTCAGGGCGAGCAAATACGCGAATCTCGCGACCCGCAGAAATGGCATATGCCTTATCCACTCCATCGAAGCTCGTTGCAACATCTTCGAGCTCAGAGACGCGTTGCACATATCGTTCTGCGCTGTCTTTACGGGCTCCTGGGCGGCTCGCAGAGAGTGCGTCGGCCACTTTGACGATGATACCCTCAAGGGTGCGTGGGCTGTCCTCGTGGTGGGCAATACTCATATAGGCGACTTCTTCGGGGAGTTTGAACTTTTTCATGATCTCGTAGCCAAGCTGTGGGTGGCTTCCCTGTACTTCGTGGTCGACGGCTTTTCCGATGTCATGAAGAAGTCCACCTTTTTTACAGACGGCAACATTGGCGCCGAGTTCTTCAGCGAGAAACGTAGCGAGATATCCTACTTCCATCGAGTGGAGAAGGGCGTTCTGACCAAAGCTGGTGCGGTATTTTAGGCGTCCGAGGATTTGAACGATGCGGGGGTCGAGGCCGGTGACTCCCATTTGAAATACTGCTTCTTCACCTGCTTTTTTGATGTCGGCGGCGAGTTCTTGTTTTGACTGTTCTACCATCTCCTCGATGCGCCCCGGGTGGATGCGTCCGTCGTGCATGAGTTTTTCGATGGATTTCTTTGCGATGTGACGGCGGATGAGGCTAAAGCTCGATACGGTGACCATGTTCGGTGTTTCGTCGATGAGGATTTCAACGCCGGTGAGGTTTTCGATTGCTTTGATGTTGCGTCCTTCTTTTCCGATGATACGTCCTTTCATCTCATCGGAAGTAAGCGCAACGCTGCTGGTGGTAGTTTCGGATACGACCGACTGTGCATAGCGCTGCATAGCATCTGCGATCATGTACCGTGCTTTTGCTTGCATCTCCTCCACTCCTTCTTGTTCGAGGCGTTTGATACGATCAACAAGCGTATCTTTGTAGAGACGCTCGGAGTGGTCCATGAGGATGTTTTTTGCTTCGTCGCGGGTGAGCTGTGCGATGCGTTCAAGCTTTGCGATCTGTTCTTCTTTGACGGTCATGATCTCTCCGCGGAGGGTTTCGAGCTGCGTCTCTTTTTCTTGGATCTTGTTTTGCTTTTCTTGAAATTCGAGGATTTTTTGATCGAACATTCCTTCGCGTTTTTCGAGGCGTTCTTGGATGCGGCGAAGCTCTTGTTTTTGCACTTCATCTTCGCGCTTGCTTGCGTCCATTACCTTGAGGGCTTTGTCGCGTGCTTCAAGAAGGAGGTCGCGCTCTTTGATGCGGGCCTCTTCGATAATCTTTTGTGCGTGGTTTTCTGCTGAGTCGACTGCTTTGCTTGCGAGGTTTTTGCGTACCGTATAGCCGATACCACCACCTGCTGCGAGTGCCCCGATTCCTATAAGGAGGGAGAGTAACATATATATTCCATGGAAAAATCTCCAAGGTCTCAAGACCGAGTCGATATACCAGGAAAGAGGGGATAGATAGGGGGACGCTTGGTATGGGACTTATTTCACCTTACGAGCAGATAACAGTAAGCACCCGTTCTTTTCGGAGACGGTGGGGGTGGAGTCGGGAAATAGGAGAAAAAGTGTATTCCATACTGAAATAGAAGCTGTATTTTTTGTTTTTTTAGCTCTAAAAAGCGTTATTCGCCTACAATATCCTTCTTTTCGTAGTATTGTTTCGATCAAAAGACGAAGGAGTACTCTATTTAGCGTGCTTTGACGTTACCATGAAAGGGCTTTTTGGGCAAATAGGGGCTTGGTATAGAAAAACCACCCCGATGCGGGGTGGTTTTTCGTGGAATAATGCGATATCGGATCTAGAGTCCGATTACTTTGTCGATGAGGCCGTAGACTTTGGCCTCGGAGGCGGACATGAAATTGTCACGATCGGTGTCTTTTTCGATCTGTTTGATGTTTTTGCCGGTGCTTTTCGCGAGGATTTCGTTGAGGCGCTGCTTGGTTTTGAGGATATGTTCGGCGTGGATAGCGATGTCGGATGCTTGTCCTCCGGTTCCGCCCATAACCTGGTGGATCATGACTTCGGAGTTCGGGAGGCTAAAGCGCTTGCCTTTGGCACCTGCCGCGAGGAGCACGGCTGCCATCGATGCTGCGATACCGATACAGATGGTTGAAACTGCCGGTTTGATGTAGTTCATGGTGTCGAGTATTGCCATACCGGCAGTCACCGATCCTCCTGGAGAATTGATATAGAGCTTGATTTCTTTGTCCTTGTCTTCACTTTCGAGAAAGAGAAGCTGGGCGATGATGGTGTTGGCGATATTGTCATCGACAGGGTCGCCGAGGAAGATGATGCGCTCTTTGAGGAGACGTGAGTAGATATCATATGCACGCTCTCCGAGGGGGCCTTTTTCGATGACGGTGGGAATTAATTGGTAGTTTTGCATAGGGATCATTATATTATATTTTGTCTTCTTTGATGAGGTCTAGGACATGCTCCATCTCGTGTTCTTCGCGTTCTTGTTTTTCTACGGCGCTGCCGGCGTAGTGGCGGAATGCGATGCGGGGGACGTGATTCATGGAGACGGCGCGGATGAGGAGGCGTTGCAGTTGGCCACCATTTTTCCTCAAAAGTCTCACGCATGCATCTTTTGCTTCGTCGGGGCGCACTGCGGCGTACACTGCTGCTTTGGAGAGGTCGCCTTCAGTGACGACCTTGGTGATGGTCACGACGGCGTGTTCGGGGAATTCTATTTCGCGAATGATAATCTTGCCCAGTTCTTGGGCTATAAGTTCGTTGATTTGGGCAATGCGGTGATCTTTCATACGGGTCTCTTAATCGTCGAGATGGCGTACTTTCTTTTCTTTCTTGAAGGATTCGATGATGTCCCCCGGTTCTATGATAGCCTTTCCTTCAAAGCTTACGCCGCATTCTTGTCCAGAGCCCACTTTCTTAACCTGAATTTTACCAGACTGGATTTGAGTGATCTTTCCTTGTCCTATTTCTGTACCTTCTCTGAGAATAGCAACCTTTGCGCCTTCGGCGAGTTCTCCTTCTTCAATGCGGCATCCGACGATCATTCCTGTGGGATTTTTACGGAAGATGGCGAGTACCGAGCCTGTACCGAGGACGGTTTTGAGGATAGAGGGAGCGAGGAGTTCTTCGGTGCGATGGGTAATATCGTCGAGGAGTTCGTAAATGATCTTGTAGTGTTTGATTTCGACACCCTTTTCGGTGGCGAGCTCTTGGGCTGCCGTATTTGCCTGTACATGAAAAGCGGCGATATATGCGCCGGTAGTCTCAGCACGGAGGACGTCGGAAGAGGTAACCATACCGAGCTCACGGGATACGATCGTGAGCTTGACATCGGCGTGGTCGATTTTGGAAAGGGATTGGGTGATTGCCTCCAGGGAGCCGAGTGTGTCGGTTTTCAGGATGATATTCATCTGGGCGATGCCTTCTTTTGCTTTGCTCGGTTTGTTTGTTACTACCACGGCGGTTGCTGAAGAGAGTTTGGACTTCTTGTTGATCTCTTTTGCGAGTTCTTTGGTTCCTTCGAGGACATATCCGATGACGGGGGCTACGCGAAAGCCGATGATTTGAACGGGATCGCCGGGATAGGCGGTTTGGACGAGTTCACCGTTATGATCGCGCATGGATCGGATTTTGCCATAGAGGCTTCCGTCAAAAATGAGATAGTCGTTGATGGAGAGGGAGCCATTTTGGATGAGAAGGGTGGCGATGGCACCGGAGTTTTTGTCCACATGGGATTCTACGACGACCGCGAGAGGCTTGCCGTTCGGGTTTGCGACGATTTTTTCTTTATCAATATCAGCCAATAGAATGACCATGTCGAGAAGATCGTCGATGCCCTGTCCTTCTTTTGCGGAAATAGGAACACAGACGGTTTCTCCGCCCCATCCTTCAGAAAGGACACCGTGTTCGGAGAGTTCGCGCTTGACTCTGTCGATATTTGCTTCGGGTTTGTCGATTTTGTTGATTGCAACGACAAAGGGGAGGTTGGCTGCTTTGATGATCTTGATTGCTTCGATGGTTTGTGGTTTTACTCCGTCGTCGGCGGCGACTACAAGAATTGCAACGTCGGCAATCTTTGCTCCGCGAGAACGCATGGTAGTAAATGCTTCGTGGCCGGGGGTGTCGATGAAGGTAATGGTGCGCTTTTCGTTTGCACCTTTTTTCTGTTTGACGACTTGGTAGGCACCGATATGCTGGGTGATGCCTCCGGATTCGGTGGCGATGATGTTGGTTTTGCGGATGGCGTCGAGGAGTCTGGTCTTTCCGTGGTCGACATGTCCCATCACTACAACGACGGGGGGGCGAGGAGAGAGCTGGCCCTCCGCTTCTTGCGTCTCTCGAACAACATCATTGGATGGTGCGAGATCGGGTGCATACTCTTCGCGAGTCGTAAGAAATCCAAGATCTTCGGCGATGATCGATGCGGTATCGGCGTCAATCTTTTCATTCATAGCGGTGAGGATGCCGTTGTTCATGAGTACGGTCAGGAGCTTTGTAACGGGGATGTTGAGCCTTTCTGCAAAATCACGTACACTGATAGTAGCAGGGAGTACGATTGTTTCTTTTTCTTTGCTCTCGCGCTGTTCGAGAATCTCTGCGTCTTTGGCCGCTTCGCGCTCTTTTTGGAGCTTTGATTGGTAGACGGGCCAGGCGTGCAAAATCTTTCTCGCCACCATTTCGTCGACCTTAATGGCTCTTTTCCCCAAATCAAACCCCATCGAGGGAAGTGCCTCGTGAAGTTGGTTTGTGGTGACTTTGAGTCGTCGTGCGAGTTCGGTGACATTCATAGACTCAATTCTACGGTAAAGTCTTCATTTCGTCAAGGTGTCTTGTTCCCTGTAGGGGGTCTTTACTGCATTCCCCTTCGGCACTATCGTCGGAGGCCTCCAAAGGCGCCTCAGGAGAACACAGTAAAGACCACGTCTGGTGTGTATTGCGTGCATAGATCTTCGTTACATTCCCATTCGGCGCTATCGTCGCCCGTCTGCCGAAGGCGGCTCATGAGAACATAGTGAAGATCACTCTCGTGATTTAGTACCTACGATGTTTTGGTGGCACGTGAACATGGGTGTATCCAATCTTTCCAAAATTTCCTATACTATATACATATGACTGATCAAGAAATACTCGATATCAATATTATTAGCGCTCTGGGGATTGAAAGTCTTCCTGATGAGCAGAAGGTTGCGCTCCTCAACGATATGGCGACGCTCGTTATGAAACGAACGATGCTTGTTGTGATTGAGACTCTCTCTGAGGCGCAGAAGAATGAGCTGGAGGCACTTGTTGCGAGTGAAGGAGCTGAATCTCCCGCGATCTCTGAGTTTTTGAAGAATAACGTAACGAGTATTGATACGATGATGCAGAAAGAGCTTATCACGGTAAAACGTGAAATGATCGAAAAAGCTGCTACGATCGGATAGCCTCTACGTCATCTTCGGTCACCCTCTTTGTTCCTACCGCAATCCCCATGCCTGTCACCGTCGTCCCCCATGCACCTACTGTATCCACACCTTCTTCAAAAAAAGGAGGTGTTTTGCTTGGCATTGTGAAACGAAGGGGTCGTAAACCCAAGGTGCGTATTGAGTCGCGTCGGGATTTTCTTGGCTATGTATTGCGCAAGGGTCTGGAGGGGTATGCTGTCTATGCACAAGAGGAGATTATCGAAGGAGACGCGCAGAGTGTAGAAGAGCAAGCGACGCATATTAGCGTGCCTTCATCGCTTCAGGAACGGTTTGTTGATGCGGATCTTCGTCAGGAGGTTATGGGATTCGCTACGCGTATTCGTACCGCGCTTCACCATAAAGATAATTGTAAGATTCATCTTGATAAGGTGGCGCCACAGAATGTATCGATTAGCTACACGATCCATGACGCTGAGATGCGCATGTGGTATCTCGATCCGACGGCGGTGGATGTGTCGGTGAGTGCATTTGATTCACCTGAGGATCATGCACATTTTCTTAATGCAGTCGCGCATCAGAATTTTAGTAACAAGGCGTATAAGAAATGGCGTGAAGGGTATAAAGAGAAAGCTTTGGATGAAATGGTGAGTGGGGAAATCGTTCGTATGTATGGTAATGGTGAGGAAAAAGAAGCTCTCGAACGTATGCAGAGTAAGCGTGCATCGATGCAGCGAAAAGAACAGCCCACAGCACACTCATCGGTTGTTGCACCTGCAGTGAAGAGTGTGGTGCGTGTTGCAGCGGTTGCACCTATGGTCGCCGCCCCTATCATGAAAGAGGTTGCCCATATCAGTATGACTGCGAACGTGGCGCCTTCGGAAATGTCGTCTGCGGTGCTCGATGCGCGTCTTCGTGAGGTGGTGCATGCGTCGGCTACCGAAACGCAGACACCTTCGTTTGTGCCCCCGCTCGTTATTCCTCCTTCTGTTCCTGAACCGACACCCTCTTCGCGTTCTACCGCCTCTACGCGCCCTTTTCAAGAGCTTGAATCATCAACTGCCCCTGCCAGTCCTGCGCATAGTGGTATCAAAAAAGAGCGTGTTCCTCCCGTCTCGCATAAGGGATATAGTGTCGTAGACGAGGAAGAGGAGGGTATTGCTATCACTGCTCCCACACTGCTCTATCGTGCGCCTAAGAAAGAAGAGTCAATGGATGGCCCTCATCTTACGGGAGACTATTGGCATGATGTTATCGAGAACTATCACTACACCTCACGCCTTATGGAGCGATACCGAGGCGTAAGAGGATTTTTTGCACGAGAGTTTCGTCATAATGATTTTCAAAAAGATCGTGCCGCTCACGCGGAGGCGACGCGTCAATACCATACTATTCGCCCTCGGTTTGTTTTCAAGGATCTTCGTGAGGATTTGGCTGAGGCTATTGATGCGGCCAATATTCATCTCACTATCGAACAGTTTCGTCTCAAGACGGCGTTTTGGCTGGCAAATGCAGTGGGGGACTATGGACAGTATTCTGCAGGCACGTTATTCAGCGGTGCATGGAGCGAGCGTTGTGATGTGTGGTTCGGCGCGGATGATGATTCGAATATGGGCGATGATGTTAGGAATGCGACATTGGTTGGGTTGGTGCGCATGGGTATTCTCGGTGTACCGTTTGCGAGCACGGGAGATATCCCCACCACCGATGAGTGTCTTGCGTTGATTTATGAAGGGAAGAGGGAGTATCAAGGTGAGGTGAGCGATATGCGACTCAATACATTGATTCGTCAGCGAACATGGAATGATCCGCATGTTGCCTCTATCGATGATACCCAGATTGCGCTCCTCGATGCACCCACTGTTGGCTATATTATGGGCGCGTTGGCGTTTCGTGCGCTTTTGAATGGCGCTGTGCTCTCGCTCAGTCCCGATGATGAGGGGTATTCGGCGCTTGCGTTGCGTTTGTCAGATCATACTGCTGAGGAGACTGCTAGCGCCCCTCTTCCTGTTGAGGAATATATTGCATCATCTCCTGCACCTAGTATGTCGTCGCATGTATCAACCAAAGAAGAAGCTCGCGATGAGCTCATTAAAGAAGTATTTTCTCAATCGGAAGCTTCGCCAAAGAAACATGCGGTGCGACAGGAGACTGTGAAAGAAGAGAAAAGAGCTGCTTCTGAGATGGGGATGCCTCCGCTCGAAAAGAAAGTTTCTTCACAATCATTCTCTTCGGAGGCGATGACGGATGATATGGCGCGGGCTCCTTTTGCGGAAAGCCTCTCTGCCCTCAGGAGAATCTATGGTATTCACAAGAGTAACGCGCGTGATGCAAAGGAAGCGAAGAAGGTCTGGGAGCGATGGAGTACGCGTGAGGCGTTGTTGAATGCGGGGATCGTTGTTATTGAGCTCGGGGAGGGGGAGACGCTCGTCGGTGCTGCGCGCCGTGTAGTGCGTGCATACGATGATTTTTTTGAGGATACTTCCGATACGATGGTACGCACTATTATTGAACGTGCGCTCATCTCTCGTGCTTGTACTCCCGCGACGATAACTCGGGCGATGGAAGAGGGGCGAGATGGGGATATGCTCTATGCTGATGGGAGTGGGAATGCTTGGTGGGTGCGGGAGGAGTAGGGGGATCTCGCGAGACATATCTTTACCGCATTCCCCTTCGGCGCTATCGGCGGAGGCCGCCAAAGGCACCTCAGGAGAACACGGTAAAGATATTCCTGGTATTATATAGGTAAGTAATTTTTTCAAAAATAAAGCACCCCTGAAAAAGATTTCCTTTTTCAGGGGTGCTGTGGTTTTTATGCGTTATTTTTCTCCTTTTTTTGCCGCATTTTTGCGTGCGATTTTTATGACCTTTGGTGTCTCGCCGAATTGCTCTTCGAGCTCTTCGGCGGCTATTTGAGCTTGGCTTTTTGCAGTTTGCTTGGCTGCTTTTGGCTTTGCCTCTTTTGCTGGGGCTGCTTGTGTAGGAGGAGGGATGGGGTCCCTTTCCTCTTCGACAACGCCCTCTTCTGCGCTGCTTTGTTGGCTGCGAGCATCAACTGTTGACATGATCGATCCCGCCCCTTTTCCTTCCAGAATTTCTTCTGATAGGATGATCGTCTTTTTTTGGAAGACGCTTCGTTCATCTTTGAACTGGTAGGTGGTGATCGTCAGCTCCTCCGGTTTTTCTGGATTGACCGATGAGAGGTCAATCCATAGCGGTGTCCGTTCGCTGGTGATGGTAACTATTACGGAACGGGCGGTGCTATCATCATACCCCTTGGTTCTCCTGACCATCTGTTTTTGTGCCCTGGAGTGTCCTCCGAAGCTGAAATAGCTATGAGAGCCGGTGGTGAACCATGTCGCAGTAACGAGATGGGGTAGATCTCCTTCTCTTTTCTCACTAATGTCGCGAAGAACAATGGCTTGGTTGTATTTGCCATCTTTTCTTTCTTCGCGCATGGAGACTTCTGCGGGCTTACGGAAGTACTTTGGTAGGTCAACCGTTGCTCGCTCAAGAATTTCTTGAGCTTTTGTAGCGGTCTGACCTGTCGCGCTTCTGACTTGGGCATACTTCTTAACGATTTTCACCGTTATGGCGCGTGCATCCATAACTTTTATGGCTGCGGCGCCCCGTTCGTCTCCGGTTCGGAGATAGAAAACGGCGTACTCGGTTCCCGAGGAATCCGTTTCGAGGGTGAACCATTGAGGCATCGCCTCTATGGCGATAGTTGCTTTGTGGGCAACTACTCTTTCGCTGATTTTTTTTGCCCCTGCATTTGTTCTCGTGGTTTGTTGTGACATCTTTCTATTTCTCCCTTTTTTTATTTTTTTGTGGATGTCTTAGTCGTATACGGATAGGTCGTCGTCGTCATCGGTTCCATCATCGTCATCACCGCTGGGTGCGGGAGTGGATGTTGGTTTTGATGCTACTGGCGGCGCTTTCTTGGCGGCGCCTTTTGGTGTCGCTGTAGCTTTGCTTGCGACGGGTGCTACTGGAGCGGCGGCGCTCGGTGACACTCCGCTGCTGAGCAATGCAAGAATAGTTGCGAGTTGCTGTTTCACATCTTGCAACTCGCTTTGGATACCTTCGTTTTTGGCATCAATGACGCGCTTAATGATGTTGCTTACATCTTTTGAGACGGGGACCAGTTTGTACTGAAAGGCTCTTCCTGGCGACTCTATCGTTAGGCGGTATGCCTTGATATTGCCATCTTCATCTAGCGCCTGTAGCTCAAAAACATCTTGGTCTTTGTATTGTTGCCCATCCAAAAAGAACTTCACCATAGGTTCATCTGTGCGCAGGGTATAGTAGCTATCATCCTGTGTCTGAATGAATGTCTGGATTGAGTAGGGACCATTGTATCCTAGGTCTATTTTTGCGCATAGATCCAGAATAACATGTTGAAATGGAATCCCGGGGTTCGCCTGTAGCCAGGCATGACCGTTTAATATCATCGCTTTTCTCACTTTCTCGCTATAATTTTTCAAGGAAACTTGTTGCAATAATAGCATAAAACTAAGGTTTTGTCAAGGGTGTCCAAAAACTGTATACTAATTAGGTAAAATAATGATTTTTTATGCTATTAGACGCTCCTAATCCATTACCTCCAAAACCTGTACTCTTGGAGCCGGCTTCGCCTCCGCAGCATCGTGAACAGGCTAATAATAGTCCTTTTGAGGTTCCTTCTGCTTCGTTTGATAAATTTAAAGATAGTTTAGATAATATATCTGCTGATTCTCCAAAACCTCATAAGAAGATACAACGAGAACGAGATGCTGTAAAAGATGAATTCGCTTCGAAAATATCAAGAGGATTTACTGAATTTCGTGAAAAAAATAATCCTGCTATTTTTGATAACTTTGCGTTGTTTAACCGCCATGACCTTCAAGACTTCGAAAAAGAGTATACGGCTTTTTTTGAGGTAGAGAAAGAAAAGTTAATACAGAGGGAAAAAGAGAGGGTTGAGGTGGTGAATAAGGAGGCCAAAGAGAAGGCTGAGGCAGAGACTCCTCCCGTTCCTTTTGTAATAATTCAACCTACTGTAGTCGAGAGACTTTCTGGATATGGTGATATAGATATGGATTTTGCGCGGTCGTTGGTTGATCAGCTTTTGGAACTACACGAGACGGAGGTAAAGAAAGAGGACTATGAGGAAGCGTTAGTTACCTACAATAAACTTGCGAAGGAAAAGGCAGAGGTGGAAGATAAGAAGAGGATGATGAAGAAAATCGAGGGGGTGCTAAATATGGAAATAGGGAAAAGCAATTATGGCAAAGAAAAGGACAAGAAAGGTCAGAATGAACTACAGGCCATGCTTGATGAGGTGTGTGGCGGGGTTGAACTTATAATAAATGGAATTGTTGCCGATGACACCATCCCCGAGGCAGATAGACCCAAAGTTTTTTCAGAGGTGATTGGGAAGGAGCAGTATATTGACGAAAAATTCAAGGATCTTGTCAGGGATCTGTCGCGACAAGAGGATCAAACGTTACTTGAGAATCTGTATGGATATTTTGCAGCCGATGTCGTTGGCGTGGTGATTGAGGATTTGCAGGAAATTAGGAACGCTAGAAGGAAAGCTGCGCCTATTGATCCATTGGTCAAAAAGCTTTTTCCAGAAATTGCCACTATACAGCTTGATAGTAAATTGCAGGATGCAAAAGAAGATCTAAAGGCAAGGCGTGCGGAGTACGTCGGAGAGGAGATTGCACAGCTTCTTCAGGAGCGTACGAAGAGTATTGATGATAAGATTATAAAAGAGGGAGGCCTTACGCGTGGATTGCGCAATGGATGGAAATTTCTTGGCGAACAAAACTTAGAGAAACTATTTAAGCCTAAATATCTCGAGAAAAAAGAGGATAAATTGCTACTTCGAGACAAGATACTGAGGGGCGTACTGAAGGGTATCAGCCTGCGAACCGCTGCGGTGGCGGCGTTCTGTGGTGTAGGCACACTAATGGCCGGGAGCGCCGGTATTGGGATGCTGGGTGTTTTTGGCACGCGAAGAATGCTTGTCGGCGCTGCGGCGGGGCTTACTGCTGCTGAAGCGGTGGGGCATGCAAACGCTTTTGATCCAAAGCAGGTATTCGGACCGGACTATGCGAAGAAGCAGTTTTTGGATAAGGGTGATAATGAAAAGATCGAAGCATTGCTCACGAGTAAATATGATCTGTCTAATAGGAAGGAGGCGCTTGAAAATCTGCTTGGAGATTTTGAGGCTACTTTGATTTTGCGCGGAGAAAAACTGGATGAGGCGAATCCGTTCTATGCTTCTATTCTTACAGAGATATACGCAATGGAAAAGCAGGGTAAAGAAGAGATTTTCAAAGAGAGTGATAAAGGGGAGAGATTTAAGAATGTGCAAAAGTTTCTTGAGGAATTGAATTTTAATAACGGCAAGGCAATTGAAGAAAAGTTAAAGAACTATAAGGGGCTTCGTAGCAAAGCGTTTTGGAGGGCGGTTGGGATTTCGACTCTTGTTGGAAGTGCGGTCAGCGGGGCAGTGGCTATTGTAAACCCCGTCGGCTGGCTAACCGGTGGTGGTCACCTTGCCGAAAAGGCTTCTGGCGTATCGACAGAGGGATCTGCGGAGGTTCGTGGTGGATCGGGTGAATCCCCCATACAAAGAAATGAACCCAGGGTTATGGATCAGAATAGGGCATCTCATGAGCGGGTTCAGAATATTCAGGAATCAAAATCATCAACGTCAGAGAACTTCGCGGCAATCGGGCATACAAAAGAAGACTATATCGCATATAGTAAAACTTGGAGTGATAAATTTGTTCGGATTGCGAATAAGACACTAGAAACAAATCCGAAAATAAGTCTTGAAGAATTGGGACAGCTTCGTAATATGGCTAGCTGGAAGGGGACGGAATTGGGAAAACAGGCGACGGATGTTCTCAAAACGATCAATGAAGGGCATCTTCTCAGAGGTAACGGAATCCACCCAAAGGTATTCGAAGGGAGCAAGCCTCAGAATCTTCTTTCTTTTCTTCATGAGAAGGGTATTAATGATCCTAAAGCTATTGATTCGTATTTTCGTGGGCGCGGTATAGACCCTGAGCATGTCAAAGATATATTGATTTACCCTAAGGATACGATTTATATTCAGGGTGAAGGTGCGAATGCAAAATTTATTTTTGCTGGTGAGTCTGGACATCCTTTGGGATATGTTTTGAAGGGTTTTAACGAAATCCATTTCCCTGATGCGAACAATCCGGAATTCAAGGCGCTTACCAAAATTATGTCCGATGGAGCGCATGCGAAGGCTAAAGCCGATGAATTTATCGCATATCTTTCTGATAATACGACGAATCCATCACATAGTGATTTTTTTAGGGAATACTATGAGGGGAAGATTGGGGTGCTTACTCAAGAAATGAGGGATGTACTTCGGGGTCGACATAGCGATCTTTTGGGAAGTGATGGACCTAAGAAAGACGCAGCAAAGGCATTCTTTAAGTTTATCTATGACCGACACGTTAAGGAGATGAGAACCGATCCGTGGTTTATAAATGCCGAAAAGGTGGCCGACCATGCGAAAAAAGTTGCCGAGGCGGCTCATGCTGTAGTCATTACTCATGGGGGGGTTGGGGGCACGGTGCCTAGTGTTCAAGAAAATATTATTCCTCAGGAGGGTGGTGCAACAACGCGCGCTGTGGAATATAAGTCGGGATCTGAGGTCAATAATATCACGGCGCCTTCTGCTTCGAAATTAACGGATACATCCGAGGACGACCATGCTAAGAAGCTTATCGATGTAGGAAGGCAACAGCTTAAGGGCGCTCAAAAAACCATTACCGATATTATGAAGTCGTATGGAGGTGCTAAACCCGAAACTATCGCTCCTCCGGTGACTGAAACCACGCCTCGTGGGTTAGGACGTTCAGAGGGGCTGAGCAGAGAGCCTGTGCCCACCGCGTCTCCGGTGATGCAAGAGCCCCCCCCACCGCAAACTCCCATTGTGCCTATCGAGAGTTCCGGGTCGAATTCTGAAATTGTAGCAGAAACATAGCGATATAAAACTCAAAACAAAAAACTCTCCGATCGTGATGATGGAGAGTTTTTTGGTACCTCGATGTGTAGCTTTCGCGACTCTTACGCGTTCACGGACATCTTTGCTTTTGCTTTCACGGGGACGGTGATGTTTGCTTTGGTGAGGATGGCTTTGAATACTTCTGGGTTCTCACTTGCGAGGGTGGAGAGGATCTTGCGATCGACTTCGATGTTTGCTTTTTTGAGACCGCCCATGAAGACGCTGTAGCTCATGCCGAGTGCTTTGCAGGCTGCGCTGATCTGGATCTGCCACACGGCACGGAGATCACGCTTCTTTGCGCGACGATCACGGAATGCGTAGGCACCTGCTTTCAATACTGCAGGGCGGGCAAGTTTGATGAGATTTTTGCGACCCCAACGAAAGCCTTTGGCGGCTTTCATGAGAGCTCGACGTTTTTTAAGATGAATTACTCCTCGTTTTACGCGTGGCATATATCAGTTTTTCTGTATTATGAAAGATTGTTACTGAGCATGAGTACGGTTTTTCGGAACGCTTTGGAGAGTTCGGAGTCTTTGCGCTTTTGACGGGTTTTGTTGCCGGTATCACGTGCGTTAAAGTGATCCTGTCCGCCATGACGCTTGAGGACTTTCTTGGTCTTCGTGATCGTGAACCGTTTGGCGGTTGCTTTGTGCGTTTTCTGCTTTCCCATATAGTTGGTTACTTTTTGGCTCTCACGATAGTGGAGAGACGTCCTCCCTGAAGAGTAATAGGGGAGAGAGGCTGGAGGGGAATGCCGTCTTCTCCTTCGGAAATCTTTTTTATAAAATCCTGGATGATTGTGTTGGCAAGGTCTTTGTGCTGGCGTTCTCGACCACGGAGGACGAGCTCGATTTTTACCTCATCACCGTCTTCAAGAAATTCTTTTGTCTGTTTGATACGTACTTCGAAATCGTGGGTACCAATACGGAGTGAAAGACGAATTCCTTTGGTTTCGGTGCTCTTTTGTCGTGCCTTTGCCTTGCGCTTCTGTTTTTCCTGTTCGTACTGGAACTTTCCAAAATCCATCATGCGACAGACGGGCGGTTCAGCGGTAGGCTCGACTTCGATGAGGTCGAGCTCTGCTGCGGCGGCACGTGCGAGCGCTTCGGTAGTGGCGATAATACCAATATGTTCTCCCTCGTCACCAATGACGCGCACTTCGGCTGCTTGAATTTGTTCGTTGACGCGAAACTTCTTGTCCGGTTTGGTCGGAAGGCGTCGT
>JAHFHK010000047.1 GCA_023246955.1 Candidatus Uhrbacteria bacterium
TATGTTTTCAATGAGCTATTTTGGACACGCTCCAATATCTATTATATACCATTGAACCTCTGTTTTGTCAAGATTACGAGGGTTTTGGCGTGATCTCTTGCATAATGGGGGATTTGTGCTATACTATTCTTACTTTATATAGATTCACAGACTATGCCACAAGATAATCTCATCAAACTCGAGTGTACCACCTGTCGTCAGATCGGGTATTATACCTATAAAAACAAGAAAAAGCTCAAAAACCGCCTTGAAATAGCGAAGTTTTGTAAATGGTGTACAAACCATCAGCCCCACAAGGAAACTAAGTAAGTATCAGGGGAAAAGTCTCGAGAATCGGCCTTTTTGGTCGGTTTTTTGTTACTCCATGCAGTATCTGTGTTCATGGGTATGGATCTGCTTGCAGCTCTGTTTTCCTTTGACGAAAACGGGAAAATGTCGTAGTGTATATTCTATCGTGTTCGTGTCTTTTTTCTGTACAAATACTTCAAAAATTGTGTATGAATAAGGGAATACCCACTCATATCGGCATTATCATGGATGGTAATCGTCGCTGGGCAAAAGAGCGGGGGAAGCTCGCTATGCAGGGGCATCTTCAGGGCTATGAGACCCTCAAAAAGATCGCTAATCATGCCTTTGGCAAAGGGCTTGCGGTGTTGACGGTGTTTGCTTTTTCGAGTGAGAATTGGCTTCGTTCAAAAACTGAAGTGAATTTTTTGTTGAAATTGTTTTGGCGGATGGTGACGGAGGAGCTGGCAGAGTTTCAGCGCATGGGTGTTCGTGTGCGCTTCATCGGTGATCTCTCGCGCTTTCCTGATGAGCTGCGCAAGGGCATGGAACATACTATGAAGGAGACTGCTGGGAACACGGGGGGTACTTTGCAGATAGCGGCAAGCTATGGAGGCCGAGAGGAGATCGTGCGAGCAGTGCGCGCTATTGTCGCGGCAAAAACTTCTCCTGATGCAATCGATGAGGATATGATCGCTCGCCATTTGTATACTGCGGATGTTTCTGACCCTGATCTTATCATCCGTACTTCTGGCGAGGAGCGTCTTTCCGGGTTCTTGCCGTGGCAGGGGGTGTATAGCGAACTTCTCTTTTTGAAAAAACATTGGCCTGCATTTACGTCGCGAGATTTTGATGCTGCTGTCGAAGAATATGCCTCGCGTCAACGACGATTCGGCAAGTAATACATTTGATGATATTCGTCGTACGCTCGCGACGCAAGGGGTAGTGTCTCTTTCCCTCTCTGCGCACCCTTCTCGGCCCACCACGCGCATTCAGGGGGTTATGGCGGATGGAACGTTGAAGATAGATGTTGCAGCGGTTCCTGAACAGGGGAAGGCCAACGATGAGATCGTTCGCTTTTTTAAAAAACAGATAGGGGTAGCGGGGCTTTCTTTTTCTCTGAAGGGAGGAATATCGAGAAAGAAGACACTTATCGTAGCGCGTGATTCATAAGGAATATCTCGGAGTGGATTTTTATATTTTCTTGACTGATGCGGGGGTTTGCTCGTAAGATGAAGTACTGTTCTTTGTACAATTGATTGATGACATAATTCTAGAGTTCGAGGTACGACACGATGGAATCTGGTAGCTATTATGGGATATACCCCCCTACGGAGGAAGCAATGGGAAGGAGCCAAAAAGATAGTAACGGAGATCCTCCTGAAAGGATCAGTGAAAGTTCAACACAGAAAATGGAACGGCTTGAAAAGGAGAATGCAAAATGGGAGCGGGATTATTCAGCTCTTCATAAAAAGTATCTCCAGAAGCAAAGTGAGCAAGCATTCTTTGCGGAGATAGCTGCTTCGCTGTATTCCATTAGGAGTCGAGAGACCCTCTCTGAGTATATTGGTGGCCTTTTTATTTTCTTCGAAAGGGCATTGCAGACAGGAAAAATGATGTTGGGACGCTATGTGATGGAGGGTGGTGTGCGTAAGTATGTCACTCTGAGTCTCAGATACCGCGAAGGAAAGCATCTCAAGGCTATTGAGACGCCTTCTGAGTTTCTCATTGATCCAAGAGGGGGACGTGTTCCTGAGATTATCTACGCTCGGGAGTTTGATCCGCCTATGGAGTATGCAAGCAGTACGGACGAAATTTTTACGAAGTTTCCGGGTGCGAAACCGCTTCCTGGAACCAATATGCCGGGGTCACTTCTTGTCGCGACGCTTTCGCTGGGTCCTGTTAAGAGGATCATTAATGATGACGGGTATTCGTATGATTTTGATGAATTCGTAGGCCTCCTTATCTTTCAAAGTCGGAAAAAAAATGCATTTGATGAATCGTTTCGTTCTATGGTCGATCGTATTCGTCCTTTGGTCGCCGGGGCTATCGGGAATTTTCTGAAGCTTGACGAGGCGGATAAGAAGACGAAGCTGGATAGACTCACTGGGCTTATGAATCGTGCGGCGTATGACGAAGAGATTGCCCGTGCACTCGCTGAGTCTATGCGGAATCACGTAGGCTATTCTCTTCTCGTTCTCGATGTCGATCGATTCAAGGTATTTAACGATACCTATGGCCACGATGTGGGGGATACGGTACTTGCCAGTGTCGCGAAGATTCTTGGAGATACTTTGCAGCGTCCCAGTGACTTCGTGTTTCGCTATGGAGGAGAGGAGTTCGTTGTTTTGCTGAAATCAACTCCACTAGAGGGAGCGATCATTGTCGCTGAAAAGATGCGTTATGCTATTGAAAGCGAGGCGATTGTTTTGCTTGAAAAGCGGCGCGGTGGAACAGGTATGTATGGCACGAAGATCACTGTCTCCATCGGTGTTGCGAATCTCGAAGAGGTCATCTCCTGTGCGGGGAACGCTCCTCGACACGATCTCTACGGTGCTGATGAGCGACTTTTTCGACTTGCTGATGGGCGGACATATGTTGCAAAGGAGCAAGGGCGGAATTGTGTCATTTCGGAAGGAACCAGGATGGAATAGTAGAGAGACCCCTGCAAAATCGCGTCTTTTCATTTCATGGGCACCCGATCGAATCCACTCAACGTATAGCTCATACGTTTCCTGGATCTCGACAGCCCATTCAATGAAAATCCATCAATTTTTCAGAGGTCTCTGAATATATAAAGAAACCTCGAGCGAATGTCTCGGGGTTTTATATTATCTTGTTTTTGAAGAAAACCGGGTATCCTGGTATGATGATATACGGAAGAATATGTCCTCATTTTTTACGTTGTATAAAAGAATACTGAGAAAGCTCCGGTATCTCTCTATCGAGGGGGATGGGCTTATGGTGGTTTCCTTTTTGGAGATCATTTTTGGCATTGCGGCATTTTTGGGTGAAGCAACGGTGGGATACTCCCGTATGGTGGTGTGCGGGATGGTCGCGGTGGGTATGGGAGTCTTTAGATTTTGTTTTGCTCTGGGGGAGATTAGTGGTGTCGTGGCGATGCGTGTTGCCCATGGCTTAGGGGGGTATACAGTTGGTTTTGCGTATACTGTGTATTCAGCGCTTCGTGTTGGGGTTGTGAACGTCTTTCGTGGAATCCATAGTCTTTTGATGCTTTTTGCCCATGGTTTTATTTTTTCTCTTCAGGCTCTTGGTCGGGGGAGTGTGTGGTGTTTCTTGGCGGTTACGAGAGTCTGTCGTATCGCACTGCACTCTATTATTCTTGCTCTTCAGTCTATCGGGCTTATTGCTTGGCGCGTAGGATCAGGCTTGGTTCGTGGTATTCGCTATGGAGCACAAGCAGTTCTTGACGCGTGTGTTACTCTTGGCCGTGTTAGTATTTTTGTATTGAGCGTATTGTTGAGAAGTATGGCGTGGGCGGTGCGTCGTATCGGCAGTATGCTGGTGAGCGGTGTGTATGGGTTTTCTCGTAGCACTGCGCGTACTACAGTACGAGCACATCATGCGACGGGTTCGTTCGTCCGTTCGTTCGATGTATCTCATCCTCCGATGGGGTGGCAGCGCTCTGTAGTGGGGTTTGTTGTCGTGAGTATGTTCTTTGTACTGCCATTTCCTGCATTGTATGCCTATCAAGATGTCATCGGGGTAAAGAATCGTGCGCAGGCGCAAGGGAAGGATGCTATCGGTAAGATGCAGTACGCACAGGATGCACTGACGGGTGGGGATATGAAAGGAGCTCTTGCTGCATTTAACGAGGCGTACCAATCATTTCAAGACACCGAAAAGACGGTCGACAGTATTAATGATGTTGTGCGCTGGGGTGCCGAAAAAGTACCTACGGGGGGCAAGCAACTTTCTGATGCAGAGAGTCTGGTGAGTGCGGGGAAGGACTTTTCTCTTGCGGGGCGCTATCTATCTTGGGCTGCGGAAACTGCTTCACAGCTCACGAGCAAAAAAGATCCTACTGAATTTTCATCGCTGATTATTTCTTTGGAAGAAAATCTTACTCTTGCTCGTCCTCATCTTAAACATGCGGTTGCTTCTTTGGGAGATGTGGATTCTTCATCGCTTCCTTCTGAATATCGTGCTTCATTTGAGAATATTTCTTCGATTGCTCCTCGTTTTGAGGAGGTGCTCGATCATGCTATCGCCGTAACGGGTCTTCTACGCTATATGATTGGGGTTGACACGCAACGACGGTTCTTGATAGTGCTACAAAACGAAACAGAGTTGCGTCCGACGGGTGGGTTTATGGGAACGGTGGCGATCGTTGACATTGATCAGGGGAAAATAAAGA
Source organism: Candidatus Uhrbacteria bacterium (assembly GCA_023246955.1). Taxonomy (GTDB): domain Bacteria; phylum Patescibacteriota; class Patescibacteriia; order JACQRZ01; family JACQRZ01; genus JAHFHK01. The sequence goes on from JAHFHK010000047.1 coordinate 4,664, forward strand.
ACATATCGGTTCCTGGAGGAGGGCCCTATGATTTTCGTGGCACCCTTACGGAGCATGTGACCTCTCCTCATCCTTTGTGGTTGGTGAATCCCGCGTGGCAAATGCAAGATGCAAACTGGTTTCCTGATTTTCCTGAGAGTGCGGCAAAGACCGCGTGGTTTTACAAGAAGTCGGGAGGTTCTACGGTAGACGGGGTGATTGCGATTAATTCGAGTGTTGCGTCTGATTTGATTCGTCTCCTGGGCGATGTTTCTATGCCTGCATATAACAAGACAATTACGCCTGATAATGTGCTGATTGAGCTTCAAAAGGCAGTGGAGGTGGAGTATGATCGTACCGAAAATAAGCCAAAGAAGATTTTGGCCGATCTTCTCCCAATCATTGTTCAGCGCCTGGGGGTTCTTCCTGCCGAGCAGTATGGGGACGCAGGTGCCTTGCTGTTGGGTGCTTTTGATAGAAAGCAGATTCAAGTATATGCCACGGATGAGCAGCAAGAGACGTCGTTGAAGACGTTGGGGATTGCGGGGGAGATGAAACCGGTTGATGGGGATTACCTGATGCTCGTGGATACCAATATTGGCGGGGGGAAGACCGATGGGCATATACAGTCCAAGGCGTCCTATACCGTGCAAGAGGGGAAGAATGGCGTTCTTACTGCAACGTTGACGGTGTCTCGTACACATACTGGGGGAGATAAGGATATGTTTGCGAATGCGAATAATGTCGATTATTTCCGTGCCTATACTCCCAAGGGAAGTCGTCTTATTCATGCAGAGGGGTTCACTCCTCCTGAACGGACACTGTTTAAGAATCCTCCTCTGACACAAAAAGAGGACGCTGATCTCAAGCGTATCGAGGGGGAGAGTGCTGTTGATGACGGTACGACTACTGCTATCACGCAAGAGGGTGACAAGACGGTGTTCGGTAATTGGATTCAAACTAAGCCACAATCGACCTCTACGGTTACACTCGTGTATGAACTGCCGTTTACGACCGAGGATCTTGCTCTGGGAGGGAACGCTCACTTGGCCGGCTATCGTTTGTATATTCAGAAGCAGAGTGGTTCGTCGCTGGGATCTTTTCAGGGAAGTGTTGTGCTAGGCAAAAAGCAAACGCTTTTGTGGGCGAGTAAGGCGTTTGAGAAAGGAAGTGCAACATTTTCCTGGGATGATACGTCGGTAGGTAAAGATATAATTCTCGGAAGTATTTTTCAAAAATAGTACTATCATATTTCTGTTTGTATGCAAGAAAATAACCATGAAGAGACACTCGATACCGTGTATGAGACCCCTGTCGAAAGAACAATACCTGACGATTTGACCCATATGGATCATGCGGCGAAGCCGGGGAGATGGGGAAAATTCTTGGCGATAGGTCTCCTCGTGTGTGTTGCGGGGGCGGCTGCTGCAAGCTTTTTCTTCTTTGGGCATGGAGGAGATTTTAAGAAGGAGCGCATTCATATACGCGTTGATGCACCGAAGGAGAGTCCTTCCGGGGGGATTGTTACCTATGTTGTGCACTATGAGAACAAAGATGCTGCGCCGATTACTCATGCGAATATTGCTGTTGAATTTCCTGAGGGGTTTGTTTTTACCGAAGCTACTCCTACCCCCTCGAATGAGCTGCGTACGGTTTGGAACATCGGTGATGTGGTATCTCAGAAAGAAGGGGATATCACTATCAAGGGGCAGCTGCATGGTACCAATGCCGAAGAGAAGGTGGTACGCGCGGTGCTTACCTATACTCCCGTCAAGTATCGTGGGGATTTTACCGATGAAGCGAGTGTGGTGACTACTATCGCGCAGTCAGTGCTTGTGATGAATGCAAAAGGTCCTACGCAGATTACGCCTCAGGGCGTTGCTCAGTTTGAAATCACGTATGGAGATTTTGCGGATGTGGTGGGAAAAGACTCGGTGCGTCTTTCACTGCGGTTTCCCGATGACTTTTCTTTGAAAGATATTACTCCCAAACCCGATATTGGCGCCGACTCGTGGAGTGCTGACGTGCTCCAAAAGGGTATTGATCCTACGACGAAGCAAGGGAAGATTACGGTGACCGGGAACTTTGGGGAAAAAGCGAATGGCGAGCGTACGCTTACGGCTCAGATGGGATTTCTTGATAAAGACAAGTTCACTCCTGAGGTAACGCAAGATGTGAAGGTGCAGGTGATTCAAAGCAATCTGCTTACGACGTTGTACATTAATAGTTCTCCCGAGGGGAGGCCGGTGCGCCTCGGGGAGACAATGCAATATCGGGTGACCTATGAGAATACGGGGTCTACGGCGATACACAGTGCACAGATCACGGCGCGTGTTGACTCGCCTCTTGTTGATTGGCTTTCGCTCAAAGATACTAAAGGGGGGAAATATTCTGATGGTGTTATCGCGTGGACCGAGAAAGAGTTACCGGCACTGGCAAATATTCCGGCACTGGCAAAGGGGGAAATTACCTTCACGGTGCGTCTCAAAGATGCGTCGGCGCTTGCCGATCTGCGTAAAGTGGGCACTATCAAGTCTGACACACCTCTCCAGGTGAGTTCCTTTATCGAGGCGCAGTATTCATCTTCAGAAGAAGGTGCATCAGATGCAGGTATTGTACAGACAAAGAGTGACACGGTCGTGAATCAGATTGCTACCGATTTTACCTTTCAATCACAGGCGCGGTATTTTGACGATACGAGCGCTGCATTAGGGAGTGGCCCACTTCCTCCCC
>JAHFHK010000010.1:0-10606 GCA_023246955.1 Candidatus Uhrbacteria bacterium
CCCCTGCCTCCTGGATGGATTGTACAAGGGCGTCGTCTTGTGAGAATACTCCTGATGCGTGATGTCCGAGAGCAATGCAGACTGCACCCGTGAGGGTTGCGATGTCGAGTACCACTGCGGGATTATATTTCTTCGCATAGTGAAGCGCATCAGCGAGTACGACACGTCCCTCTGCGTCAGGACTCACCACCTCAATAGTTTTCCCTGACATAGATTTCAGAAGATCCCCTGGACGATAGCTCTCTCCTGATACCATATTTTCTACCGCAGGGCAAATGCCGACGATGTGAACGGGGGCTTTCATCTTTGCGAGGGCGGAGATGCTGCCGATGACTGCGGCTGCACCGCTCATATCGAGATGCATCTCATCCATGCCGTTCGAGGGTTTGAGATGGAGACCTCCGCTGTCGAAGGTAATCCCTTTGCCGCAGAATGCGATGGGCTGCTCGGGACTTCCTTCGCCGCGATATTCCATGATGATGAGCTGGGCTTCTTCGACGGAGCCTTTTGATACTCCGAGGATTGCTCCCATACCGAGTTCTGCCATTTCTTTTTCTCCGAGTACCGTTACGGCAACCGGCAATCCCGCTACTGATTCACGTGCCTTTTGTGCGAGCATCTTTGGTGTCATATCGCCACCAGGGGTGTTTGCGAGTTCACGGGTGTAGTTCACGCCTTCGCCGATTATTTTTCCTCGTACGAGCGCATCTACAGAAAGCTCTGCGGTTTTGGGCACATAGGTAATCTGCTCAATGGCGTGGTGTCCGTCTTTGGGAACTTCTTTGTAGGTCGTGAATGCGTACTGTGCGAGTTCTGCTTGTGTCGCAAAGGCTTCGAGTGTCGCCTCCATGCTCCACTTACTCGGCGTGAACTCTTCGGGGCATACGGCGAGGTTTTTGAGCGATGCGTGTTTTGCGAGCATGACTATCTTACGCACCGTTTTTATGAATGCACGGTGCTGATATTTTGTGCGATCACCCATGCCGATCATTATGACATGGCGAAGCGGTGTTCCTGGGAGGTAGAGATGTGTCGCGTGGAAACTCTCTGCTTTGCCTTTCGTGTCGACTGCTTTGAGAAATTCTTTTTGCTCTTCGGAAAGCGTCGAGAAGAAAAAAGCCTCCTCGATGGACCCTTTGTCCCAGAGAGGAAGCACGAGCGCGTCGGTGGCGCTGATATCGGTTGCTTGCTGTACGAGGTGTTGCATAATAATAGAGAAAATCGTGATGGGTCTGACTACGTTTTGGGGGTCTCTTGAATGTTTTCTAGTATACATGAGATTTCTAATAATGCAACCCATCGGAACTGTGCATAGATATTGCCTTTTTAGAGGTCTCTTTGGCAGTAAAAAACCGATCCTTTCGAATCGGTTTTTTACCAGAATGTATATCCGACCGCTATTCAACGATTGCGGTGCCGGTATGCGATGAATGGAAGTGATTATGGAAGCCATGGGTTCCTTTTTCTGTGAAGGTATACTGGTATGTACCTCCTGCCGCTACCGCATTCTTTTCATCAAAGCCCGGGAGATCAGTATGCGCAGGATGTGGATCGGATGCAACCCACATGGAACCACTCGAGGTGTTCTTAAAGGTGACGGTCGTCCCCGCCTTGACAGTGATCATCGAAGGAGAAAATCCTGTATCGGAATAGGTCACGGTCATTGCGGTTGCTTGGGCTGCGGTAACAGGAGCCTTGATCGTCGTTACTTTTTTGCCTATGGTTTTTTCCATCATCTTCATGAGTACGACTGCCTTTTGTAGTTCGGTGCGGGCAAATCTGAGATGGGTGTTGCCCTCTTTGAGGTGGGTTCGAGCGGCGAGGGTTACATTTTTTGCAGGATAGTCTGTGGCGTCGAGTACTTTGAATGAGGAGAGAGACTCGCCATAATGCATGTTTGCTTCTTCCAGGTGTTTCTTGGCTGCATCGAGATGGATACGTGCTTTTGTAGTGTCTGCCTTACCCTGCCATTCCATGAGCTTTGCATCGAGCTTTGTCCAGTGGTCTTTGAGCTTTGAAGCTTGGCTCATCTGTACGTATGAGGCACGCATGCCCTGGAGACGCGGTATTGCTATCGCATAGATGTAGAAATCTTCATAGATCCTCTTGTTCAGTGTTTTCATTGTTGCCAAGTCTTTTTCGGCAAGGATTTTTTCTTTTAATGTATTTATATAGGCGATCTTGTCTGTAATTGCTTTCTTGAGTTCTGTCTTTTGGTCGGCCGTGAGCTTCGATCGATCGATGCGCCTTCCTTCCGCGTTCAATGATGCAATACGTGCAGCAATGAGCGCCTTCCCGCGTGCGCGAAGTGCTTCCACACTCTTTGTTCTGTCGATAGTCGCCGATATTGGTTCCGCAGCAGGGGCTGCTACTGTTTCACTCGTCACGAGGGGCGCGTCGGTTACCTCGGCCGCAAAGACGGCGGGTGCAGCGAGGAACATGAATGCACAGAGAAAAACACTGATATATTTCTTCATAGTATCTATGATGTATGGATAAAGTCTCATGATGACTAGGGTGAGCGGATGACTATCTTGTGCTCTTTAGTATACTCCCCTTTTAGAAAATTTCATCAAAGATTGTGGTTTTCTTTTCTGATTGTTTCAAAAATGCCTTCTGCGTCTTCTCGTGATCCTTCATGGGACGCTGTGCGAGCTCTGCGCATTCTCGTGCTGATTCTTCGAGAAATGCTACATCATGGTCAAACACGGTGTCGTCAACGGCGAGTGCCATGTCGTTAAAGCCGCGGAGCGTAATCGCTTCGAGTCTTCGCACACGCGAGAGGGCAACATAGCCCATCCCGGGTGTGAACGACTTTGAGAGGTCGATTTCTGCGGCATCGAGGCTCATGCCTTGGCTTTTGTGGATGGTGATTGCCCATGCGAGTCTCAGGGGGATTTGAGTGATTCCTGCCATCTTTGTATCCCCTTCTTCTATGCTCCATTCGACAGGGGCTGCGGTGATGCGTCTTCCTGCGGCAACGCGTATTACGGGGAATCCTTCGTCGTCAAAGTCCTCGACGGTGCCGAGTGTACCGTTCACGTAGCCTTTTTCGAAGTTGTTTTTTACAAACATTACCTTGGCTTGTTTTTTCAGGACGAGAGTCTGGGGGGCGAGACTTCCTCGTGCGAGTGATTGTGCGATGGGTGCTTCGCCGGAAAAGGTCATTTCGTAGGTATACTCTTTGCCTGGTAGCGCATCGAGCATGCGATTATTCACAACGTCCACGTTGAAGTTATGGGTGTAGAGATGCGGGATTTCTTCTTCTGAGGGGGTATTCGACATGCGTTCAAGGAGGCTCGCTCGAGCTGCGTCATCAATGGTACGCGAGCGGATTTTTTTCAGCATATCGAGGAATGCGGTATCGTCTTGGCGGTGATATTCACTCAGATAGCAGGTGGCGAATTTTGCGTCTTTCCAGCTACGGGAGAGAAATGCGAAGTCTACGTCTTTTTCTCCATCTTTTTCTACCGGGGGGAGCTGGAAGAAATCTCCGCAGACGATCACCTGTAGCCCGCCAAAGGGACGCATATCGGAACGAAAGGCTCTACATACCGCATCTACTACATCGAGGCGCTTTCCGTCGAGCATGGAAATTTCATCGATGAGGAGGACGCGGACTTTGTCGAAACGTGAACGAAGGTACTGTTTTTTGAGGATCTCTTTGAAGTCTTTTTCGGAGAGGCCTTGTTTGATACCCACTCCTGCCCATGAGTGAATCGTCGTTCCTCCTATGTGCGTGGCTGCGATTCCGGTGGACGCAGTAATACCTACGTCAATCCTGTGGGCGCGTAGGTAGGCGATATATGCGTTGAGGACGTATGTTTTTCCGCTTCCTGCTGGGCCGGTCAAAAAAACATTCCGCCCCATCTTCATTAATGCGAGGGCTTCGTTTTGGGTCATGCGGCTGGTGGCTTTTCTTTCAGATCAAGAGAGAGCGAATTGATGCAGTATCTTCGTCCTGTTGGGGTAGGACCGTCTTCGAATACATGACCCAGATGGGCACCGCAGCGTCCGCAGGTTATTTCTTTTCGTGCCATTCCCAGGCTCGTATCGTCTTTTTCTTCCACGGCATTGGGATCTGAGGGTTCAAAAAAGCTCGGCCATCCTGATCCGGAGTCGTATTTGGTTTCTGACGAGAAGAGTTCGTTGCCACATGAGGCGCAGACATATTCCCCTTCTGTCTTGGTGTTATAGTACTTTCCTGTGAATGCGGGCTCGGTGCCGCATTCCCGCATGACGTGATATTGCTCGGGAGTGAGCTCTTTACGCCATTCTTCGTCGGTTTTTTTCATTTCTTCGGGCATAGGGAGGATTTTTCACTATATTCAAGTACTGTCATCCTAGCAGTCTCTCCCCTCTTTTTCAAACCGGAACTCCCGTTCACCCCCTTGACAGTATTCTATTTTGGCATATACTGGCGAGTAGAACGTATTCGCACGTTGAAAATATATCGAAAGGACAACAATCATCTATGAGTATTGGATCGATTAAGGAAGTCACATCTCTCCCTCTGTCTGGCAGTCCTATGTCGGATAGGGTGAGTGAGGTTGCTGCCAAAATCAAGAAGAAGAGAGAGGAACAGAGAGCAAGAGAGCAATACCACCAACAAAGCTCCAAAAAGAATGCCGCCGAGGCTGAGACACTGCAAAATGAACTCAATGCAAAACTTGCGAATCATAGCACTCTTGCGGATGTAGTAGGGGTTGCCTATGATGTGTTCCCTATGCATGTATACGGAGTATATCAGCTAGAGATGAATAAGGGGAAAGAATATATAACTCAATCAGATCTATTTCTTATCCACCCCCAGGCGCTCCCTGCTTGTGCATTTCTTGTCTTCGGAGGACAGATACATAACCAACGTGGTCTTTGCTTCTATGCCGCTGCCGGAGAAGTCAAGACAAGACTTGTTGCGCTTGCCCCCTCTGAGTTAATTCTTGACTATGCGAATCTTCAAGATATTACCCTCGACCATTCACATTTCATAGGCCCTGTTCTCCGAAATTTTCTTTCGGAAAAGGGCATCCACTTTGTGTTTACGGGAAATGAGAATGAAGGGGTGCACAGTATTGCCTCCCGTCTCCATACCGATGATTATACGATCGGCAATATCAATCCTCCTCTCACGGCCGCAATATATAGCGCCCTTAGCGGCGGGATAATCGTAATGTCGACTGATGGAGTGCGGCACTTCAACGCGCTTATGTCTGAATTATATCCAGCGCCTTACGTTGAAAAGCAGATGAAGTTCTTCAGTATAAAGAAAACCTAGAAAGGAATAGGAATTTATGGCACGAGAAGTAATAGGATCCCTCATTCAGCACTACTCTGAAAGAAAGGAGGAGGAGGATAGAGAACTCACGGCATTGAAAAGTAGAATTCAAGAAATTGTATTTTCTTCAAAAGAGAAAGACAAAAAAGCACTATCTCGTCTTCAATCTTACAATCTTTCCCACTTAATGAGGTATCTCGATCACTATCACCCAGAATACGCACTCTCATACTTCCCTCTCATCAATATCCCCGATGCTGGAATATTGGTTTTTGGCGGAATCTTTCGAATGGGGTTTGTAGTATTCTCCCAGACTCCCAAAGATTATGAACTTCTTCATCTGGCTAGCATAAGGGTTGATGTTGGCGATCTCTTCTACCGCATATTGTCGGTGCCCCCCTCATTATGCTTAAAGCCAGAGATCTTGGATGAGGTGCGAATTGTATGTCAAAAACATAATATCGCGGGAATACGAAAGGATCCAGCTACAGCAGGGAATCGTCCGGCACTTTTTCTTCTTACATCTCCTAAAGTTCCCGGTCACTCAAACAACGTATGCCCCGAACCTTACCAGCATCTCGTCGCCCGCGCGAGCAAACCACCCAATATATTTGATGATTATTTTGGTCGGTACTACAGTAAAATGTTCTTCCAGAAATTCTCATTTGGCTAATTGATTTATAGGCCCCCAGCGAACGCAATTGTTCACCGGGGGTCTTTTTTTATTGCTGACAGGCCTGTGTCGAGAGCGAGTCTGCAACTCCGAGTACTCCTCGCGGAGGACTGCTTCCACCTCGTCGGCGCTGTGGGTTGCCATGAGGCGGACGCGGAGTTCTTTGGCACCGTCAAAACCGGTGATGTATGCCTTGTAGTGTTTTTTATTGTTTCTTCAGATATTTGAGGACTTCTTTGCGGAAGGCGAGGAAATCATCGAATCGGGTTTGTAGTTTCTCGTATACGACCGCACGGTCGATTTTCTCGTAGTCATGCACCAATACGTTGCGAAAGCCTATAGTCCCCTGTAATGTTTCTGTGGTTTTCTTTGAGAGAATTTTTGCATCGTGGAGTACCGCAAAAAACTCTTGATTGCTTTCGGGTTTTGGCAAGCCCCGTTCCGTCACGAGCATCTTTGCTATATCCAGGGTTACTTCGATGGTGAGCTGTAGGTATCGTTCAGCAAGGCCGAAGTTATGGTAGTCCTCGAGGAAGCTTTTTTTGTTGACTCGCTGAAGAAGCTTGAGGTACCCGAGGTACTCATCAAGACGCTCGATCTTTGCCATGATTCTATTATACAGCGCGCGCGACATAGGCTCGGTTATATGAAGTAAGAAATGGTTCAAAATCGTAGTATTCTGACATGATCTTGAGCTCGTATTCGACGTGGATGAGATCGGTTTTTTGGTAGAGTACCTTTCCTTCTTTGATGATCGTAAAACGAAAGAGAATCGAAGAGACGTCATTCAGTACAACGAGATCGACAGGTCTATCGAGAAGTGCGCTTATTTTTTCAGAAAGTAGACAGCGAATATCAAAACGTTCACTTGTAGAGAGTTTTTCCGGAAGAAGTATGGCTATATCTACATCACTTTCTTTTGTCGCTGTCCCATTTGCGTGGGAACCAAAAAGGTACACAACGGTTGCTCCGTGGTGTACTGCTATTTTCTTGATAGCATTCGTTTCTTTCTTTGTAAGGCTCTTCATACCCCATCAGTGTAGCAAGATAGGGGTAAATGGCAAGATTATTGACCCTTATGTAAAGGCTAAATAGAAATGTCACCTTCTGGGCAAAGTAGAAATGTCCTTTTTCTCTTTTAAGCCTCCTGCTCCCTACAACTCCGGATATTCTTCCCGGAGGACTGCTTCCACCTCGTCGGCGCTGTGGGTTGCCATGAGACGGACGCGGAGTTCTTTGGCACCATCGAAACCGTTGATATATGCCTTGTAATGTTTTTTCATTGTGTCGAAACTCTTTTTGCCACCGAATAATTCTTCAAAGAGATGCGTGTGCTCCATCATCACGCGGAGCTGTTCGATGAATGGAATATTTTCTTTTTGTACGGTTTGACTGAAAAGCCAGGGGTTGCCAAAAATTCCTCGGCCGATCATTACGCCGTCTACGCCGTACTGTGAGACTTTTTGCATTGCTTCTTCACGGTTCGTCACATCTCCATTTCCTAGAATGAGCGGTCGTTCTGTGGGGGTCTGCGCATACAGCTTATCTACGATCTGTACTGCATTACCAATCACGTCCCATCTGGCTGGAACGAGCGACATTTCTTTGCGGGTGCGTCCGTGAATGGTGATTGCTACCAACCCCGCATCACACAACGTCGGAATCCAGGTATCGATCATGTTTGTGCCGTAGCCGATTCTTGTTTTGACTGATATCGGGAGGCTGGGCGCACCTTCTTGTGCTGCACGGATTATCGCTTGTGCGCCTTTCGGGTTTCGCATCATCGCTGCTCCTGCGCCTTGTTTTTCTATATTACGATCGGGACATCCCATATTAATATCAATCCCGTCGAACCCCAGCTCAGCAGCAATGTGTGCTGCTTCTTTCATATTTTCCGGATTAGACCCGAAGAGCTGCGCGACGATGGGATGTTCATTTTCTTGAAACCAAAAATCACGCAGGAGCACCTCTCGCCCTACTGAGCAGAGTCCGTCTGCGGATACAAATTCCGTCCACATCACATCGGGTTTTCCATACTTTGCTATGACACGCCGGAATGCAGCGTCCGTCACATCTGCCATCGGTGCGAGCGCCATGATCGGGCGCGGTAGTTTTTCCCAAAATCCTTTCATATTCTTTAACGTAGTTTTCCTATGGGCTATTCTTTTTTAGCTCTTGCGCTTACTGGTTTTGATCCTCACTAATGCATCATCAAATGATGAAATTGGTTCTATCATGCCATTGTTCACAAAACATATCTCGTCTGCCTCGCGAATGGTGCTAAGACGGTGGGCGATGATTACTTTGGTCGTAGTGGCCGGCAATGCGTCTACGATCATGCCGATGCGCTGTTCGGTGCCCGTGTCGATATTTGCCGTTGCTTCGTCGAGGATGAAGAGTGAAGGTTTGCGGAGGAGGATACGCACGAAGGCAATGAGCTGCTTTTGTCCGAGACTAATCCCCTCTTGTGTTGCGCTCACTGGCGTGGTAATTCCGTCGGGAAATGACGAGAAGAATTCTAGGAGTCCATCATTCTCAAGATATGCGGTCAATGCGACGTCATCCATCGCTTCGAGTGTTGGATTCCCGTAACGAATATTGTCCGCCACCGTGCCCGTGAAGAGAAATGGTTCCTGGAGTATTACCCCGATCTCTCCGGCAAGCTCCGATGAGGTGAATGTTCGGATATCTCTTCCATGGAACCATATTGTTCCTTTTGATGGATCAAAAAGGCGGCTCATGAGCGATACCAGTGTGCTCTTCCCTCCTCCTGTCGGGCCAATGATTGCATATGTCTTCCCTGGTTCGAGACGAAGTGACACGTCGTTCAATATTGTCTTTTCTAGCGTATACCCGAATGATACCTGATCTATTTCCATGAGTGCTCCATCGCGTCGATCTCCGAGGTCAGGAAGTACTTCGAGGTCGCTGCGCATCGAGAAAATACTATGAATGCGCCCCAATGCCGCGAATGCCGACTGAAATGAACCAAATAGCTGCCCGAGGAACCGTAGTGGGTCATAGAATTTCTGTGCGTAGGCGATGAAGCCTACGAGGATTCCGAGTGTTATTTCCCCTCGCTCTACGAGATATATCCCGTACATGAATACCGAGATAAGCCCTGCATACCCGGCCAGGTCATATACCGGCTCCAGGAACCGTGTGGTCATCGTTGCAATCGTTGCTGATTTTCTGAGATGGGCGTTTTCTTTTCCAAGATGATCAGTAAAATATGCGCGATGCCCGAGGGCTACGATCACCTTGAAGTTTGTGAGCTGCTCCTGAATGTTTGCAGAAAAACTTCCCAGCGCCGCGAGTCCGTCTTTGTTTGTTTTACGAAGGTGTGGCTGTACTATTTGTGCGATGATGGTTGCTACCACGGCGGATGTGAGGAGAACTAGCGCGAGCTTTACATTCAGGAAGAACACGAAGATACCGATGCCGAATATTTGAAAAAATGTTCCGATGAACCGCATGATAGTTTCGGAAAGTGCTTGGTTGAGCTTGTCGGTATCGTTGTTGAGGCGAGACATGAGGTCTCCTCCTTGGTTTTGTTGAAAAAAAGAAATCGGTAAGGTTTGGATGTGCCCAAAGAGTGCTTTGCGAAGGCGATACAGCACTGCCTGTGAAGAGAACCCCGTGAGGCGCGCCTGGTAGTATCCCAATACGACTGCGACGGCATACATTACCGCGAGTATTCCTACTACCTGCGCCAACTCACCCACTCCCTTGCCGGTGCTTGCAATATCGATACTGCGCGCGATGAGATAGGGCGTGAGGACTGCCGTTCCTGAAGTGATAATGATACATATGAGGGCGAGGGAAAAGCGTTTGATTTCTGGGCGCACGAACCAGCCGAAGAATATGAGATCTTTTTTCAGATCGCTCCACGTGTTTCGTTTTTTGGGTTGTGCGTCGAGTTTGTAGTCCATATTTGTTGGTTATGAGACCTCTGAAAAAGTGATGGATTTTCATTGAATGGGCTGTTGAGTCCAGGAAACGTATGTCTTATACGTTGAGTGGAATCAACGGGTGCCCATGAAATGAAAAGGCGCGCTTTTGGAGAGGTCTCTATGTGTGGGTTTTTTGAGACTCGTACAGGTGTTTGTACTCCCACGATGAAGCAAGGAGTTCTTTGTGTGTCCCCTGGGCTAATACCTCTCCTTCCATAAGAAGGATGATGTGGTCGAAGTCCTTTACTGATTCGATTTTTTGAGAGACGACTATTAGTGTGAGATCGGCGTATTCTTTTTCGAGGGCTGCCATCATTGCTTTTTCGGTGGCGAGGTCTACGCGTGCCGTCACATCATCGAGGATGAGGAGCTTTGGATCACGGGCAAGTGCTCGAGCCAGACAGATTCTCTGCTTCTGCCCTCCGGAAAGATTCACTCCTCGTTCTGAGACGATCGTGTCTATTCCATCGGGTAATGATGAGACAAAATCATCGAGCTGTGCAACTGCGAGTGCTTTGCGGAGTCCCTGTTTGGAAATAGAGTCGTCGTACTGAATGTTTTCTTTTATCGTTGATCCGAACAGTGAGGAATCCTGAAATACGATTCCCATTTGTGAAAACAGGGCAGTGCGTTCGTAGTCGTCGAGCGGTGCCCCGTCAAGCACAATATTGCCTACTGTCGGAGGGATGAGGCCGGAGATGAGAT
>JAHFHK010000010.1:10633-25308 GCA_023246955.1 Candidatus Uhrbacteria bacterium
GCCTGCGCCCGTTGGACCGATGATGGCGGTTCGGGTATGGGGTTTGATTGAAAATGATACATAGTGCACCACGGCGCGTCCTTCGTATTCTAGTGAGACGTTTTCTACGTTAAGCGCTCCTTGCAGTGTCTTTTTTATAGCGCCTTGTGTTTCGGTTATGGGTGCATCCAAAATGGTAACCACGCGATCCATGGAAATGAATGCACGAGAGAATGCGGTGCCGATAAATCCCAACACAAAGAGTGGCCAGACGAACATGTTTGCGTATGCGATGAATGCAGACATTGTTCCGACGCTTGCGCTTCCCTCGATCACCGCTTTGCCTCCGAACCATACGATCCCCATGATGGCGATGTTCGCACAGAGCGTCACGAGGGGGATGAGCGCAGAGATTCCTTTTACGATGTCTACCCCTACCGATCGCGTGATCGTGTTCACGGTATCAAATTTGCGATCTTCAGAGTCGCGAGTGTTCAGAACACGCACTAGCGATGCGGCGATGATACTTTCGTTGATCACACGATTGATGGTTTCGAGATTTTTTTGCGTTCTTCCAAAGAGTGGCCCGAGTTTTCTGAATACTCCAAAGAAAATTATAACCAAGAATGGCATGATCGAGACCGTGATTGCTGCGAGTCGTGTATTGAGTGAGAACAGTAATACAATACTTCCTGCGAGTGTTATTACAGCGCCAAGAAGTGTCACGAGTCCTTGCGCGGCGATACTTTTGATATTATCAACGTCGGATGTGAGGATCGTGAGAAGGCGCCCAGGGGTTCTTCCGATTATATACGGAAATGACTGCTGTCCCATCTTGGCGATGAGCTGTGTGCGTATATCATAGGCGACGCGCTCCGAAAGCCATGCAGACAGCGCCACGCCACACGCCGTTATGATGAATGCGCCTCCTGCGAGCTCGATGAGTGGCAGCGCCGAGACGTCGTGGTGGGGATTTTTTGAAAATTCATCGAGAAGCATTCCAAGCGTTCGTGGGATTATGAGAGAAAGACCATTTCCTGCGATACTGATTATGAATAACAAGGCTACCCATCCTTTGTAGGGGGTAAAAAAGCGCCATAGCGTAGAGAATGGGTTGGGACCTTGGGGTTTTTGGGGTTTCATAGATACTGTATCCTAGCATGGTTTTTTGCAGAAAACAAGGGGAAGAGGGGGTGGGGCGGCATAGTTTGAAGAAAATAAAGAGCCAGCTCAGAGATTACTCCGAACTGGCTCAATGGCGGTTGGTTTATTCTTTCATCAGATCCACCCTTTCTCCTTCGGGGCCGTGGGTAGTGATGTGCTGAAATGTGTACCCCATCTTACTATTTATTGATAATCGGATCGCGGTTTTCCTGCACTCTTCCAGGGATTCTAGGTCGTGTATGTTGCCTGGATCGCGACTCATTTCGTCGCCCTCACGCCATATACAGTAACCTATGTACCACTCCCGTTCTTCTTGTTCGGATTCGGACATTTTTCTTTTCCTTATTCCTTGGAATAGTATCCTTCAATTTCTTTAACGAGCTTTTGTGCTCCCTCTAGCCATTGAACTGGGATGGTTTCCAGAAGCCGTCGGGAGATTGTCGGAAAATGCCGCTGTGTGTCCTGAATCTGTTTCTTGCGAAACTTGGGATCATCTCCCAGCGTCCGCAGATTGTGCACCCGATCGCAGGCTTTGATGAGTAGCTCGGGCCACTCGCCAAATAAGGTTAGGCGCTCGTAGTATCCCTTCTTAGGTATCTTTGAAAGACGGATTACTATCCTGGCCACTCTTGCACCTAGGTGCTTCTCCAGATCTTCACGCGTAGTCTGTGTATCTTCTAGGCTATCATGCATCAATGCTGCGCAGATAACGTCTCGATCGACGCATCCCGCTTCATCGATGGCTATGAGTGCTACTTGCCGTGGATGCTCAAAATACCGCTCTGGTGTTCCGTCGGGCTTCAATTCCTTTCTCGTCTGAGCGCGGTGCTCAAATTTTGCTAATACGTAGGCAAGTTCAATCTCACGAACCGCGCTTGGCTCCAGTAGAGGAATAAGCCTTGCAAAGAAACTTTCTTTGTTCTCGATTCGCTCTTTGATAGCCTCAACTGGTGTGGCTTCGCCTTCCTTGATAGCTTTTTCGGTAGCCATGGGTTTCAATTTCTCCTTTTTCAAATAACAAGATTACGGCTATAATACCATATTATAAGGATTTTGTCAAGGGTTCTGGAAGAAAAACCGCCCGGAAAGCCGAGCGGTTTTAAGTATTGGATATGTCTGATATTTACACCTTGTCGGCAAATACTACGAGACGCTTGGAGTATTGATTTGCCTTCTCGTTCCATGCGCCATCGCAGGTGATGAGGTTGAGATGTGCCTTTCCGTCCGTTGAGCTAAAGACGTCAGTTGCATCGGCAGCGGCAGCGTACTGCTTGCTCCCGCTTACCACGAAGGATGTAGTCACTCCTTTATCGTCTTTGATGCTGATCTTATCGCCCTTCTTCGCTTTATGGAGATTTGAAAATGCTCCTCGTGTACCTTTCTCGCTGTTCAGGTGTCCTGCTATTGCTGCACTTCCTACCTCTCCCGGTCGTGCACCGAGTGCAAACCAGCCCGCCCGAAGTGCGTCTTTGGGGGCACTCATAGCGCCATCTTTTGCGAGTGCTACTTTTTCAATCAATGCGCTGAGTGCAAGACGCGGTATCATAATACTCATTGGTACTCCTATTTTTATGGGACCAAACCCTGTTTTTGGGAGTTTTGGCACTACGGTTACTGCGGGAGCGACTACTATCGTAGCGATCGCAAAATCTCTTGCGGTGAGGCCGTTTGCTTCACCTGTTACGATAACGGTATTGGTCGTCGTTTTGGTAAGGTTGGCAGTACAGGTGTATGTCCATGTTTCTGTCGGATCGAGCTTTGCGTCTGCATTGCTGTCTCCTGAAATAAACATCACGGGGCTGCATTTATCGTCAATGAGATTCACATTACTGAGCGCTACTGTTCCTGGGTTAGTGACCTTCTTAGTATAGGTTACGGCTCCTCCTCCTGCATTTAGGGCGAGGGGGCTCGGTACCTTTGTAATGTGGATAAGCGGTGGCACTACCGGTACGCCTACTACTACTGTTGCGCTCGCGATGTCTACCGCGCTGAGGCCGTTTGCCCATCCAGTAGCAACCACGGTATTGGTGTGTGTTGCAGTTAGTGTCGTCGAGCAGGTATATACCCATGTTTCGCTTACTTCGAGTTTAGCATTCGTGTTCGTGTCTCCGGAAGCAAGTATAATCGGGCTACATGTGTCCCCTACCATTGTTATATTCGTTACGGGGACTGTTCCGATATTGCGTAGTGTGTAGGTATAGCTTACGAGACCAGGACCTCCTGGCAAGGCGAGGGGACTCGGTACCTTTACCACATCAATAAGTGGTGGTACTGGGGGAACGACAGGGGCAACTACTACTGCGGGGGCAATATCATCATTTGTAATAATACAAACTTTGTTGTTGCCAGGGAGGAGGCTGAGATGGCCCGTAGCATCACAGTCGGCGGAAAAGGTCTGAGCATAGTTCGTATTACTGGTTTCTGTTATGACATGGATAGTATTCGAAGGGAATGTATTCGTTACCCCAGAGGCAACGGGTAGACCGTCGACAAAGAGAGGAAAATCAGATATCGTCTTCGTTCCTCCGTTATCGTTCACGACTACTTTTACTACGTTGATTGATGCAGAGGGGGTTGCGAGGGCGAAGTCATCGTTGGTAATAGTACAGACTGCGCTATCTCCTGTTACTAGCGTTACAGAGTTACTTACCGCAGCGGCTCCTCCATTCTTTACACAGCTATATGTGCTTGCTGTGTAGTTGGTTGGCCCTGCACTTTCTGTAAGTGTATATATCCCTGGCGTTACCGCTGCCCCCGTTACTGCGGTGCTTCCCATAGCTCCCGAGATGGGAGTTGCACCCGCCGCAGACAGTGTCCATGCGGTTGCGAGCGCCGTTCCTCCGTTATCATTCACTACCGCCTTCCTTAGTGTCAGGGTGGTAGGGACCGTGATGGTGTTTGCATCCGTGGTGACCGTTGTTGCGAAGTTCAGTGCTCTTCCGAGAAGATTTGCAAAATGTCCCAGTGAAATTCCGGCGTTATCAATAATGGTACCCACGAATGTAGGGGTAACCGATAGGGCAAAGTTCGCCCCAATGGTTGTTGCGCCTACTGGTGCCCAGAACACATTAGAGGCATTTGCTCCGTTTGCCAGAACGACACTAGGAAACCCAGCAGTACTCGCTCCCGTAGTGAGTGCACCGCCCGACTTGAAAATCCACACGTTTCCTCCGTCACCGCCCGGTGCGGTAGCGTCGAGGGTTACTGTCGTACCTGTGGTTATATCCATCGCGCCCACAACCGAATAACATCCAGGAGGGAATGTTCCTGGTGCGTTGCCGCCCACAATCACTCCATTCAGTGTCCCTGCGATAGGGGTACATGCCTGGCCATTGAGCGTTGCCAAGGCGGTGCCCTGATCAATTCCTTTTGCCGCAGCACAAGGGGTTTCTTCTGCACCACCCGTAATCGTTAACGGGCGTGGTACATTCAGTGTTGTACCACAGACTGATCCATTGATGATGGTTTGTGGTGCGGTATTGGCATTCGTGGAGGTACTGGAGACGATACCAAATGGGCTGGTTGAGCCCAGTGCCGGGGCCGT
The DNA here is from genome assembly GCA_023246955.1 of Candidatus Uhrbacteria bacterium. GTDB lineage: Bacteria > Patescibacteriota > Patescibacteriia > JACQRZ01 > JACQRZ01 > JAHFHK01. The sequence continues at coordinate 15,321 of JAHFHK010000010.1, forward strand.
TGCGGCCTGGGCAGAACTTGACCATGCCTGGCTAAGGAGGACTAAGGCAAATACTGCCAATCCCCAAGAAACCCTTTTGAGCGTTATGTGCATATCTTGAGTTTAAGCGACCGATGATGTTCGGTAACGCGGCTAATAAAATGCTGAGAGGAGATTAATTGCTTATAGTATACCACGTATTTGTCGATGCGGCGTGTATAACTTTGTATCTCCCACCTGAAATCAAATAATCTGGGTACAAAAAAACACCCGCGCGGGTGTCTCTCTCGTGATTGTTCCCCCTTCTATTGCACTGGTGCTGATTCGCCTATTGCCTCGTCTGCCGTGTCGGCGTCTGCCTCTGCCTTTGTGCGATGTATCCGGCCATCAATATGGTTAGGCGGTGCGTAGGTGGTGTATATTTTGAGAGGATGTGTCCCCGTATTCTTAAAATTATGCTTTGTGCCGGGGACTACGACTACCACATCACCCGCTTTAACGGGGGAAATCTTGTCGTTCAGTATTGCCTCACCTGTCCCCGAAAGGAAGAACAGTGTTTGTTCAGTATATTTATGCGTCTCCTCGCCCACTTCGCCTCCTGGGGGGATACTCATCACTACGAGTTGGCTTTTGAGACCCGTAAACAGGACTTTTCGGAAATTTGTATTCTCTTGCGTTTCCTTAACGATGTTTCCGTGGTAGCTCATAGGAATAGGCAGTTTATCAGCTTGAGACGTTGTTAGCTTATTTTTAAAAGGGAGGATTGTTGTGTGTTGGTAAAGCGCCGTCATATACTGGGTCGTATCATATACTATGAATAGGTAGGCGAGGCAGGGTGCGAGCACGCCGATCATTGCATAGGGAAGCATCCACCGTAGCAATGCTTTTCGTTTGTTTGAACTTTTTTAGGATTCATAGAGGGCGAGATAATATTTACTCCTTTTTCATTATACTGCCCTATGGATTATTCTCATAATAAAAAGAGCCAGATCAGAGATTTCTCCGAACTGGCTCGATAATTACTCATCTATCTATTTGATACTTCTCCTAGCAGATTCACTCTTTCACCCTCGGGGCCGTGGGCGGTCATATATTGAAATGTATATCCCGCTCTCTTATTCACATATGTCTCCCTGGCAGCTTTTTTGCATTCCTCCAAGGATACAAGGTTGTGGACGGTGTTTGGCTCACGACTCAGACTGTCACCTTCTACCCATGTACAGTAGCTGATGTACCATTTTTTCATTGGACTTCCTCTTCTGTAAACGACATTTTCATCGTATTCATCGATGGCCTTCCGTCGATCACCTGACTTATTGTCTTCGGAAAGAATTCCCTGAGCACTACCTCGGCGCCTTTGCAATCTTTTACCCTATCAAGCGAGAAGACATACGACGCCCAATCACCGGTACCCATAGGTGGGACAATACCTTCTTCGGCATCTATTGGAAGAAATGGCCTAAATTTTTTCATAAACTCAAGGCCACGTTTCCCTATATCAATGCCCGTTTCGAGCATCTTGTCTCTGTTCATTATCACGATACCATCAACCTCAAGCCACCAGCACCACATTTTACTCATAAGTTTTCCGTGCGTAGCATGATGACCGCTCCCGCAAAGAGTAAGACGCTGGACGGGAGAATCGATATATTTGATCATCAGCTGTTTTCCCAGATCGAGTAGATACGGTGCTCCTGTTTCTTTTGACCCCAGTTCAAGCTCTTCTTGCATGAAAACAAAATGATAACTCCCTTCCCTACATCTCGGGGAAGCAATCCCCCATACAAGAGCAGCGACTGAATCAGTATCTCCTCCGATGGTGAGCACCGCTCGAAGCATCTCTATTAAAGTTTTTTCTTTTTTGAGAATCGTGAGTACCGCGTGTACAGTGTTGATTGCAACTGAATATTTTCCATCCCTTACGCGTCGGTTATACGGATACTCCTGCTCAAATACATGAGCGAACTCTTCAACGGCTTCCCAGTTTATATGTTCTTTGAGATAGAGAGAGAGTTCCGAAAAGGGCGCATCCTCATACAGAGAGAAATGGCTCATCAAGGCAACCATCCGTGCAGAAAAAACTCCCTCACGCGTATCGTGTGTCACCGCTGCCTGCATTCCCGCAGCATAGATCACGCTCATAACATCAGGCAAGACTCCAAACGGCACTGCGCGCATGGCGGCTCCATTTTTTGTAGAGTCTGGAATTAGTTTTGATAACAATTCCTTGCCGGTGTTCACCGATTCTAGGATTGCTTGAAACCCTTTTGAATAACCCTTTCGCTTTCCTCCTCGGATAAACTCCTCGACGTACGCGTTGGCATAGTCGAGCTTTGTACCACTGGATCCTTTTTCGAGAATAACCTTTGCATTCGCGCAGGACATCTCGGTATCGTCGGTGTACATACTTTTGAGCCCCGGAAAACGCGGATGGGCATAATACTGGTCGAATTGCAGTACTTGCTTGAGCAATGCCTCTCCTTCTGGCATCTTTACGTATTCCATTGCCATAGCATAGGCATCCGCCATACCAATATGAAGCAGCATCTTGGGGGTGTATCGTATTGATCGTCTCACTGTTTTGAGATCTCCTTCTTGTTTTGTAAATGTGCAATTGTTTCGATATTAGGGCAAAGAAGGTGGGTTGTCAAGGGTTTGCGTAGGGTGCCCAGATAAGAAAAAATCGCTGAGTAGATTATACCCAGCGATTTTATTTTTAATCTTTGTAATCTTTTGGCGGAGGAATAACGGGATCACCTACCCGTATCATCCCTCCCTGCAGAATCTCTGCGACGAGGCCACCACGATCGTGGAACTTTTCTTTGAACCCGGTTTTCCTTGTGAGCTTATCAGGGCGTGTGCAGGGGTCGCAATATCTTAGGCCTCGCATACGTGCGTCTCCGATTTGGAACTCCTTACCGATGAGATCCATTAGCTCAACGCCTATTGTTACGATATTGCGACGGGTGTCGATATATTCGAATCCGCTGCCTTTAAAGAATGCTCCGTTTATAAGTGTTACTTGGCGCTTGCCTTTTTTACCCTTGCTAAAACTTCCTTCGGCGGTGCAATATCTATCCCCTTTGAGACCAGCACCTGCAATCGCTTCGACTTCTTCGACTTGCTGCATTGCCCCTTTTGCGACCGGGGATATGCAGATTGCGATCACTCTCGGCTCCATGATCTGGCTCTTCTTTTTTTCGGAGTCGGGGAATATTAGTTTGAGCGCTGTAGCTGCATTTACTGGATGGCCCAATTCTGCAGGGAGAGCTTCATAATGGGCATCAAATCTCTCAATCAATGTTCCGAGTACATATGCATATTGTACGTATACATTTTGTAGTTCTTCGCTAAACGTATTTGATCTTGTTTCTATCAATAGACGAGCTACGGATACGAGACCCAAAAATGCCTTTAATTCCATTAACTGAAACTTGTCTCCCTCGCCATCTATTTGTTCCTCTATTAGCTCTTCTAGGGTCTGCAGCTCTCTTCGTTCCTGCTCCTCCTGATCTTCAAAAAATATCCCTTTCTTTGCGGCCTTCTTTTGTATCGCTCGTGATACCCCTCTTGCATATTCTACTACTCCCAATCGCATCGATTCATCGAATCCGCACCACGCCATACTATTCTCCTTTTCGTTTTTCAATGTTCTGGCTCCATTCTATATCTACTAGGCCTTTACGTCAATGCTGTGTATCTGAAATACAACCCCTTTTCGGAGGTTGCTGACGCCTTACGGCGGTGGTATTTGTACTGTAGCACATTTTTTAGGAGAGCCTCTGTATTTCGTTGTTGTTTATCCCTGCAATATAGCCTCCTTCTTGAGCACCTCGTCGTCAAAAGTGAGGAAGTAGATGTTGCGGTTAAAACTTCCCTGGTAATCGGTTTTTGTTGCACTGAAGACGGTCTGAAGTTTTTTTACTAAAATGTTGAGTGAAGATACGTCGATCTCATCTTCAGAAAAAAAATCTAAGTCTTCTGAATAACGATGATGGGTATAAAAAGCGGCTAATGCCGTACCGCCAGTAAGATAAAAATTATTGCGCACAAACTCCTCCTCACCAAGAAACTCAAGAAATGCGATTTGTCGGGGAGTGAGTATCTGCATATTATACAGAAAGCAACAATCGAAGGTATTGTTTTCGTGCTGGATCAATAGCCAGAATATCGATGTGTTGCCGTAATAGTGCTGCGTCGAGCTTCTCTTCACCAATACCAAAATTCACCATTTGTTCGAGCTTCCAAATAGCGTATTGTTCAGGGTTATTCTGTAGGGTTTTTGTGTCTGTTGACCAGTTATACATACTTATATTATAGCATCTTTGGGGATTTCTGTCGAGTCCGACTCATGAGCCGAAGGGAATAAAATCAGGACATAGGCATTCGCGCGTACGTCCTGATTCTGGTTTTTACATTGGGTTGTCTATGCCTCCGCTTAGTTTCGAGGCATAATAGGCTTGTTCTTTGTTAGTGGCATGGTTTCTTCCTGCTATGAAGGCAGAATTTTGCATGGCGGGCTGCAGGAGATATATCACCCCTAACCATTCAGTGCTGACTGTGCTGCCAAAGGTATTGATCTTTCGATCTAGTGCTATTGCCTCTTCAACACTCAGCTCCCTCTTGATAAGACCCTTTAGCTCATCAAGTCGCTCCTCTACTCTCTGGATACTCCTTCTGGCCTGTTCTACTGCGGTAGGATGCAGGATTATTTTGTCACTCATTCTCTTTCTTCTCCTTGTTGAGCATTCTGCTCAAACCTAGACGTAGGCTATCATAGTCTTTTCCTTTTGTCAAGGGGTTTTTCCGTGAATATAAGGAAATTCCTATAAAAAAACCACCGCATTAGCCGGTGATTTTGGATATTTGTGTTATAAGGCGCGTACTTCGCTGTAGGGGCCTTTGGACAGAACAGTGAATCCTCTTTGGGCGAGATCGGGTATTTGCGCGATATCGCCCTGAAGCATCAATGCTACCTGGCATGTCTTTTCTTGTTGCATCTCCTTAAGCCCTGTTTCTATTAGGAATCTTCGGTCATCACTTTGAAGAAGTGGTGATGGCGTCAAGAACTGTAAAAGCTCATGTCCTCGGAGCATATATTCGAGGTTGGCCTCGTTGTTCGTATGCCCCTGCATGACTTGTGTCTTTATGAACCAATCTTCTGGATCTGTGCATGCAACCGCAAACGGGTTAGACGCGTTGTGGGGATCGATGAGGAAGTAACTGCGGCATAGTCGTGTTGATATGCGCTGTTCAAAATTCGCATAGCGACGTATATCGCCTAGATGTGCTCGTGCGCGATATGTTTTTACGAGTTCGTCATCACCGCTATAAAATGCTTCTATCGTATATGGCACGGTTCTCCCTGGCCGTACCAGCTCTATCCATTGCTTGTACAATTCCTCCCACCGAGTCATGTCATCCTTATGGATGAGGTGCCGCTGGGCTTGCGATTTTTTCAATGCGTCCTCCAACGCTTCGGGATCCATCTCTCCATCGGTTCCTGGTCCTGCTTCGAATAGGGTGCAGGGTATCCCGGAATCGACCGCTGCGCGCAACACACATGCGTCGAACATGGGGCTCAATATATGCGTGTCTTGTGTGCCTCGGTAGAGAATATCTCCTCCGATGTCAACCAGTACCGTGTGATCGAATGTTGCTGCAAGTGCTTTTAGCACCCGCGTGAGTCCTGCAGTTCCCTCGCTCAACGAAAGACCGAGCGTCCTGCGTATATTCACCAGCCCTCCTTGCTGTGTTGTTATATTTGACTCAAACATCTTGCTGACCGTAGCGTCGATGAATCCGATTTTCTTCATCGATCCCATGACGAGACCTCGATTCAAAAACCGTTGCGTTTCCGGCTTTATCGTCACCATGCCTTCTATGTGTGTTGGTAGCGTGGTATGCATATGGAATGGGCTGAGCACCCCTGCAACCGCAGCGTTCTTCCAGCGCCACCCTCGACGCCATAGTGATTGCATTGCGAGCATCGTCGAGAATATATCATTTCCCCCACCGGTACCGATAAAAAGGATATTGTTTACTTCCATTGCTCCTCCTGTTAAAGAACGATTTCATGAAGAGGATACCAGGATATGCGGGGTTGGTCAAGGCTGAGGACACCAATTCGGATCCCAAACGCAATTTCCTGTAACCAAAAGGACATGCGCTGGGCTGTGGTGCTTGTAAGGACTTTCCTTAAAAAAAGACCCAAGGAACATACGTTCCTCGAGTCTAGACAATATTGCGTTAGGCGCCTTGGAGTACCGCCACCCATTCCAGGGCGTTACGGCGGCCGTAGATATCATCGTTATCTCCCACTACGACGCCAGCCTGGGCACCATGGTGCTGACCAACGAGAGTTACGGGATCCATGTGGATCTCTTCCAGAACCGCCACTCCTCGATCGGTGAGAGCGATGATGTCTCGATCTAATTCTTCATCGCCACTACCATAGTCAGGTTCGTCGTCTTCATCCCATGACAGCTTGTAATCATTGCGTGCCCAGTAACTCTCCATGTTTTCTTGGTCGATTTCGTCTCTATGAAAAACCGACAAGGGATTCATCAAATGATCCCCCCTAGGTTCTTGGAACTCTAGGAGTTCTTTGGATGTAAGAGCCTCTAGGGCGGCGGTGATGGCGAGACTTTTTCTTCCTGCTAAATCCTCTAGGTACATATCCCACCTTCCACCGTTGTTGCCACCAATAAGCTTGGTGCCGGTGTGGCGGACTGGCGGCCATTCTCCGGTTTCCCGGATTCGTTTTTGAGTTCGTGCTCTTAAAGTACTCCATGCCATCTTGTGGCCTCCCTTAAACAATATTTTTAATACCCCACCACTATATCATATTTTCCTCATCTTGTCAAGTGTATTTATGACGTAAACATGAGGAAATTCTTCCTTGCTGAGGGGTGGAAATTCACTAAAGAGCAGGGTTTTGCCCTTTATCCCTTATACATCCAGGCGATCCAGTGGTTGCGTTTGTAGGCTTGGTTTTGTGTGCGCAAATAAAAAGAGACAGCTGGCTTGTATGCCGTTGCTGTCTCTTTTTATCGCTTGATTACTACTGTTCAACTGCATTCTATATTACTGTGGCTTGAACGTTTGATAAAACGCCGTAAAGGAGTCATTTTTTATTCCCCCGTTCTCGATAAAGAATATCGTATTATTCCTTTCTATGACTATTCCTTCAAAATACCAATCCGGCGTCAGTGGCGTCGTCGCGGTAACTCTTGTTGCTGGCATACCATTTACCATTATGTTCTCTTTCTTCTCCTGCTCGTAGATGAAGTGATCACCGGTTACATCTTTAATGACCGTATCGATGTCGGTTGACGCAGCACTATACGGCAGTATGAAAAAATCACCGTCATATCCTGGAGTGCCTATACTCTTTTTTTGCCCAAAAGCAGCTCTATCCGGTCCTCCAAAATTTCCGATAGTTACCCAGTCCTGGGGGTATTTAACACTGAAACCATATTTCTTGTCTTCATACACCTGCCACGCGTCAGTGTTCACTGTTGCCACGGGCTGAATATCTTCCTGTGCTATGTCTGCAGGAACTGTTGTTTCTTGATTTGTATTTGCGATTGCCCTTTTGTGCTGGAACTTCATATAAGCACTCCCACCCTTCACTACAACCACGAGCAGTACAATAAGAATAGTCCGAATTATCTTTTTTGTCTTTGCATCCATAGTATTTATTTTAAAAATATATGCGTCTTTCCTGAGATGCTAGCACATCTTTCGTATTTGTCAAGGACGGGGTTTTGAGTACGCAATATAAAAAGAGACAGCTGGCTTTGTGCCGTTACTGTCTCTTTTATTTCGTTTTATTAATACTACAGCCTCCAGGCAGAGTTGTTTGCCAGGCTGAATGCATCAGTATTGTCCTGACCACCCAACAATATCGAGGTCGTGAGCCCCAATATCATATTGCCCTTCGTATCTATACCTACCTTTAGCTGTGATATTGACATACTGTCCGCATACATCGCATGCAACCCAGCTCCAAATGTTACTTCTGAAAAGTGCTCGCTTTGACTCTCTTTTAATGATCCCTGAGCGTTCAAGAAAATCCCCCCATTCACTCTTGAAACTATATCGTTTCCTTTTCTTACTCCCGACAATGCCCACACCTTCAGTGTCGTATTAAACTCTGCCTCCGTACTTCCCGTAGTGCCAAAGTTATGACTTATGTTAGTCATCAGTGAGAGTGGAAAAAGATTGTTATTGTATATAATCCGATTCCCAAAACGCCCCTCCGCCCAAAAACTCTTACCACTATTTGGTGTATCCAAGGCGAACTGGGCACCTACATCTACCTCAGTATAAAGCTCTGGAAAAATCTGAAAGCGTTTTGCTAAAAGGCCTCCTTCGCGTAAAGAGATCATTGGATCCCCACCAACCTTTTTTTCCCTACCCATTATAATCTGCCCCGTGACACCTATTCCCCATCCTTGGTTATTGAATGCCAGTATATAACCTAGTGGCGTCATGTCTACACCTCCATTCCCGATGCGGTAATCACTCTCCATCCCTGTCTCTACGCGATACACACCCGATGATGTTGTAATTGCTTCGGTTCTCACTGGGTGGCTGTTGATTATTCTTTTCCGCCATTTCTTATCAGTGATTGGCATAGCAATTTTTACGTCAACCGAAGTCACCTTTGGGTAGAGTTGGGTTCTCTTACTTTCCGCCTGCGGTGCTGCACTTGCAGACATTGCCACGAGGAGTGTCATCAAAACACCAAATCCCACCATCGAACTCATTTTTTTCATTATACTATCTCACTTTCGTTTTGCTTTTTGTTAATTTACGTACTTGTCATGATAGCACATAAATGCTCTTTTGTCAAGCGTTTTATTGACGTAAATATAAGGAAAATGGACCTTCTATTACTGAAAATAGGCTCAGTTTTGACCTATTTGCCCCTTCCGCATCCAGGCGATCCAGTAGTTGCGTTTGTAGGGTTGGTTTTTGAAGCGGGCGTAGTGGGTTACTTTTTTTAGCTGGAGGATGTCAAAATGTGCGCCGTAGAGGGTCATGAAGTCTTCTTGGGAGAATACTCGTTCGACGAGCCCTATTTCTGGCATTCTGTAGGTGTCGTGCTCGGCGCCTGGGTGTTGCTTTATTAGATTTTTGGCGTGGGTATCCCCTTCTTTGCAGAGTGCGCGGACGAAGAAATAGCCTCCGGGCTTGAGGACGCGGGAGACTTCGGCGAAATATGTACTTCGTCCCGCTTCGTTGAGGGAGTTTGAAGAGGTGCAGTCGATGACGAGATCTATGCTCATATCGGCGAGAGTGGTATATGGTGTGCCAATGTCGTGCTTTATGAATTCGACGGTGCTTTTTTGCTCCTTGGCAAAGCGGAGTGCCGCGTCTCGTGCGGTGTCGCTGATTTCGTAGCCGATTACTTTTGCTCCCAAAGATGCGCAGTAGAGTGCATTCTTTCCATTGCCTGATCCGAGGTCAAGAACCGCTTTCCCTTCGAGTGGAAAATCGTTTTTGCGAAGCCAGGTGATGAATTTCTTGACTTCACTGTTCGGCTCCTGGGATTGAGCGAGGAGCTGTGAATTCTGGTATTCTCGGTCCCAGATGTATTCTTGTGCCATATTATATATATTTGTATTGCGAATAGGAGTATACTGAAATCAATGAAAGGGGGTGATATCATGAAGATTCTTCACATCATCACATTCTTGCTCGTCATCGTCGGTGCACTTAACTGGGGCCTCGTCGGTATTTTTGACTACAACCTCGTTCATATGATCCTCGGAAGTCTACCAATTCTTGAGCGTATTGTCTATGCTCTCGTTGGTCTTTCCGCGATCTATGCTCTCGCTATGCATTCAAAGGACTGCAAAACGTGTACTATGACTGGTAAGTAATACTCCCGTGACATCCGCTTTTCGTGCGGCACATATAAAAACACCGCGGTGCTGGCTCTCTCAGCGCTCTCCCGCGGTGTTTTTTTGTTACTCTTCTTTGCTACTTTTGTACGGTT
>JAHFHK010000011.1 GCA_023246955.1 Candidatus Uhrbacteria bacterium
TACGAGAACTCATCCGCCTCAACCCAGGACACGACTATATATACCTCGGTGACAATGCACGTGCACCCTATGGCGATCGATCTCCCGAGCGCATCCAGGCATTCACTGAACAAGGAGTGCGGTTCCTCCAAAGTCGAGGTGCCTCGATGATCGTTCTTGCATGCAATTCCGCGTCGGCGCAAGCGCGGGATTTTTTGATTCATGAAGGTATAGTAGATGAGGCTGCGCTTATCGATGTCATCCTTCCTACGGTTCGGTATATCGCTACGACTTCACACCAGCATATCGGTGTCATCGGTACACGAGCAACCGTCTCTTCGCATGCGTATCGGGATCATATCCTCACTGATGCCCCGCTGCGTATCGTTCGAGAGCACGCGTGTCCCCTCTTTGTCCCTTTTATCGAAGAACAGGCCACTCATACTCGCGCCTATGCACTCCTCGTCCGTGCAAGCCTCGCTCCTTTTCGACATAGTCCCTGCGATGCACTCGTTCTGGGTTGTACGCATTACCCCCTCATCACTCCTCTCATCAAAAAAAACTTGCCACAGCGCACGGTCATCATTCACCCTGGTATTGCCGTTGCCCGAGAGCTCGCTACGCGGGTCGCTCCGTCTTCAGAATCCCCTACGACGATTTCTTGGTATACCACTGATGAAGCACGACGTTTTGAGACAAAAGCACATCTCTTCTGGGGTGAGCCTATTAGCGCGCAGCACGTATCTATCGATACCCTCGATGGGCATGGGTGAGGCTGAATTTCTTCGTATAAAAGATCCCTGGCAATACTCCCCTTCGCGCTGTGTGCGGCAACCGCCCAAGGCGCTTCAGGAGAACATTGGCAGGGCTCCAGGGTAAGGCAGAGAATGTAGAGATGGCGCCGCTTCTCTACATTCTCGCTTTGATACTCTCTGCAAGGCGCTCGAGGGCAACAACGAATGCGGCGGTGCGCATATCTTTGTTGAGACTCTTCTTTTTCTCGTAAGTGGCGTCGAATGCGGTTTTCATAATGTCTTTGAGGCGCTTCCCCACTTCTTCTTCCGCCCAATAGTATCCGGCAAGGTTTTGCACCCATTCAAAGTAGGATACGGTCACGCCGCCTGCATTTGCGAGGACGTCGGGGACTGCGGTGATGCCTTTTTTGAAGAGGATCTCGTCTGCTTCTTTGGTTGTGGGGCCGTTGGCAAGTTCGATGATATATTTTGCCTGGATACGATCAGCATTGTCGCGGGTAATTTGATTTTCGAGGGCAGATGGGACGAGCACCGTTACGGGGAGTTCAAGGAGTGCTTCATTCGTTACCTCGGTGGTATTCGGAAATCCCTTCATTGATCCCGTTGCCTTCTTGTGCACCATGACTGCAGGAATATCGAGACCTTCGGGGTTATAGACACCTCCCTTGGAATCGGATACGGCACATACCTTGTACCCCATCTCATCCATGATGCGTGCCGCATGGAGTCCTACGTTCCCAAAACCCTGCACCGCGATGGTGGTTTCGGATGGTGTAAGATTTTCGCGCTCAGACAGGAATTCGAGCACATATGCGCCGCCTTGTCCCGTCGCTGCTTCACGTCCTAGAGAGCCGCCGAGTGCAAGAGGTTTTCCGGTGAGTACTCCTGGTTCATGTTTGCCGATTGCGTGCTCGTATTCGTCGAGCATCCATGCCATGATTTCTCCGTTCGTGTTCATGTCAGGTGCGGGAATATCCTTCATAGCCCCGATGTCGTTCTTGATTGCACGGATGAAGCCTCGAGAGAGTCGCTCGAGTTCGCTACGAGAGAGCTTTGATGGATCTACTGTTACCCCTCCCTTACCGCCACCATACGGGATCCCTACGACCGCACATTTTATTGCCATCCAGAATGCCAATGCCTGCACTTCATCGAGATCAACGTTTGGATGGAATCGCAACCCTCCCTTGAAAGGACCGCGCGCATCATTGTATTGCACGCGATATCCGGAAAATACTTTGTTTGTGTCATCGTCCATGCGCACGGGAAATGATACGGAAACGATCTTTTGTGGGGCAGAAAGAATGTCAACGACTTCTTGCGAAAGTTTCATTTCGGATGCTGCGTCGCGTAGCTGCTGGAGAGCGTTTACAAAGAGGGACATAGCAGGAATTGAGTTATGAAAAAAGAGTACTTTTTCAGGGTACTCTTTTTGCGAGAACGGGTCAAAGATTATTACTGGAACAGGTATGTGCGTTCCAGCTCCTCTTGGTTTTCTTCTCCATGATTAACTATCACGTATACTCGAAACTTTTTATCCTTTTTCTCTGTCTCTGTCATATTCACTGCAAGACTCTCGAAAGTATCGTGACTTATATGTCCAGTAGGATCTATTACTCCGGCGCCTATAATATCCTTTCCATTATCATCCCTAAAAATGCGAACAGCCGATCCTGGTGGAATATCTTTAAATACTTCGTCCTTTAAAACTATACTACTTCCAGGCTCCCAAAAGTGTTCGATCCTATCCGCTTTCTCATTCACTTCAACTTTTACATCAACACCACCCTTTTCTCCCGCTGCTTTTGCTTCTGCGCGCATTCTTTTTGCTGTTGCGTCTCCCAGCTCCTCTGTCGCAGCAGCTACCTGGTTTATACTATGGGCAGCGCTTTTTTCAAACTGCGCGATTGCCGTTGGTATCTCTGCGCTACACCCGGCGCTGAATGCCATCATCCCCGCCATAACTGGCCCTTGCACTGTGCTCATTGCTTTGAGACCAAAATCTACTGCCCTTTTTAGCCATGCGGAAGATTTCATGGTCGCCTTGGTTTTTTCCATTATTTCAGGAGTTGCCTCCGGATAGAATTCTTTAAACGCCTCCAAAACCTTTGGGTCCACCGGGTCGAAGTTTTCCACCATTTTTTCTATAACCCCCTCCACTTCTTGCCGCTGTAGTTCTTGTGCCTTTGCCTCGATATCCTCTGGAGTCTTCATGGCTTCGGCATTCTCCATCTTCTTCGGCATTTCGCCGATCTCGGGAGCAGCTACTGTCTCGGAAGACTTCATTACGTTTGTCATCCCTTCGTTTGGATTCATAGGTATAGAGCTAAAAATCAATTACTTTTAGTATACTCCACCCTCTCGAAAAAAGAAAAATGAACGTTGTATATCAAAAAATCCTCCAAAGAGGATTTATCTGCGATCTCTAAAAGCTAGCGGAGGCCTTCCTTGTGTTCCCTTGAGCGACTTGACGTAGGCCGGAGCGAGAGGGAATACAAGGAAGGCCGGGGTTATCAAGCTAATAATCGAGCCCTGCCCTTGCTTTCACGGTTTCCATCATCACTTTCGCACGCTTGGTTGCGACATGCGCCCCATGCGCGAGAATTTGACGAATGAAATCTTCGTCCTTTAGATACTTTGTGTACTTCTTTTGGAATGGGGTTAGGAATTCTACGACCACGTCTGCGAGATCTTCCTTGAACTCCTTGTATCCTTTTCCGACATACTCCTTCTCGATATCAGCAATCGTTCTCTTTGAAAGCAAGTGATAGATCGTCAGGAGATTTGATACAGCAGGCTTTTCTTGGCCGAAGGTAATCTCCTTACCTGAATCAGTTACCGCGCGCTTGAGTTTGTCGCGTACCACGTCAGGACTATCAGTCAGCGAGATATAGTTCAAAGCACTCGATGCCGACTTGCTCATCTTCTTTGCTGGATCGTCGAGACCCATGATGCGCGCACCTTTTTTGACCGCGTATCCCGCTGGTATCGTAAATGTGTCACCAAACTGCCCGTTAAAACGACGGGCGAGTTCACGGGCGAGTTCAAGATGCTGCTTTTGATCGTCCCCTACCGGCACCACGTCGGTGCCATAGAGGAGGATATCGGCTGCCATGAGAACAGGATAGGTGAAGAGGCCCGCGTTGATATTCTCTTCGTGGCTCGCTGATTTTTCTTTGAACTGATGCATGAGCTTGAGCTCTGATATCTTTGTGATCGTTGCGAGAATCCATGCAAGCTCCGTATGTTCCTTAACCGCAGATTGTACGAAGATCGTACTCTGCTCGGGATCGACCCCCGAAGCGAGGTAGACGGCGGCTATTTCAAGAATGTTTTTGCGTAGCTCCTCTGGCTTGCGTGCGACGGTGATCGCGTGCAGGTCTACCACACAAAACATGCTCTCATAGTCTTTTTGGAGAGTGAGCCAGTTGTGGACGGAGCCCAGATAGTTCCCGATATGGAGCGCGCCGGTTGGCTGGATGCCGGAGAATACTCGTTTCTTTTTCATAGAGACGTTCGTTTACACTTCGATGACTACCGGGAGTACCATAGGGCGACGCTCTGTTTTTTGGAACAAGAGTACTCCTATTTCGTCGCGAAGGCGTGCACGGAGGGGCGCCCAGTTTCCTACTTCCTTTATGTCGTAGTCGTTCACGATATGCTGCACCATGACGCGGGCTGCTGCCACGATCGTCTCGGAACTCTTCACATAGATAAAGCCACGAGAAATGATATCGGGTGGTTGCACGAGCTTCCCTGCGCGATCGAGGGTGCAGATGATTACCATCATACCGTCTTGTGCGAGTACTTGACGATCACGAAGTACGACGTTGCCGATATCTCCCACACCGAGTCCATCAACCAGGATGTTCTCTGTCTCGATCTTGTCGGGGCTCACGCGCGCATCTTGAGATTTATTGAATTCAAGAATGTTTCCGTTGCCGAGCACAAATACATCTTGCTTTGGCATACCCATCTGTGTTGCGATTTCTGAATGCTGTACGAGCATGTGACGCTCACCGTGGTATGGCATAAAGAACTTGGGACGGACGAGCTGCAACATCATCTTGAGCTCTTCGCGCTGTCCATGACCGGATGCGTGAATGTCAAAGAGTTTGTTGTAGATTACGCGAGCACCGAGACGTAAAAGGCTATTCATGAGGTCTGCAACCGCACGCTCATTTCCCGGAATAGGAGAGGAGGAGAGGAGCACCATGTCGGTGGGTTGGATCTTGATATGACGATGCTCTCCTGCCGCCATACGGCCTAATGCCGAAGACCCCTGGCCTTGGCTTCCCGTACAGATTACCACCACGCGGCTATCGGGATATTGTCGCAGCTGATCCATCTTGATGAGGCATCCTTTGGGGACTTTGATGAATCCTAGTTTTGCCGCAAGCGTGATCGTCTTTTCCATACTCATCCCCGAGATCGCTACTTTGCGATTGAAGAAGTGTGCAGCGTTGAAGACCTGCTGAATACGATTTACGAGAGAGGAAAAGGTTGCCACGATGATACGGCCTTCGGTTTTAGCAAAGAGTGCCGTGATGTTTTCTTCGAGGTCGCGTTCAGAAAGACAGTAGCCTGCTTTTTCGGCATTCGTACTGTCGGAACAAAGAAGCAGTACTCCTTCGCTTCCGAGCTTCGCAATCTTTCCGAATTCGGTGTGCATGCCATCTTGTGGGGAGTGATCGAATTTCCAGTCTCCGGTACACACGACCGTTCCTGCGGGGGTATGCAATGCAACACCAACGGCATCAGGAATATTGTGATTGACGCGGAAGAATGTGATACGGAATGCGCCGAGCTGGAGGGTGTCGTCCGGGTGTACTTCGTTGAGGCGCACTGACTTGTCCATCTTGAACTCTTCGAGACGCTCTCGAATCATGGCGACGGTCAGCTTTGTACCATACACGGGTGGGTTGCCGAGTTTTTTGATCACATACGGCAATGCACCCGTATGGTCCATGTGTCCGTGGGTGATGACGATGCCTTTGATGCGATCTTTGTTTTGCTCGAGGTATGCGGTGTCTGCGAGAACATAGTCTACTCCAGGCATGTCCACCGAAGGGAACATGAATCCGATATCTACAACGACAATCTCGCCGTCGCATTCGATGACGGTCGTATTACGCCCCACTTCTTCGAGACCTCCGAGAGGGATAACGCGTAATCGCGCGTTACTCTTTGTGAGACGAATCTGTGGTGCTGGTGGGGGCATGAGTGCCGCTGGTGCCGTGTTCGCCCGGTTTTCGCGCATCATACGGGGATTAGTGCTACGCATAGGAGGGCGGCTATCACGTGCAGGAGACTGACCACTACGAACTGGTGGGTGGCTACTTACTGGTGCCTGTCCGGGACGCATTGGTGGACGAGGGGTTTGCCCGCTCCGTACTGGAGGGCGATTGCTTATCGGTCCTCGCGAAAGAGGGGCCTGTGGTGGACGAGATGCTCCGGATGGTGCGCTCGAAGGCGTACGTCGCACCGGAGGGGTTGGTCGCCCGTGTGGTGCGCTCGATCCACGAGGGGAAGGAGGTGGCACGTCACGACGACGAGGGGTAGTATTTTCCATGAGAAAACAATTACAGATAAAATGGTTAAGGCAAACTACACGTTTGATTTTTAAAAAATATTCCAAGGAGGCACCTTTGGTGCCGGAGATGGGACTCGAACCCACATGCTCTCGCGAGCACACGGCTCTGAACCGTGCGTGTATACCAATTTCACCACTCCGGCGTGTACGCCGTTTTTACTTTTTACTTCTTGAATACTCGTTTTGAGGCTGCATACCAATATCCCAGGTCTACGAATCGATCGGAAGGATAGACGATTTCTTTTCCGTCACCGATACCGTGAATCGAACTGGCTACTACGTAGTTGTATGTGGGGTAGTACAAGAAAATAGCGGGAACTTCTTCGGCAAGTATTTGTTGAAACTTCTGATACCGTGTTGCGCGCTGTCCTTCGTCGGAAATCTGACGTCCTTCCTCGAGGAGTTTGTCTGCATCGGTGTTCGCGTATACCGCGAGGTTCAGACCGGGTTTGCGCGCCTGTGAAGAATGCCAGAATGGGTAGAGGTCGGGATCGGAACCGATAATCTCTCCGTATACGAATGCATCGTAGCTGCGCGTATCGATCACATCAGTCTTAATACGTGACGGGTCGACGAGCTGCAATTCCACTTTTACCCCCATATCTGCCCATCCTTCTTTTACTATCTGTGCGACTTTTGCCTGCTCGGGTTGATTGACGGTCACGAGCGTGATGCTCAGCTGATGCTTCTGGGTGGTAATGGTCTTCTCTGGCTTTGTATCCGTCTTTTTCTTGTCGTCCTTTTTCTTAGGATCGACAGGGGCTGCAGGAACTTCTACTACCACCTTGTCCTCGCGCGCCCAGATTCCGTCATCGCCTCGCTTCCACCCGGCAGCCTGAAGGAGGTCACGCGCCTTCTCTGTGTCAAAAGGATAGGTCTTTACCAATTCATCGTATCCGAGAAATCCTGGCAAGATCGGGCCATTGATCGTGCGTCCCTCGCCTGCAAGCACCTCCCGAACGATACGATCACGATCCACCGACAACGCTAATGCTTGACGCACTGCCTTTGATTTCAGATCGGCATTTGCCGTCTGGTTAAAAAACACAGCGGTGTATTGCGGTAGATTGAACGTATAGTACTTCAAGTCTTTGTCTTGCTTTAGTTTATCACGCAACTCGCGCGGCAAAAAGCTAATGCCTTCTACGTTGCGGTTTTTGAGCGCTTGCACCACCGAGTCGACATCAGGATACATCTTAAATGTCAGCGTTTTCAGGTACGGTTTTTGACCGTAGTACTTGTCGTTCCGTTCGAGAAGGTATGAACGAATATCACCCTCCTTTCCTTTTTGAAGCGACTTGAATTTCCAGGGACCCGTACCAATTGGCTTGAGATTCTTCCCATCGAGTGCCATATTCGCCGACGCCACTTCGCCCCATACATGCTGCGGCAATATTCCGATGGTCGTAAGGTCGAGGAATGGTGAAAAAGGACGCGCAAGTACGAAACGTACCGTATAGTCATCCACCTTTTCTATTTTTACATCCTGAAAACTTCGTACCAGCGGACTCTGTGTCGCGGTATCCTGAATCTTTTGAATCGTAAATACGACATCGTCCGCATTGAACGGCGTTCCGTCATGCCAGGTCACATCTTTTCGTAAGAAAAATGTGTACGTCTTTGCGTCGGCACCTAATTCGTAGCGCTCAGCAAGGTCGGGAACAATCTTGCGATTGTTGTCGTACCGCATTAAGCCTGAATATACGAGGCTCGAGATATCCCTGTCAACGTCGTTTTCACGAAAGAGAATAGGATTCACGTATTGTGGCGTTCCTACAACTCCTTCAGTATATTGCCCTCCGACCTTCGGCACCTCTACGGTATTTGCCTCATACCCCTTCCACCCCAAGAATACAATACATATGATCAAAAATCCCGCGAGAATACGCAAAATCCAATTTTCGATAGGCGAAAGGACATGCGACGCATAGCGCAGCTGTTTGAGTGACGGGAATTTCTTACCCGACAGCGAGTAGACCATCTTCTTGTCATAGGAACGATTGAAGTCACGCTTCGATCGCCACGACTGAGGAGAATAATTGCGCATAGTAGCACATCTCGCGGGCACATTGCACGCAAGTGAGAGGCGTTATGAAGGAATGGCAAGCGGAGCGAACACGCTGCCCAAGAAAAGGATAGTGATGACGATCGTTGCGATAAATAGCATCTTTTCAGCACCACGTTTTGTACGGTATACATTCCCTTCTCCCCCAAATGCCGCTCCGACGCCCGTTCCTCGACTTTGGAGGAGGATCCAGGTAATCAAGAGGGCGCTGGTTACAGCCTGGAGTACAGTAAATACGGTATTCATACGATATATTCAGGATATGCAGGGCAGAATCCAGTGTGCAGATCCCTGCCTTAGCTTTGAGAAAAGTGTACCAAGGAGCGGTATTTTTGTCAAACTAGGGATCCTGCCGTAACCATCATGCTATACTATACTATACTATGCTTCCACAATCTTCCACCTCGAAAAAAATCCCACTCTCGCCGACACCGGTACCTCCGCAAGCCCCCCAGGCCGCACCCACTAATCCTATGATCTGGGTTGCAGCGCTGGTCGCTGGTGGCGCGCTATTTTCTATTCTTATTCTCGTGGTTCCGAGTATTCCTTTTAAGGACCCTAGCTCCACGAGCGGAACACAGACTGGCATAAACACTCCGCCACCGATGCTGCCCCAGAATATCGCACGTATCGCCGATAACAAGAGTGCCTTTTCTATCGGTCCCAAAGATGCCAAGGTCGTGATCGTCGAGTTTCTTGATTTTGAGTGTCCCTATTGCAAACAAGCAGCACCCATCACTCGTGAGCTGCTCAATACGTACAAAAATGACTCGGTACGCTTTGTCTTCCGCCATTTCCCTCTCGATAGCATCCACCCATTAGCACATAAAGCATCGCTTGCATCCCTTTGCGCCCGCGAGCAAGGAAAGTTTGGCGAAGCGTATGACTATATGTATAGTCAGCCTACGCTCTCAGAACAGACATTCACTGATATGCCACAAATCCTTGCTCTCAAAGGAGATCAGTTCTCGCAATGCCTCCTCTCGAAGAAATATGACTCGTTTCTCACCGCCGATATGCAAGATGGCGTAGCACTCGGTGTCTCTGGAACTCCTACATGGTTTATGAATGGACAAAAGGGCGAAGGAGCAATCCCTCAGCCCGCCTTTGAGGAAATTATCAACAAGTTGCTTGGGAAATAGTAATAATAGTGCCCGTATGTAGCCCATCAAAAAACCACGCTTATCACGTGGTTTTTTACTCTTTCTCGCGGAAGCTTTATCTGTGTTCCCTTGAGCGACTTGACGCAGGCCGGAGCGAGGGGGAATGCAGATAAAACTGGTCGTAACTCATTAACAGGGAGGTATCTACAGTGCCTCTCTCTGTGCTGTTCTTTTACACCTCCATATCATCGCGACGAACGCTTGCTTCATTACCAGTAATGATCGCATTACGAATCTGTGCGGAGATATCGGCGAGTCCACCTGGTGAATGCGGGATGAGAATCGTGTTAGTCTTTGAGGAAATACTTACCTCCTTGAGAGTATCAAAGTATTGGGTCATCAATACGAGACTCATGACATCTTGGGCGGTAGAACCCGGAACGGACTTCTGAAACCCGTCGACTGATTCACGCAACCCCTCGATGATTGCTTTGCGCTGCTCTGCGATACCTTTTCCTTGCAACGCCTTGCTTTCCGCCTCTGCTTCTGCTGATTTCACACGCAAGATACGCTCTGCTTCTCCTCGTTCTGCTGCAGCCATACGTGCTCGCTGTGCTGCGTTGATTTCATTCATCGCCTCTTTTACCTTTGCATCAGGATCAATATCAGTGACGAGAGATTTGAGGATACCATATCCAAAGTCTTGCATCACCTCAGAAAGTTCCGCCTTCACCGCATCGGCGATTTCGTCTTTCTTTTCAAATACATCATCAAGCAGGATACCTGGAACACGAGCGCGCACAACGTCAAAGACAAATGACGTGATCTGCTGGTCGGTGTTAGTAAGTTTGTAGAACGAATCGGCAACCCGCTCTGGGATAGCAAAATATTGCACTACTACCATGACATGAACGAATACGTTGTCTTTTGTCTTGGTCTCTACGCGTACATCGAGCTGCTGCACTCGTAGATTGACGCGCCCCGCAATGCGCTGGAGAAAAGGGATCTTAAAATTAAGCCCAGAATAAGCAACGCGGGAGAATTTACCGAAGGTTTCGATAATAGCAGAGGTCTGTTGTTTGACGGTGAAAAACATTGACCCAAAGAACACAAGGATAAATCCTATAACCAGAAGCATGAGTATAGCCATATATATAGGTGAAATAATTAGGGGTAATTGCTAGTATTGGCGCTGACTATATCATACTCCTTTCTTCATGACAAGTCTGTGGGTAATTAGCCATTCGTTCTTTTTGTCATAAGAAAAATATACAGGCAAAAGTCTTTACTTTCTTTCCAAAGAGGTGTATGCTGGTTGCATATTTCATACGTGATTCCTTTGTCGAGGCGTATTGCCTCAAAATTAGCCGATTATTATGCTCCATTCCATCGTTGTCCGTGGCGCCCGCGTCCATAACCTCAAGAACGTCTCCATCGATGTTCCTCATAATAACCTTGTTGTGTTTACGGGGCTTTCTGGATCAGGAAAGTCTTCTCTCGCCTTTGATACCATCCATGCCGAAGGACAACGGCGCTTTATGGAGAGTCTCTCGAGCTTCACAAAGCAGTTCATGGAGAACCTCGACAAGCCGGATGTTGACTCCATCGACGGACTCCCTCCTACGATTGCTATCGACCAGCGTACTTCCTCCGCCTCCCCTCGCTCTACGGTTGGTACCGCAACAGAGATTTATGATCACCTTCGTTTGTTGTTTGCGCGCGTAGGCACCCCCCACTGCCCAACTTGCGACATTCCTATTGTGCGTCTTTCGATGCAGCAGATCATCGAGACAGCTAAGACCGCCATTAAGACTCGTCCGACCCATGAGGCGCTCTTTCTCGCTCCCCTCCTCCAGGGAACCAAGACTGATCTTGATCGCATCGTCAACGAATTGAGTCGCATAGGATACACTTCGCTTCGTATTGATGGCGTGCAGTACTCTTTTCATGAGCTTCCCTCCGTGGTTGACAACCCAAAGGGACATAGCTTCGAGGTAGTCACAAGTTCTATGCTCGGCTCTCAGTTTGAAAACTACGAACCGTCTCGCCTTGTCTCATCCATCAAAAACTCCATGGAGCTCGGCGATGGCAGAATGAAGCTCTTTTTCCCTGGCACGGGTGAGGAGTTCTCTTTTACGACCAATCTTATTTGTACGCAGTGCGGCATGACGGTTCCTGATATTGAGCCACGCCATTTTAGCTTTAATAATCCTCTCGGTGCCTGTTCTGCGTGTACCGGCCTTGGCTATCTCCTCAAGTTTGATCCTGATCTTCTTATTCCAAACAAGAAGCTCACGATTGCTCAGGGCGCTATTCAGCCACTAACCAAGATCTTTGCGAATAGCACGAACTATCTCTCTCACCTCGAGGATGCAGGGAAACGCGGACATCTTTCTTTGAACACTCCCCTTCAGGATTTTACTGCCAAGCAACTCGATTTCTTGTTGTATGGCAAAGGCGACAAGCCGAAGAAAGGCCAAGAGCCCTTCAAGGGTATCGTCACCTTCCTCGAAGAAAAATATCGTGATACCGACTCAGAATATCTTCAAAAAGAGCTCGAGGATTACATGCGTATTTTCAAATGTACCGATTGTAACGGGAAGCGTCTCAAAAAGGAATTCCTTGCGGTAAAAGTAGCGGGGAAAACGATCGATGAAGTTGTTGCTCTCTCTATTACGAAGCTTATTACCTTCTTTAGTGACCTCGAAAAAGAAAGTAATGAGCTCCTCGACGATCGAGAGAAGAAGATTTCCATGCCTATCATCAAAGAAGTCATAAAACGATCCATGGCATTGGGCGATGTTGGTTTGAGCTACCTCATTCTCGATCGCAGTATGGCTACCCTTTCCGGGGGAGAAGCGCAGCGCATCAAGCTCGGCAATCAGATCACTTCTTCGCTCGTTGGCGTCGTGTATGTCCTCGACGAGCCTTCTATAGGGCTGCATCCGAAGGACACCGAACACCTTATCGAAACCCTCAAAAAACTTCGTGATAGTGGCAATACCGTCCTGGTCGTAGAACATGACAAGGCGATTATGATGATGGCGGATATGCTCGTCGACGTAGGCCCTGGCGCAGGAAAAAACGGTGGACAGATTATCTTTGCGGGCAAGCCTCAGGATATCCTCAAATGCAAGAAATCTCTTACCGGTCGCTATCTCTCGGGAGAACTCACTATTCCTGCTCCCAAAAAACATCGCGCTGGATCAGGCAAAACTATTGATATTATCGGTGCCTCAGAATTCAATCTCAAAAACGTCGACGCATCGATTCCTCTCGGGAAGATGGTGTGCGTTTCGGGACTTTCTGGATCGGGAAAATCTACGCTCATTATCGACGTACTGAGCAAGGCGCTTCGTAAGCAGTTTTATCACACCAAAGAGAATCCAGGGGCTCACAAAGAAATTCGCGGGATCGAGCATATCGACAAAGTGATTGATATCGATCAGTCTCCTATCGGACGTACTCCTCGTTCCAACCCTGCGACCTATACGAATATCTTCACCCCGATTCGTGAGTTGTTTACCGAGCTACCGGAAGCGAAGATCAAAGGATTCAAGCCGGGACACTTTAGCTTCAACGTCAAAGGTGGGCGCTGTGAAACCTGCCAAGGAGAAGGCATGGTGCGTATCGACATGCGTTTTCTTTCTGATGTGTACGTCGAGTGTCGCGACTGTCATGGCAAGCGATACAACCGAGAGGCGCTGGAGGTACATTACGAAGGATACTCCATCGCCGATGTTCTCTCGATGACGGTTGATGAGGCAGTGCAGTTTTTTTCGAAGCACACGACCATCCACGAAAAGCTCAAAACGTTGTCTGATGTAGGCCTGGGGTATATCCAGCTCGGACAGCCAGCAAATACTCTCTCGGGTGGAGAGGCGCAGCGTATAAAGCTCGCGACTGAGCTTTCGCGACGCTCTACAGGAAAGACACTCTACATTCTCGATGAGCCGACAACAGGGCTTCATTTTGAAGATATCAAACGCCTGCTCCATATCCTCAATCAGCTCGTTGAAAAAGGAAATACGGTACTTATCATCGAACACAACCTTGATGTTATTCGTACGAGTGACTGGGTTATTGATCTTGGCCCTGAAGGGGGTGACAAGGGAGGCTATGTTGTCGCGCAAGGAACTCCTGAAGATATTATGAAAGTGAAGGAGAGCTGGACGGGGCGATACCTGGCTTTGGAGAAATAAGTTCAGGAGAATATTCTAGGCAAGAAAAAACCGACCGTGCGAAATTCTTCGCTGGTCGGTTTTTTTATTTATCTATTCATGCTTTCTTCTTTCCTTGAGGCGCAGTTGATTGATGCGCCATTTTTTATCATTCTGAAGATCCTTTATCTTTAGGAGCGCTTTTTCGCGCTTTTTTCTTCGCGCTTTTCGAATCGTGCGCGCTGATCTCTTATAGAATGGTGCATCATCCTGGGGTTGCTTTGCTGCCGTCCCCCAGTACCACTGCTCGTCTCTTCTCATTCGATTTACTTCCCCGAAGTTCTTATACGGAAGCCCGATCTCGAGGTGGTCTATGCCGAGGCGCTTTGCTTCTTGATTCCCTGCTATGAATTTTTGTTCCGTGGGAACCGTAGGATCTTTATGATCCCTGAGGTGTACTCGAGAAACGCTCGTGTAGTCCTCGATGAACTGCTGCCTCCGCGAGAGCTTTCGATCCGTGTCAAAGACGAGGCGCATATGGCGTGCTTTTTTAAGAAGCTCTTTCGACTCCTGTGGCGATACATGCTGCCTCATCTTTTCTACCAAACTGTACGATCGTGCATCCCCCCAGCGCAGACACCCGTCCCGAACAATGTCTGCAAATTTTTCATGGGTATCACTTCGGATGACCTCGTTGAGTATTGCTCCATTCCCTGGGAATAGCACGTCAAAACTTTCTACTATTTCTACCGGGCTACGGAATATATATCCGTCTACCTCGCCAATTGCTTTCTGTTTATTTCCCGCATCGTATGCCTTCGCGAGATTTCGTAACGCATTCACTTGTACCATACTGCCTAGCGGCGCATACTGTAGTACGTCAAAAAATCCCTGCGCCAACTCTTCCATTCTGCTGACGTTTTTTTGTCGCTCCGCCCTGCGAAGTGCTGCTTCCATTTTGTGGAACATCTTATATGATGCCCGCAGCCACTCCGCCATAAAGATAGGGCGTACCACGGGGCGTTTTTTACGAAAGAATGTATCACGGGCTTTTTTGCATCGCTGACGATGTATGCCGAACGACTTCCTGACCCTTCCCCCTTTAGCTATCGTCTTCTCGGCGAGAATGCGCGACCTCTCTAATTCTTTTTGCTCAAATAATAGTCGGGTGGGGCCTTGTCCTACGTCGCTCGTATATGCGTTGATACTTATCAGTATTTCCATAAGAAACGCTGCTAAGCCATGGCTTCCGATTTTTCGGAGGCTCGCTATGCGCTCCTTCGTCATTTCTTCGCTATGCGAGAAAGAAAGAAGGTATCTCTGATTTTTCCAGAGGTAGTCAAGATAGGGTAATACCGCCCATTCGTCCCATACTAATACCGTCTTCTGAGGAATCTGCTGAATAGTTCCTCGTATGTGCGGCGGGACAAAATAGCTGCGTACTGTTTTCTGGTCACTCCCCTTGACGTCTCGTTCCTTGGTCATTGGTAGCATTTCTTTTCCCTTTCATTTGTTTGATTTTTCGGTTGGTTTTTCAAAAAACTAGATATAAAATATCGCTTACCACCCTACCACATAGTTTCCAGCTTGTCAAGGGTGTATTTGCTTGATATTATACACAAAACAGCCTATTTCTCTCCCTATTTTTATGTACTCTCCCAACAATATCGAACCAAAGTGGCAAAAAGCGTGGCTTTCAGAGGGTATTTTTAACGCTGACGATGCGTCAAAACTCCCAAAATCCTATATTCTCGATATGTTTCCTTACCCTTCCGCCGATGGGCTCCACGTAGGGCACCCGGAAGGATACACTGCCACCGATATTTATAGCCGCTACCTTCGTGCCAAGGGATATGAAGTGCTCCGCCCCATGGGATGGGATGCGTTTGGGCTTCCCGCGGAGAATTTTGCGATCAAGAAGGGTATCCATCCTCGTGAGACCACGGAGGCAAGTATTGCTAATTTTAGGCGACAAATACAGTCTTTTGGGTTTTCATACGATTGGACGAGGGAGATTAATACCTCTTCACCCGAATATTATAAGTGGACGCAGTGGCTCTTTTTGGAACTTTTTAAAAAAGGACTTGCTTACAAGAAGTTTGCTCCCGTGAACTGGTGCGAGCACTGTCATACCGTTCTTGCGAACGAACAGGTCATCGGAGGTGCATGCGAGCGCTGCAAGAATCCTGTCATTCAAAAGGAGCTCTCTCAGTGGTTTTTCAAAGTTACTGACTATGCCGATGAGCTTCTTTCAGGACTTGACTCTCTTGATTGGCCTGAGAATATCAAGGCTATGCAACGGAACTGGATCGGCAAAAGCGAAGGCTTGATTTTTTCTGCGCCTGTCAAAGATATGTCGATAGAGATCAGGACGTTTTCGGCACATTTTGAAGCATGCTACGCGGATACGTTTGTTGCGATTGCTCCTGATCATTCCCTCCTTCCTGAGCTCGTTGCTGGGCTGCCGAACGCAAAAGAAATCCTCGATTTTTCTCAGAACATCGTCAATGAACGAGCAGTAAACCGTGAAGAACCTGAACCGACGGGTATCTTTACCGGCCGATATATCGTCAACCCTCTCGATGGCAAAGAACTCCCTATCTGGGTAGCAAGTTTTGCGATGGCACAGTACGGCACTGGTATCGTAAAGTGCTCGGCTCACGATGAACGCGATTTTGCATTTGCCAAGAAATACCAGATCCCCCTCAAAGTCTGTTTGCTTCCCACGGATCCGACCGAAGCGGAACGGGTACGTAATTTTGAATACTGCTATTCCGACACCCAGCATGGCGTCCTTACTGAACCCGCTGAATTCGCAGGAAAGAATGCACGTGATTCTCGACAGGATATCGCCACCTACTGCCAGCGTAATAGCTTTGCTCAGCCAGAAACGATATATCGCCTTCGTGATTGGCTTGTTTCTCGCCAGCGCTACTGGGGTACTCCTATCCCTATTATCATCTGTGATACCTGTGGCGTTCAGGCGGTGCCCGAGATTGATCTTCCGGTGCTCCTCCCTGAGGATGTCGACTTCCTCCCTACTGGCGAATCCCCTCTCGCGCGCTCAGCGTCATTCAGTGCGCTGGTCGCTTGTCCGAACTGTGGCAACCCCGCACAACGCGAAGTAGATACCATGGATACCTTTGTGTGCTCTAGCTGGTACTATCTTCGCTATACCTCGCCCAATGATGCCGACTGCCCATTCACAAAAGAGGCGATCGATCATTGGCTTCCTGTTTCTTTGTGCGTGGGAGGGGCAGAGCATGCAGTGCTTCACCTCCTCTATGCTCGCTTTGTCGCAAAGGCGTTACGCGATATGGGGTTCCTTTCTTTCGACGAACCATTCACTCGTCTCAAAAATCAAGGTATGATCCTCGGAGAGGATGGAGAGAAGATGTCGAAGTCGCGTGGTAACGTTATCAACCCCGATAGCGTCGTTGAACAGTACGGTGCGGATACCGTGCGTCTCTATGAAATGTTTATGGGGCCGTTTTCCGACCAAAAACCCTGGAGTACTCAGAGTATTATCGGATCAAGGAGATTTATCGAAAAAGTATGGACCATCGTCCAAACCTGCATTGACGAACAGCGTTTTGGCGATGAGTCTGCTCATATCACGAGAGATCTTCATAAGACTATAAAAAAAGTTACCGAAGATATTGAATCATTCTCTTTCAATACCGCCATCAGTACGATGATGATTTTTTCTAATACCCTTCAGAAGGAACTGCAAGTGGGTAACTCTCTCCAGAAAGAAACACTCGAATCCTTTCTCATTATTCTTTCCTCCTTCGCACCCCATGTGGCCGAAGAACTGTGGAGCCAACTTGCGCACTCTGATTTTATCGCCCGCGCACCATGGCCATCGTATGACCCCGCCCTCGCCAAAGATGAACTCGTCATGCTCATGATCCAGGTCAATGGAAAAACGCGTGATCATTTTGAAGCAGCTCCCGATATGTCCCAAGAAGATGCTCTCGCGCAGGCACTCACCCAGGATGCGGTGAAGAAATATACCCAGGGGAAGGAAATAAAAAAAGTAGTCTTCGTATTGGGAAGACTACTTAATATTGTGATTGATTAGCGGGCGGAACATCCCGCAAAAGAACGATGCGGTACACCAGGGGTATATCCCGGTATACATGGGGGGAGATCAGATGAACTGTACGTTGGTTTCGCGGACGGAACATACGACGATACCAACGCATCCTTTTCCCCGAGGACTTCAGAATCTATAAGCATGGTAGCAACCTCTGAGGTATTGCTTGAGAAAGGGAACGCTACCAAAAGCTCTTCCCTATAATCTTTAATTACCTCCGCCAGCAACTTCTTTTCCGCTGGCGAGATCGTGCCCCCTGTTGGCGGAGCACAGAGTATATCCATATTTCCACTTTTTGGGGCACTTCCGCTGCGAAATGTGCTTTCAAACACTTCAATCTCCTGAATCGGCAGGGCTATACCCTGGCGTTTCTCTCGATCCCAAATCGCAGCATACTCTGCCTGCTTTTCACCGTAGGCTATAAAAAGCTCGGTCGATGTATGAAGCTCCTCCTTTAGAGCTTCCCTTAGGGCAATCACGAATACAAGTCGCGCGGCAATGGAAGCGCTCGCCTCCCGTGCCGTCGCAAATATTTCGAACAATGTGCGTAACTTTTCCACAATGTTTTCCTCCTTGTCGTGGAAACTAGTATAACCCTTTTTTTACTGTCTTTGTCAACTGTTTAAAGGACAGTGGAGGAAGTATACCCATTCGTAGAACTTTTGTCAAGGGTATGCTAGGGTAACCGTATCATGTGCCGATTCATAGCCCCTTTCCTATGTCTACATTTCTCTCCCGCCAGGACCCTGAACTTGCCTCCCTCCTCAATCATGAGCTCAAACGACAACAATTCAGCATCGAGCTTATCCCCTCTGAAAATATTGTCAGCCCCGCCGTACTCGAAGCACTCGGTTCTGTTTTGACGAATAAGTACTCGGAAGGATACCCGGGGGCACGATATTATGCGGGGAATGCCCATATCGATGAGATCGAGCGTCTTGCTGTATCTCGTGCAAAGGCGCTCTTTGGGGTCGATCATGTGAACATCCAGCCCTACTCAGGGAGCGGTGCCAACTTTGCCGTATACAATGCTCTCCTCGAGCCAGGAGATACTATCCTTGCCATGGGTCTCCCGTTTGGCGGACACCTCACTCATGGGTGGAAAGTGAGCGCCACCGGAAAGTACTTCCGCGCCGTCCACTACCCTACTGGCAAGGATGGGCGCATTGATTATGAGATGGTTGCCGAGCTTGCTCTCAAAGAAAAACCGAAGCTCATCGTATGCGGTGCGTCTGCATATCCTCGTATGATTGATTTCAAGCACTTCCGCGAGATCGCTGATTCGGTGCATGCCTACCTCATGGCGGACATCGCCCATATCGCAGGACTCGTTGTTGGCGGTGTGCATCCTAGCCCCGTTCCGTATGCCGATGTGATAACGACCACCCTCCACAAAACACTCCGTGGCCCCCGTGGTGCGATGATCATGTGTCGCGAAGAGCTTGCTGCCAAAATCGACAAGTCTATATTCCCAGGACTCCAAGGTGGCCCTCATAACCACGTCACTGCAGCAGCGGCCGTCGCATTCAAAGAAGCAGCGACCGATGAATTTCGTGCATACACCCAGCAGGTCGTCACGAACGCAAGCGCCCTTGCACAGACCCTCATCGATAGTGGCTTCCCTCTCGTATCGGGAGGTACCGATAATCATCTTATGCTCCTCGATTTGAGCGAAAAATCATTGACCGGCAAAGATGCAGAAGATATCCTTGCCGACTGCTCTATTTCCACGAACAAGAATATGATCCCGAATGATCCACGTACTCCCATGAACCCTTCAGGCATTCGTATCGGCACGCCGCTTATTACTTCACGTGGATTCACCGCAAAAGATTCTGTTACTCTCGGCGTCGTTATATCCTCTCTTCTTCGTACTCCCGAAAGCGAAGAGGTGCGCGCATGGGCAAAGAGTGAAGTACGTACCCTTTGCGAAGCGCATCCTATCTATGGAACCCTCTCTTACTAAGCAGCCCCACATATTCCTCCTCGTCGGTGACGATACCTATAGCATCTCCCAAAAAGTGAATGCGTGGCGTGGTGCGTTTGAAAAAAAATACGGCCCGAACGGTGCCATGCGTATTGACGCGGACAACGGTGCATCAGCGAGTCGCGATACTATCACCCGCCTCCAGTCTACCCTCCGCGGCGGGACACTTTTTACGACGAAGAGCTTCATTGTACTTCAGAATACCTTCGGCAAAAACGCCCCGGCCGAGCTTCGTGATTATCTTACAAAGGCACTTCCCGAGACCCCATCAGATATCGTCGTCATCCTCCAAGAAACCTCTGTCGACGCCCGCACGATATTCTATAAAAGCATCACGCGCATGGTAACCGATAGCAAGGCGGTGATCGAGACGTTTGAAGCACCTCGGGGTGCTGCGCTAGAAGCATGGATACAAAAGTTTCTATCTGGGCTGGGTGCGTCTATCGACCAGGGCGCATCACGCCTTCTCTCACAATCTTTTGATACATCATCTCCCGGGAACAGGATGGCGCAACAACCCATCGACACGTGGGGCCTCGCGACAGAGCTCCAGAAGCTCGCTGCCTACGTTACTGGGCGGCCCATCACTCGCGATGATATTGCGAAGATTTGTATTCTCCCGACCACGTCTCATCTCTTTTCTCTTGGCGATCAGCTCGTATCGCGCCATACTCTCGCGGCACTCGCCACCTCCCGCGCGCTCCTCTCTGAACCCGGCGATGCACGCGGTATCCTTCTCGGGATACTGGGGTATCTGAAATCCCATGTACGAGGACTGCTCATCATCCTTGAAATGAAACGTACCGGTGCGTCCGATACTGACATCGCTGAAACCCTCGCCTGGAATCCCAAGCGTGTGTGGGTTGTTTCAAAGCAGACCTCGGGACAAACCCTTGAGTCTCTCCGTGGCCTCTATCGCAGTCTCATCGATTATGAAGATGCGATCAAGCGCAACCCCTTGAAGGTGGATACGATGTGGGATCTGGTGCTGTTGCAGCGGTAGACATGACCCTTGACAGTATACATGCTTTATGCTACAGTCCTGTTTAGTTTTTGAACGACGAGGAGGTAACAATGTTCAAACTTTTCGTACGCTGGAATATAGAAGGTGATGGCTATCATAGAGTTGACCTCATGATGAGCGAAAAAGTATTTATATCGAGTACGGTTTTCTGCAATAATCCCGATAGAGCCTACGGCTATTGCCAAGGGATAGTCGATCTTCTCAAACGCTTTGGTTTTGACGTTGAGATGCCCCAGTGCCTGACCGGTAGACATCTTTGCGCTGACATATCTCGAGAGGACTGACCTACCAATTCTGAATTAAAAAAACACGCTGACCGAAATGGAAAGCGTGTTTTTTCTTTTTCGCGAGACTTATGCGGCTTGTGTAACGCGGACGCGAGCGCTCATTCTCGACTTCTTGCGGGCGGCGGTATTCTTTGCGAGAATATTGCGCTGTGCTGCTTTGTCGACTGACTTAATGAATCGCTTCATCCACTCTTGCGCTTTGGTCATGTCTTTGTCGGTGAGACACTTCATGATCTGACGCTTGAGGTATGCGATTTGCTTCTTGACTGCGGCATTTCGCTCCGTCAGCTTTTCTGTCTGGCGAATATGCTTTAGTGCTGCTTTTTTGTGTGCCATAAATAAAAATTGGTGTGCCTACCAGGGACAAAACCAGCTCAGGAACTACCGAAAACGGACCGAAACGATCTTTTTTCCGCTGTTCTTGCGATGCTTTTTGGCGGCGACTTTGTGTTTCTTATACATAAGGGGGAACATTAGGTGGCGGACCGGACGGGACTCGAACCCGCGACCTCCGCCGTGACAGGGCGGCGCTCTAACCAACTGAGCTACCGATCCAAAAACTATGTCGATACTATACCAGCCCTTTTGCTTTTGTGCAAGTGCCTTGATGCCAAAAAGTACCCTGCCACCCCGATTATCCCGATACTAATCCATTGTGGTGCCCGGAGACCCCATACCACCGGTACTATGTCAATCCTTATAAACTCAAGGAAAAAGCGCCCCAAGGAGTAGAGCACCGCATATCCCAAGAATATTGTCCCAAATCGCACCCAGCCTCCCTCATGCTTTCGATCTTTAGCAAAATGGAGCATTACGCGGCGACTGGCGAGGTAGAGGAGGAGGAACACGGCCAGATCCCATAGTGATTCATAAAGGAATACCGGGTGAAAATGGCTAAAGCCCTCGTATCCCGTTACGCGACGTGCTGCTTTAATAGGGATCCCCCAAAGAAGCCTCGTAGGGAGGCCGTACGCCTCTTGATTAAAATAGTTCCCCCATCGTCCTACTGCCTGGGCAAGCACCACGCCTGGTGTCATGATGTCGGCGAGAAGCCAGAACGGGAGTTTCTTTGTGCGCGCATAGAGAAAGAGGGCGATCGTTGCACCGATTAGCCCTCCTTGCCACACCCATCCGCCGTGCCAGAGTGCGAGGATTTCCCAGGCATGCGCTGAAAAATAGTCTAGGTTATAGAGGACGAATAGTGCCCGTGCGCACACGGCACCGATTATAAATAGCGGGAGAAGGATTGTATCAATAACATACACGTAGTCTTTTCCGAGTACCCGCGTATAGAGCGTTGCCATACGCACCGTGATCAAATAGCCCGCAATTGCTGCAAGTGCGACGATGAGCCCGTAGGTATATATATGTATGGGCCCGAGCTGCACGAGAATTTCTGGAGGCGTGAACTCTCCGAATATAAAACCTGTCATCATAGTATGAGAAATAAATCCTATCTCGGAATATCCGTTTAAAAAAGAATAGCACCTAATCGCATTGGCGAGTAGGTGCCGGGGTGAAAAGCTGTTCTAATTATTAGAAACAGCGGTGGATGCGTAGGACAATGCTGGGGGTTGTTCGTAAGCAAAGAACTCCCCAAGACAAATTCTTATAGAGTTGTATTCGTTTCGGACGGTGCGATAGAATGATATGATTTCTCCTTCCGCAATAAGCCAGAAGGGTAAGTCATCATCTCTTTCCAGGACCACGTCCAGGAGATCAGCTCCCCCTCCCCATTGTCGAGAAAAATTCTCTAACATGGCGTCAAGGAAATAGCTGGTGTCCTGAAGAAACTTTGCGTATTCATGCACGTCCTGCACGAACGAAACCGTAGCCGATATCGCAAGACCTTTCAGTCCCCCCGCTTTCTGATTTGCTCGCGAAATAAGCTTTTGGAACTCATCACGCAAGGCCTTGAATTTCTTCTGAATATTCTCAAACTGGGCTGAAAACCAGTTGAAAATCTTTGCTTCTTTCTTTTCTACTGTCTGTACCTGTGTCACTTGTATTCTCCTACATTTTTATTGCTTACTTTTCCTTAATAACCCCTTTCGACGAGAACCCTCTCCTTTCTTCCTATCATTTTTGGATTATCAAGGTACATTCAATAATATCACACTCATTGTGCGTGTCAATACCTTTGGTTACAAAAAACCCGCAGTACACATATTGCTGTGTATTGCGGGCGCGCTTCATTTACTAGAAATGGAATGTAAAAAGATTCTCCTGATGCTTAGGCGGTACCTCCTAGACGATATATGAGGTGATTAGTACTGTCACTGGCACGTGGTTGGGGCGTAGGGCCAAAACGAGATGTCGGTCCCGGATCTGGTACGAGCGAAAGGTTTGCCTTTGTGCTCCTCCTGTCAAGAACGCGCGCCACTTCATCCATCAGGTCCCTGTCGTTAGTCTTCTTTCCCACTTACATTCTCCTGAAATTATATTGTGCTGCATTCCATAGTACCAGAAAGAGATATTCACCTCCTTTTATTTTGGTATTATGGGTATGCAAAAAGAACACGTAGATCAGTCTAGCGTGTTCTTTACAGATCGTCAAGGGGATATTTGTGGATACTTGGCGGATCGATTCTATTTTCCCTATATTCTCTCCAGTTTCAGCGTATCTTTTGTCACTCTCGCAATCATGTCTCCTTTCTTTACGAGTTTGCTTGCCCTCAGTGCAACTTTTGAATCCTTGCCTACATCGAGTGCTACTACCCCTCGTGAAAGATTAAGGCGATTGTGAAATCCACCTTTTTTCGTAAGGAGAATAATGGGTACTGCCTCTCGATAGCTTGCGAGGAGGTGGACGAATCGCTCATCCTGCTCATCGGTAACAACTGCAGCCACATGCCCCGATCCTACCACTGCACTGATACCGCACGCGATAGTTTCAAATCCTGTCTCGCAGCAACAATCATCGGCGCAGGTGTGATCTGCAAGCGACATCTCAGTAAACGCTATGGTGTCCGCCATGATCTGTACTGCCTCGACAGGGTAGGGTCCTGATGCCGACTCTCCTGAGAGCATCACTGCGTCGGTTCCATCAAATACTGCGTTGGCAACATCCGAAACTTCCGCACGTGTAGGGCGACTATTCATCGTCATTGATTCGAGCATCTGTGTCGCGACGATGACTGGCTTAGCATACGCGGTGCACCGCTCGATCATTTCTTTTTGATAGACAGGCACTCGTGATGCGGGTATTTCTAGGCCCAGATCCCCACGGGCGATCATAATACCGTCGACAGCTTCGAGGAGTGCGTCAAAATTCTCCAACGCCTCGGGGCGTTCTATCTTTGCGATGATTCCGGGGATGGCTTTACCTTTTGCGTGCGCTTTCATGTATTCACGTAAGAGCACAACATCCTTTTCTGATTTTACAAAACTCATCGCAACAAAGTCTACTCCCTGGTCGATACCGAATATGACATCTTTTTTGTCCTTGTCGGTTACGGGGGGTACTTTCAGTGTTGCGCCAGGGACGTTGATGCCCTTGTGCGACTTCACTGTTCCTCCGACGAGTACTTTTGTATGAATCGTCTTCCCCTCAACACGTGTGATTTGAAGATCCATTGTCCCATCGGCGATGAGGATATGCTGTCCCGCCTCTACGTCGTTCGCCATACCTGCATACTGGTTCGGGAGGGCATCGGCCATACTCTTCTTGTACTCTTTTTCTGGAATGAGACGAATCTTGTCTCCCTTCTCTATCTTCACTCCTTCCGGTGGCATTTCCCCGATGCGAATACGCGGTCCCTGAAGATCCTGGAGGATTGCAATAGGAGTCGCGTTCTTCTTTGCGATGGTGCGGATGTGGTTGATGAGTTGGTGATGGTTCTCGTGAGTGCCATGAGAGAAGTTCAACCGCGCGACGTTCATCCCGGCATGTACCATTTTTTCGAGGATAGCGATTGACTCTGACGCAGGGCCGATCGTGCAAACAATTTTTGTGAGTTTCATAAATAGCTGAAGGGAAAATATTTCTACTTACGTAGTATACCGGACCGTTCATTTCGTGTTTT
>JAHFHK010000048.1:0-1434 GCA_023246955.1 Candidatus Uhrbacteria bacterium
GGACAACGGTCGTTCGTAGGAACGGCCTTATCCAGATCAGTGCTGGTATATTTCCAAGCGCCGAACTTTTCCCGACACTTCTGAAAGATCGCTTCGACCGTAAGACCGGCAGCAACCACTATGAGTCGCCACTATCCTTCTGCTGGGCGAGGTGGCATGACGATGGCCGTCACATCCACATCAATACCAAAGTTGTCGAGGTAAAGCTTTTTCCAGCGGTCAAAGTCCGTCGTGGGAACAATGACCGCGCTAGATGCCACTACCGCCAAAGTCGGAGTATCAAGAAAGCGCTGAAAAGCCGCTTTCGTAATGCGACCACTCTTGCTTTGAGCGATCAATTCACCGATCTGATCCAATGTAACCTTTGCCATTGTCTTATCTCTCCTTTGTATGTATTTCACCCACCAGGCACGAGAAAAAGCACCAAAACCGCCCTAAAGCGCTTCGACACCTCCGTCTGTACTCCTAACGAGCAATGATGATAAGAACTACTGCAATAATAGCACATTTCTGCCAAAAAGTCAATAGTTGCCACAAATGCCATAATATACTACAATCCCCTTATATTTATTACCTATTTCCCTTTAATCCATATGCAAAAATACCTTTGCCCACCATGCGGGTATATCTACGATCCCGTGCTAGGCGATCCCGACGGCGGCATCGCTCCTGGAACCCCGTTCGAGGACATCCCCGAGGACTGGATCTGCCCCCTCTGTGGAGTACCAAAATCCATGTTCGAACTCTACGAAGAACCAGCAGCCTAAGATTTAACCAAGCATCCCTATGGAACACACCCACGAAGATCACAACGACATGATGCCTCTCTACTGCCCCGTCATCGGCGACCACGTCCCTGATCAGGAATTTGAGATCTATCACAACGAAGACATCAAGAAAGTAAAACTCTCAGACTACAGAGGAAAGTGGCTCATTCTCTTTTTCTACCCTGCCGACTTTACGTTCGTCTGCCCTACAGAACTCGAAGAAATGGCCAATGCATATCCAGAATTCCAGAAACTCAATACCGAAGTGATAAGCATTAGCACCGATACCGTATTCGCACACAAAGCGTGGCATGACAATTCCGAGGCGATCAAGAAAATTAGCTTCCCTATGGCAGCAGACCCTACCGGCAACCTCTGCCACATGATGGGAACCTACATCGACGACGAAGGTCTCTCCCTTCGCGGAACCTTCATCATCGACCCCGAAGGCGTCCTGAAAGCCTACGAAATCCACGACAACAGCATCGGCCGCAGTGCAAAAGAACTTCTCCGCAAAATCCAAGCCGCCCAGTTCGTCAAAGAACACCCCGGCCTCGTCTGCCCCGCCAGCTGGGAACCAGGAAAGGACACCCTCAAACCAGGGCTCGATCTGGTGGGAAAGATATAGAGAAAGAGCGTACCCACACATTGTTAAAAGGAATCACGC
>JAHFHK010000048.1:1444-7243 GCA_023246955.1 Candidatus Uhrbacteria bacterium
GCAGGTGATTCCTTTTTGGAATTCAAAGACCCAATAAAGAACACAGTCTCTTTACATTGCGTCAGGCCAAAGGTATAATAACCGTAATACTACACTTCATATGCCCCATACAAGTACTGCAAAAATTATCACAAAGACGAGTCTCAGGAAGCCTGCGGCACTGCGCAAAAGCTGGACAAACGCTGTTGGACTTCTCAAGAAGAAACAGAAGGGGCTAGCCGCACATGTAAAAAAGACACGATCCGATTGGGATCGTTAATTTTTAGTATACTCACATGCTTATCGATACGAACATCCTGATCGCATTCCTGGGAGGAGAAACCGTAGTAGTGAACCTGCTCACCACCCTTCAGAAGGAAACGAAAACACTCTTCCTCTCGCCTATCGTTGAGGCAGAATTACTCTCCTATTCGGTGCTGTCAGTCACTGAAGTAGCCACTCTCGTAGTATTTCTAAAGGAAAACTTCGTATCTCTTTCTATCAATTCAAGCGTTGCGCAGATGGCTGCTTCACTGCGGAGAAATAGAGCCATTAAACTGCCAGACGCCCTCATCGCAGCATCAGCGCTAGAGATTGATGTACCTCTCGTAACACGGAATATTAAAGATTTCAAAAACATTGCCGATCTCCAGCTTCTCATGATATAAGACACTCTCAAACCCGGGCTCGACCTCGTGGGAAAAACATAGAACAAAGATACGAGAGACAAAAATCCGCCTTCCGCCCAGTAGTGAAGGCGGATTTTTGAATACACAGATACTGTACATGATATACTGATCGATATATGGATGAACAAAAAGCAACAATCCCACCCCTCCCAATTCCCTCGCCAAAGTCCCTTCGCTTCCCTTTCGATGACTACACAGTAAACGGTTTAGGATTTTTACAAGAAGCAACGTACGTGGGTGTGTATTGGGGATTTCATCTTGCGGAAGATATTCTTCGTCCTGCGAACACCCCCATTGTTTCTATCGGACGAGGACGCGTGGTATATTCCGCACTTCACCCAGGAAGCGCAACAAAAGGAAATTGGGGTAATCTCATAGTGATCGCGCATAAGCATCCCAAAACAAAACAGATATTTTATGCGCTATACGAGCACATGCAAGAACGACTCATACAGAAAGACAACCTCGTCAAAAAAGGACAAGTAATAGGCTCGGTAGGAAAAAAGAATACGACAGAGAATGGCTGGTGGGATATCGAGCACCTCCACTTTGGTATATACACCGGCGAGTGGCATGGACAGGTACTCCCCGGATACTGGACACCCGGGTCTACAAGAACCAAAAAAGAAGACTGGGTGAAGCCTTCGGAATTCATCGCACAATTTTCTCCCAGTAAAGAAATCCAGAAGTAACCCCTTGCAAAACCGTCAAAACTTTGCTAGTGTCATTGCAATCGTCCATTAACAATACAAAAGGAGAAACCAAGAACCATGAGCGATATATGGCAACCACCCAATATCTATTTTTATCCTATACAAATAGGGAGGAAAAACTGCACCGAAGATGGGAAAACCAAAAAAGATCTCGAAGCAGAACTGGAACCGCTCTGCGCAGAAATAAGACGCCTCGAAGGAGAAGCAGAGAAAATAAAAAAAGAGCTCTACACCTTCAAACCCTTCATCAACGATCCTCCGCTCACCGATATACACATGGATCTACTCTTGAAGGCAGGATATACCAAAGTACACAGAGATGATGAAGCATACGATACTTTCAGGAAAACAGTGTCTGGGATCATTCAATATAATGATCTCAAGCAAACACTGCGCCACACACCAACCCACTACGAGGATGTCCT
The DNA here is from genome assembly GCA_023246955.1 of Candidatus Uhrbacteria bacterium. Classification (GTDB taxonomy): domain Bacteria; phylum Patescibacteriota; class Patescibacteriia; order JACQRZ01; family JACQRZ01; genus JAHFHK01. The sequence goes on from JAHFHK010000048.1 coordinate 3,251, forward strand.
TATGAAAAAAGGGAAGTGCCACATTCTCATCATAAAACAAGTACAAATAGGTCCTACTGGTGCCTACCATCTCGCCGCCTCGTGGAGTACAGACAAAAAACCATTTGTCGTTGATTTTGAAGAGATAAGGAAAGAAGCAATACAAATGATAACGCGGGCGCTATCAATACGCTGCAGTGCAGGGGTAATAATGTCAGTGGTGTCAATCCCTATGCTCGTGGCAACAGAAAATTTTCCACTATACCAAGGATACATCATAGGTATTCTATTGAGTATGGCAATATATATGACCACAACAGGACCTGCTCTATTAAAAGAGAAGAAACGAATCAATGCCCTCAAACTATAACCATGGGCAATACGCATACCCCCGCACCCGCACAATCGGGTGTTTTTTCTTGCCAAAAATTACACATTCAGCGACAATACAGATACTTTCAAGAGAGACTCCTTATCCACATAACCCTTCTCCGTATGTTCCAGCCCAAATCCTACGAAACCCTCCTCGGCCTCGCCGGCTTCAGCGATGCCCTCCTCACGAACCACTTTACCCTCTACCAAGGCTACGTGACGAACACGAACAAGCTCCACGATATCATGGGACAGATGGTCGACGCCGAAAAAGCCGCAACTCCCGAATACGCCGAGCTGAAGCGTCGCTTTGGTTGGGAATTCAACGGCATGCGCCTCCACGAGTACTATTTTGAAAATCTCTCAAAAGAAAAAAGCAACCCCAACGCCGACCTCTCCGTCATCCAAAAAATCACCGAACAGTTCGGCACCTTTGAACGATGGCAAACAATTTTCACCGCCACAGGAGCAATGCGCGGTATCGGATGGGTCATCCTCTACCAAGAGCCAGAGACAGGACATATCTTCACCACATGGGTGAACGAGCACGATGGAGGCCACCTCGCCGGATGCAGACCGCTCCTCGTCATGGATGTCTTTGAACACGCCTTTATGCTCGACTACGGGCTGAAGCGCGCCGACTACATCACCGCATTCTGGAACGCCATCGACTGGCAGATCGTCAACAAACGTTTCGCCGCGTAAAATAACGAATCGACATACAGAAACGGACTCTTGACGGGTCCGTTCTTTTATGATAAAAAAAGAGAAGATTTTTTGACAACCAAAGAAAAGAGGAAAAAACAATGGCAATCGGCCCCGAAGAATTAAGAGAAAAAGGAAGAAAATTCAGCAAAGAAAGGAAAATCGACGAAGACAGGAATAAGCAGTATTTAGAAAGGATTCAAGCATTGATGCTTCAAATAGATGAAAATCTAATCGAAGCAATGAAGAATGCTGCTACAGACCTTAAAAATCTCCCTATCGTAGTTGGTTACACACACAAGATACCGCCACCAATATCCGTTCTGGTTGAGATATATAAATCACAGGGATGGCGAGAAGTGCAAGCAGAATCCGACGAAAAAGACCCCACCAAATTAAGAGTAACATTCTCCACTGAAGCCCGCCCAAACCCACCCTCGCATACCGGCCCCTGTCACTAATATAACAAAGCGATCACGGAGATAATTCTCTATGGTCGCTTTTTACTTTTCCAAAAAATCCATTATTACACACCTTACTCCAGCTCAATCCCCACAGGACAGTGATCCGACCCCATAACTTCAGGCAAGATAAATGCATTCTTGAGACGAGGCGCTAACGAAGGCGAAGTCAGGAAATAATCAATCCGCCACCCAATATTCCTCGCACGAGCACCCGCCATATAACTCCACCAGGTATAATGATGAGGATCCTTGTTAAAATGCCGAAACGTATCAACGAACCCCGCATCCATAAGCGCATCAAAACTCCCTCGCTCTTCATCGGTAAAACCTGGGTTCCTTCGATTCTCACGAGGATTCGCCAAGTCTATCTCCTGGTGTGCGACGTTCAGATCTCCACAAAAAATCACCGGCTTTTTTTCTTCCAGCTTTTTAAGATATTTCAAAAACTCCCGATCCCATTCCATACGATAGTCCAGACGCAACAACTCGCGCTTTGCATTCGGCGTATACACGTTCACGAGATAGTAGTCATCAAACTCCGCCGTGATCACCCGCCCTTCACCATCGTGCGCATCATGACCAATACCGTACGTCACCGCATTCGGCTCATATCGTGAAAAAATCGCCGTTCCAGAATACCCCGCCTTTTGTGCAGGATTCCACCATTGCGAGTAGCCAGGGATTTCCAGATTCACCTGCTCAGGTCGTGCCTTCACTTCCTGTAATCCGATGATGTCGGGTTGATGCTCTTCGATCACGTCCAAAAACCCCTTGCTGAGGGCAGCCCGTATTCCATTTACATTCCAAGAGATAAGTTTCATATCCCTGTAGAGTACCAGACTCTAGCATTTCCGCAAATAAAAAAAGATGGTGTGATTAGTACACCATCCCGACCCCTATTCATTTTCGATGAGCATATTTAAGAACATGTCATCAATCGTGCAAATATTTTTTTCCGCACAATCGAGCCATCGAACGAACTCATCCCGCAAAACCGTATATGACACACCATGCGAAAACACCGTGACATATCCCGCGTAGTCCATAACCCTAGACACAAGAAGCGCTATTTCATTGCGCGTATATGTATGAGTCCCGAAGAGCAGTTGTTTACGAAGTGCTTTCAAAACAAATCGTCGCGTATCTTTTCGATACCACTTATACATCTCAGCAATCTTTTCGTGCAAACGGTCGCTCCATTGTTTCTCGAGAACTACAGGAGGATAGGGTGTGAGAGAATACTGTCTAATGACGGCATGTCCCATTTCGTGTAATAGTACATCCTCGGGAGCATAACACTCGATATGATTCAGTAGTATCTCAAGAGCATCAAACTCATAATCGTAATATCCGCACGCCTCATCGACCCTTTGATAGAAGATAACCTTCTTAATGGATTTCCCTATCAAAGGAGTAGCATCCCCTAAAAGACGCATCGTGAGCGCACGCAACTCGGTCTTCTCTTTTTGAGTAAGCGAAGTATCCTCAAAAAAAACCTGAACGTCTTGCTTCTCCTCCTGCGCAACAACAATCTCCGGAGGCGCAAAGATATAAGAAAAAACGAGCAACAAAACCATGATTATTCGCATCATCCCTCATACCCTCCTCGGTACCGAGACTCACAAATTCCTCAATGCCGCACAGGCAATCTTTGTCCAATTCTCAACAGAGTCTTGCGAATTACATTTTTCTTCAAGATCATCAAGAGATACCAGACTCCCCTCCGCGATATGCGGATCAAGGACAGTGATAGTAGCATCATCGTCAATAGTCACAAGATACAAAATCCCAAAATGAACCCTCCCCACTGCATCGGTATCATCATTGATATACCCCAAAACACGAATATCGCGACCCCCCGTTATGGCTACTTCTTCGTCCATTTCCCGAAGAGAACTTTCATGAATAGGATTACTCCCACCCGCAACATCACATTGCTCAATATGTCCACCGACACCACACGACCATTTACCCTGTAATCGTTGCTCAGTATTTTTCTTATTGCGCAGATAGAGAAACACTTCACGCGTCGACGGCTTATACATGATCTGATATCCGATGGGCTGCTTAAAACGAATATCCTTTTCGGCTTCATCCCTCGCCATCCATTCAAAGTTTGCGAGTATAACGGACTCAAAATCAAACTCGCGGGCGTCCATAAACCCATCGAAATAATGTTCGCGAATAAGCACATCGCGCCGCACCACCATAATATTCTCACTATTTTCCATATACCCATTCCTTCCCTTTCAAAGAACTATAATACAAAAAGCCTCCCACAAGACGAACAATATGTCAAAAATCCGACGTTCTAGCCAACCAGATTCGTCAGTGCACCCTTCAAGAAGTTCTCAATATTTTCCGTAACAATCTCCGGCAATTTTTCCATAAATGATTCCGTGGTAAACGATGCGATATGAGGCGTAATCACCACATTATCGAACTGCAATATAGGATGATCCTTTGCCATGCC
>JAHFHK010000012.1 GCA_023246955.1 Candidatus Uhrbacteria bacterium
GTATAAAAAAGGCCTCTACACCCCACTAACCACCGCACAGCTCATCCCCCTCCTCTCCGAGATCAAAGCGATGATCCCGCCCTACATTCGCGTAGCCCGGGTTATTCGTGATATCCCGGGAAATGAGATAACGGCAGGAAACAAAGTAACGAACCTCTTTCAAGAAATAATCACGTCCATGAAAAAGAATGGACTCATCTGTCGCTGTATTCGCTGTCGAGAAGTAGGCCATGCATATTTCAAAAAACCCGCATCTCTTGAGCCTACCCTCTTCAAAAGAACATACGACGCCTCGCAAGGGGTAGAACATTTCTTGAGTTTTGAATCCCCCGAAGAAGAGACTATCTTTGCATTCTTACGTCTTCGCTTCCCATCCTCAGAAGCGCACAAGCTATGGGAAGTACTCCCTGAGCTCAAAGACGCCGCTCTCATCCGTGAGCTCCATACCTACGGCTCTCAGATAGCAATCCGCGAACAATTAGAAAATTCTTCACAACACAAAGGCCTCGGAAAACGCCTCCTCATCGAAGCAGAGAATCTTGCACAAAAAAATGGCTACAAAAAGATAGCGATCATCGCCGGTATCGGCGTCCGCGAGTACTATCGCGCCCGAGGGTACCGCCTCGAAGGCACCTACATGGTCAAAGACATCTAAAAAACATTGTCCTCTTCTTTGATGTCACCGAGAGCAAACTTCTTCTTGATATCAACCACCTTGTTCTCCGCATCATCCAGCTTCTTCTTACAAAACTCCGCCAGCGCCGCACCCTCTTCGAATTTCTTCAATGATTCATCCAGAGGCATCTTCCCGGAATCAATCTCCGAAGCAATCTTTTCAAGCTCCGCATACGCTTCCTCAAATGTTTGATCTTTTTTGGACATATAGTATTCAAATTAATACGCTATAAATTCTCTGAAAAGGGGTCTCTCTATTGAGTAATCCGCGCATTGCGCTGCCCATCATGTAATACGATATCGATATTCTCCCCTTCCTGCAAGGCAGCGACAGAATCAACCACTTTACCCCCTTTGCGAATCAAAGAGTATCCCCGCTCGAGAACCCCCATAGGGCTCACAGCGCGAAGCATTTCAGTGCGCGAAGCAAGAGATTCTCTCCTACGCACGATACAAGAAGTAAGAGAACGTGCGGAATGCGTATGTATGGTCACGAGCTCTCTCTGAAAACGAGCAATCTCCTGCTCGCGATAACGAAACGCATTCCGTATCCTCTCAATACAATGATGCACATGCTGCGCCGCACGTTCAATGGTCAAGAACACCACACGAGCACTTTGTTGAACCCGATGGCGCTCCCATTCAAGAAGTGATTCATACGCATGTACCATCGTGCGCACATACCGCCCGATCTGCGCTCCCACCTCCTGACGATCAGGAACCACTAATGATGCAGCGTGAGTCGGCGTTGCAGCCCGCATATCGGCAGCATAGTCCGCCAAAGACTCATCACGCTCATGGCCTACCCCACACACAACAGGAAGTCGTGAGCCGAACACCGCACGTGCCACCCCCTCTGCGTTGAACGCAGCCAAATCCTCAAGGCTTCCCCCACCACGAATCATGACAATCACCTCGGCACCCGTATCATTCTCATTAAACCATTCGAAGGCTTTCACGATATCATCGACCGCTCCCTCGCCCTGAACCCGCACCTGGATATGATGAACGGATATGCCGCGCCACCGCTGATTGAGGATACGCATAAAATCGGTATGCGCCGCTGATTCTTTTGAATCAATAAGGCCGATAACTTTTGGCATGCGAGGCAATGCCCGTTTTCGCTCCTGTGCAAAAATCCCTTCCTTTTCAAGCTGCTTCTTCGTCAACTCAAATGCACGCTTCAAAGCACCCTCCCCTGTCGCCTCCATACGATCAATATAGAGACTGAACTTCCCGCTCTTTTGATGAAGACGAGGCGTCCCCCAAATACGCACCCGCATCCCGTCCTCATAGCGCCCACTGAGCTGGTATACCATCGCAAAACAGGCAATCACCCCCTGCTCATCCCGCAAGGAAAAAAACACCCACTTATTCTGGCTCACCGAATACCCAGTAATTTCCCCTTCAACCACAACCGTCTTTCTCCCTATGACAAAATTAACATACTCGATACATTGAGTAACCGAGAGAACGATCTCTTCTTGTGACGCAATAGGCGCAAACGGATCCTCCATAAAAAACGATCAATAGTATCTATATGGTATACTAACAATACAAGATATGTCTAATCTCACCCATACTCGTCTTTCTCTAGCGGCGCTCATTGTAATGTGGCTTTGTGGTATAGGCGGTTTCGCATTGTTCATACTCTCACGACTTCCCATCACACCAGAGATAACACAGTTTCTCTCCCAGCCACACTTCTTCCTCTCACGACTGTTTACTCGATGGGACGCGAGCTGGTACCTCATCATCGCACAGCACGGATACTTCTTCCAAGAAGGAACACAGTCGTCGGTCGTATTCTTCCCACTGTATCCATTTTTGATTCAGACTATAGGATCACTGCTGCACTCATTTGAAGTGGCATCCTATCTCATATCCGGCATCTCACTCACCATCACAACGTTCGCCCTCTACCGTCTAGTCTCCTTCGAAAAAGATCCAAAGACCGCGTGGAAAACAATAACCCTCCTTCTCACGTTCCCTCTCGCCTTCTTTCTCATCGCCCCCTACACCGAATCACTCTTCCTCATGCTCGCAGTCGGTGCATGGTATCTGGCACGTCGTGAACGGTGGTGGGAAGCAAGCATCCTCGTCGCCCTCCTCGCCATCACACGAGTCTCAGGAATCCTCATCGTCATACCCCTCCTCATAGAATACTATCTCCAACACCGTCAGTCACTAAAGAATTTTTTCTCCAAAGACCTCCTCGCATTCCTCATAATGCCCGTAGCACTCATCGCTCACCTCTGGTACCTCGCCCAAGAGTTCGGAAACCCCTTCATATTCTCCCACGCGCAAGAAGCCTGGCATCGCAACAGTACTCTCTCCTGGAGCGCTATATCATCAAGCTGGCAACACTATTTCTCTTTGTTCCAAAATCCCCCCGACGCGTTCTTCATAACCAATGCCTACACCGATCTTACCTTTCTCGGTATTTTTGCGATCGGCGTCATCCTCTGCTGGATCTATCTTCGCAAAACCTACGCACTCTACGCGACCCTCCTCCTCATTCTCCCTATTCTCAGCGGTAGACCCGATAGCATCGGACGGTATATGCTCGGCTGCTTCCCTATTTTTATAGCCCTCGGCGCCGCAACAAAAAACCAAGGAGCATTCCTTGGTCTCATGATTCTACAAACAATATTCCTCGCATTCTTTTTAGCCCAATACGTTCAGGGATACTGGGTAGCCTAGATCTATATAATTGTTCCATGAGGAACAATATCCCGAGCAAGATAATAGGACTAATGGATCTCAGAAACACCTGCCCTTAGAATACCTTCTTCAACTCATTCCAATACGACTCATCTCCGTGTACCTTGAGCCAGTACCACCACTCCACTCCCCAAAGGTACACCTCAGGAAAACCGATCTGCTGCGCATAATGCACGTTATCGAGTACCTTGGCGAGGGGCATATATTGATACATCTCATATTGAGACATTTCAGAAACAGGGCGGGGGCCCCAGGGCTCAGCCTGAACCTCGGTAATAATAATCTCCGTCTTGACGGGCGCGATAAGCGAAGCACGTATCTGGTAGTACCCAGGAGTGAGAGGAAAAGGAATATGACCCAGAATAGGATTCCACGCCTCTCGATATGTACTGATACCAAGAATGTCTCCATGAAGAACAGCAGGAAACCAGGTACTCCACTCCCCACTATCCGTCACCACCACAGGCTTATCACTATATTTCTTAATGATAGCAATCTCCTTATCCAGCGTCTTCCCACCGAGTCGATGGGGACAAATACCAAAAGGAAAATACAGCTCATTTTCCACCTGCCACTTATCAATCACCGGATTGTCTTTGTATCGCTGCACCACCGTATCTACATACGAAAGCAGCTCCTGTTCAGTACGATCTTGCGTCGCCCCCTGGATCCATTCAGGATCATGACATTCGGGCCACCGCGGCAACTTTCTCCCTACTGCAAAAAGAACCTTCGCGCCATGTACGCCTGCGCCATTGAGCTCATAATCAACGTCATGAAAATCAAACTCACCCTTGTGCGGCTCCGTAACATCCCAATACGTAGAAAGACGAAGACGCTTTACGCCCAGATCTCCTACAATCGCATCATACGTCTGGTGCCAGTCGAGTCCGAGACTCTCTGCGTACGCAGGAGAAAATGTAACCCCATATTCTGGAGTAATCCACGAAGGCTCCGTCGGAAACTGAAAAAAGAATGCAAGGAGAATGCAAACAGTGAGAAGACTGCCAAAAAAAACCTGCCCCCAATGTTTGAATCGGGGGACAGATGACTTAACGCTTCTTGGAGGATGGTTTGATGTGGAGGGTGTCTTCGAGGGCATGTCTGATGCACTGAACTTTGTACGCGACATGGAGAAAGGCATAGGCGATAAGGAAAAAACCAATCGCGACCATAAAACGAAGGAGGAACTCATCAGCCAAGACAAGAAGTCCCAGCACAAGCGCGAGAAGTCCGACAGAAAGAAACGTGATAACAAGATTAGTAACCTTTTGTTCAATATGTTTGATCATGGGAGTAAAAATAAATAACAAATACACTATACAAGATTTGATTCCACCTCACCCTCTGGTTCAGATACCTCCGTAAGATGCCCCAGAACGAGCTTCTCGATAACATATGTTCCCGTAATAGGAGCTTCAGAAAAGCCATTCAACGCAGCACGCGCAAGCCATCCGCTATCCACCCAGTCCATAAGCCACTCATCGGTATACCGCGGATCATTTTGCGCGATACCTCCCGCAATAGTTTTGAGCCACACGCGATTAAAATCTTCCTGCGAACCCACCGAAGGTGCCATGATGATAGGAATACCCAGCGCGGTATAGAAAGAAAGTTCCGAAGGCTTCGTCCAAAGAACATCGGTCGTACGCAGTACCTTATTAAAGTTTCTGAAGTACTCATCTTTTGTCTCTCCCTCGATGATACGCACGCTATTCTTTAACTCCTTGGAAAGACCAATATCCTTTATCACTCCTTCAAAATACTTAATGACTTCCTTACGCGTCCCCGCTACAATATTAACATCAATCTTCCCGCGGATAATCTTCGTCTTCAAACTTTCCAAAATCTGTGCACCAATTTCACGCTGCGCTCCCGCCCCACCGACCGCGAAAGTAAGCGTAAGTGGATGGGTAGCACGCTTAGGAATATTCTTCTTCCCCAGATGATAACTCAAGATGTGACCAAACTTATGCATCGAGCGTTGATGGGGATCCAGATTGACGATACGTGCGCCGATATCTTTTTTGAGAATCTTGAGATCGGGACCAATATTCTCCTTAGGCAAAGGAAAGCCGGTCAGAAAAATGTTCTCTTCCTTTACGCCATATAACATCAAACGCTCCACAACCCGCTTGTTCGGAGCTAAATATTTAATACGGCTTTGTTGAGCATCACGAGGAGCCCATGAACGGCTCACATCTGCATCGCATACAGTCAAATAAATAGTCCCGGGATATCCATAATGCTCCGCAGCAAACGCAGGCATGAAAAACGTACACACCAAGGGAATTTTATTATTCTTCGACAATACTTTTTCAAAAAGATGCTTACATAAACCCTCTTTCTCAATTTGATGGTAGGTGTGAGTCAATTGAAGATTCGGACGAGAAAGATCACGCTTCGGATAGAAACGAGGAATTTCCTGAATACGATCAAACATCCCAAACAGTGCATTACCAATCGCCGACTTTCCTTTGAGACGAGAAATAATTTCATATCCTTCACGACTCGTCTTCCATGTCTTGCGCTCAGATGCAGGCAATCCTTGATAATCGTTCACGGCGATGACCCCCTTGTACGCAATATCCTTGAGCGGATACGCCGCACGCTGGTGACCATATCCCATGTCAACCGTGAGCACCCACGCTTTTTGAAATTTTTTCTTTCGAGGCATAAAAAATGAAGAGGTAACAAGCACATATAGTGTACCACAATTTCATGCAACAAAAAACACGCACCTGTGTACGAGTACATATAGAGCGCGTGTTTTTCTCACTAGTCGAATTTGGGCTGGCGATGCTTGCTCCGCTCATTACGCTTCAACTTTGGAAGCTTAACGCCCGTGGTGATTTTTTTCTTGATAGCGCGTGCCATAGGAAATAGTCTTTATATATACAGTAGCCCTATACTAGCATGCATCTCTCATTCGTGCAAGAGTATTGGCTATTTTACACGATTCTGGTACCATGCAGACCATATGAACCCATCCGAATTCGAGTATACGCTCCCCTCGGAACTCATCGCTCAAAAACCTACATCACCGCGCGATCATTGCCGACTGATGGTGCTTGACGTCGCAAAAAAAACCATCACTCATCGACGTTTTTTTGAAATAGGAGAATATCTCAACAGCAATGATATCCTCGTCGTCAATGATTCCAAAGTAATCCCCGCGCGTCTTTTTGCACACAAGGCAACAGGCGGCAAAGTCGAAGTGTTCCTCACGCGAGAAGAATCACCCAACGTATGGCATGCAATACTCGGCAATGTGCGCGAACAGGATGCGAACAAACCCCTCACGATCGCTCCCGGCTTCACCGCAATCCCTTTGGAAAAAATAGACGAAACAATCTGGCGCGTACAATTCTCCCTCTCGGGTGCAGAGCTCATGAAAGCAATACAGCGCTACGGAACCACCCCCACCCCACCATATATCCAGCCAGGATCGCACCATAAAGAAGAGTACCAGAACATCTACGCACATCCCGAAGGATCAGTCGCCGCACCAACAGCAGGACTTCATTTCACAGAAAAACTCCTTACACAACTCTCCGAAAAAGGAATAACACGCACCCCTGTAACACTCCACGTAGGACCAGGCACCTTCGCACCCATACGCACCACTGATCTCTCATCTCACCGTATGCACGCCGAGTGGGCACATATATCTCCCGAAACCGCATCCCTCCTGAACGCCTCGCAAAAATCCCAGCGACGCATCATCGCAGTAGGCACAACAACGACACGAACACTAGAGGCGTTCACCGATCTCAAAGGCTTCACCTCTTCGGGTACCCATGATGTCGATCTTTTCATACGCCCAGGATATGCATTTCGTTGCGTCGATGCCCTCATCACGAATTTTCACCTCCCGCAATCTACGCTCCTTGTTCTGGTATGCTCATTCATTCAACACCGACTCTCTGTTATCTCAGGAAAACCCATGAGCGAATGCTACCAAGAAGCCCACGATTTTCTTTTTGAGGCATACAAAAAAGCGGTACACGATGGATACCGCTTCTATAGCTTTGGTGATGCAATGGTGATATTCTAAATAATCGCATTCAATCCGCGCTGTATAACCGAAAGCAATACAGTACCAATACCGGTGTTCAGAAAACCCTGAGAAACAGGATCTCCAGACGACGGCGGAGAAGGGGTGGGTACATCCTCGATATTAGGTGTCTCCTCAGTAGGAGCGGGATCAATTTCAAACGCCCCAGCAGAAAATGATGCGCCGAGCGGCAAACGAATATGCCAATAGTTTCCATCGGTGAGTTTTACGAGACGATATCCATTCGCAGCAGGGCTCGCCTTACTCAAATGTGTCTCCCCCGCACATCCCGACTCCACAGCAGAAATATCGGACGCAGAGGGACACACCCCGATACTCGCATTCAAATCTGAACGCGATACGATAAGTTCCGCATAAGAAATACTATCAAGAGAAGGACGAGAAAGAGAGAGCCACGCACGTTGAGGCGATTGATCAAAGAGCTGGTCAGAAAGATCAATATCTTTGGAAAGTTCTAGATACCCTACGTTAATGCCTTTTTTCCCGACATATACACCCTTTGAAGTAGTATCGACACGCTTCCCTTCCGGATTCGTCACTTCGAGATCGGAGCGTACCGATACGAGATAATGCCCACTCTGGCTTTTCTCTTCTTCACCACCTTCTTTCTTGGTATTTTTTTCCACCAAAGCAGCCTGCTCTGCGAGAACATCCTGGTTCACGTCAACAAAACCATCATTGCGAGCGGGCGTAGTTTCAGGAGTGTTCTGCAATTCAATACCATCAAGGGCGGCAATATCAGCATCTGACCCAGCCAGCGGCTCCTTTGGAACACTCTCATAATCAACGGCAATCGTCAGGAGCTCCATATCCCGAGTACAATCACTGGTAAGCTGTGCATTAAAAAGTATCGTCCCGCTCTGAGTGTCGAGCAAAGGAAACTCAGCGATATGCGCGTTCACCTGTGCAGCAGTATTAAAATTGTTCCGACCCGCGTCACTCCATGAAGTCCCATCCCACCACAACCATGTCAAGCCCCCATCATGAGAGAGTTGATACGCAATCTCCCCGCCGTTCTTCGTAGCTGCCTCGCGAAAACCCGTCCAATGAAGAATATCACTGGCTTGAAAAAATTGCGTAGGCTGAATGACGGTTTGGCACAAAGAGGAAGGGCGTTGCTCGGCAGGAGGGACAATGGCTTCCGGAGTGAGAACGGAAGGCACCTCGGAATCAACCGATGAAGATGTGACAGTATCACCGCTAGGGAGCACATCAGAAGGGGCAACGACAGGTGTAGGGGGGGAATCAAGTGTCGGTGTCTCTACGAGAGGAGAAGGATCATGAGGTCTTTGGAGAGGCTCTCCCGCATCAACCGCAGGGGCAGGAGACACGTCCGATACAGGAGCCGTATCGGGAGCAGAACTAGGCACAACCTCATCCGAGACCGACTGTGCAGAATACACGGGCGCACTCGCCTTAAAAACCACAACACCGTCTACAATCTCAACGGCATTCGCATCATGAATATATTCCGTAGCAGAATCAAAATCCCACTGTGCCGTAGATGCACTGCTCGCTTGGGGAAAAACACTCACCCCGACAACACCCAGGACAAACACAGCAACATACAAGAAACCCGAACTCGCAAGAAGCGCAAGGGAAAGAGCGCGACGAACTTGATAATGTTTGGCATGAGAACGATGCCCGATCTTCTTTTTTATAATAACATCGGGATCAACAAAAAGATGAAGGGGAAGGGAAAACATCAAAAGAGAAGCTTCCAAAGCAGTGAAATAGAACGCATGCCACAAAATTCCAAAACCTTGCGCAGCAAAAAGACGCGCTTTTTCCTTATGGACAAAAGCACTCCACCGCACCGCTGCACGTAGCCAGTTTTCTATCATACGCAATACATCACGTTCATAGCCTATACAGAAATAAGTATACCATACACCATCGTCACGCAAACGCAGACATCTCCATGCGCCATCGATAGAGACAGCGTGTGGTATACTATAGTCATCAATATTCTCTCCCCGTATGGCACACTTCACGCAACAATGGAAGGCGCTGATCATTCGTATCACCACATTCATTGTAAAAGAAAAAAAATCCCTCCACACACATCACACCCTCAAAGCCTGCCTGAGAGTGCCACTCATGATCCTCGCGGAAATGTTCCTTGCAATACTTTCGCTTCCGTTTTATTTTTCCAAAAACTCCCCCGTAACCCACGCAGAACATCAAAAGCATTACACAGTAAAAAGAATAATCGGTATGAGTGCATTCGGACTCATCATACTGATATGGATAGCAAAGCTCATCCTCGCGATAGGACTGATGACATACATGCCAAAGGCAATACCTCTAACAGCATCCTCGCAGGCAGTAGTACAATCAGATGAGGAAAAAATTCTTGCACTGACTATACAAACCGCCGCACTCGACACAACCCTCATAACCCCACGTATAACTTCGCTTCTGCAAGATGCAAAAGGAACACTAACAATACTGGGAATGAGCAACCCCGACACAACAATACTCGTGACGCTCACAAAAACACCCGCATCGTCCAAAAAAGAACACGCACGAACATACCGAACAATCAGCAATGCAAACGGGCAATGGCGCATCACCGAAGATCACGGAATCCTTGCCCTACAACCAGGCTCCTATACCGCAACAACACTCGCATATAATGAAGCAAACAGAACAAGGAGTGCGGTGAGCGATGCAACATCATTTGACGTGATGAGTCCACTCTGGAAAGAAGTAGCCAAGAACACCCAATCCACACTAACACTCTCCATCATCGTTCTCTTGATAGTAGGCATAGTCACCACAGTACTGACGATATAGCCACAAAAATGTATAAAAAAACGAGCCTTCCGATTAAGAAGGCTCGTTTTGAAATTAGTAACCCATGCTAGTTGATACTGGTTCCCAGATTATAGAGACCAATAGGAAATGGCATCCCATCGACATCCAGTTTCTGAAGTCCAAGATGTGCCCAGGGAGAATCAGACGAGAGATTTTTCACCTCCGCTAATACCTGCCGAGGAGAACGATCATACGGCAAAGTAATAGTCATGGTCTGTGACTCGCGAGTGCGATAGTCGGGACCGCCATTACCCACCATCAGAGGAAGAACCAAGCTCCAGTTTCCGGCAACACCCTGTGTAGAGAAGGAGTATTTGTTAATATCTTCTCCTCCCGCATATGCCGAGAGCTGCAAGTTGATCACATCTGCCTTGCCTCCCTTGCTCACAAATGTGTACATCACCGAAGTGGTATCATCATGCTTGGTGACGGCCTGATCCACGGAGATAGAATTGTCCGCCGAAATCAGATCTTTCAAGTCGGCAAAGTTTTTGACGAACAGCGAAGCAACATCAGTAGGTTTTCCGGAAACACGATACTCATGTACCCTGTCATTGGCAGAAAAACTATAGCCTGGCAATGACTCTTTGGACAACAAGGAATCTATCTCCATCGAATAATAGGTAGGGAAGCCTGTTCTAACATAGTAGTCATACTTCCCCTCTTCTTTTTCGATAGCATGGAAACCCATATCTTCTAACAACCGATTAGCCTGCGTAGAGTTAGGGGGACTTATATAACTGAGATCCATAACCATAACAACGCGCAAGGTATTAATACGACCCTCATACAATGAATGACCGATCGCCTCATTAACGAGCAGAGGGGATGTCTTGGCATAGGGCTTAGTATCAGGGACTGCATTAACCAATGAAACCGTAGCGCCATTCGTAGAAGAAAATTCCACTCGTGGACTATTCTGAGTCAATGTAATGGAACGAGAAGATAATGTCTTCCCATTTACCGAAACGCTACCCTCGCCAAAGATATCCAATGTCACGCTTTCAAATCCAGTACGAAGAGCATAAATCGAAAGATAGTGATTGTCATCCAGTCGATAGCCCATAGGCTTCGTTGCAATAAATTTCAAAGCTTCGTTAAACACGGAGCCGTCACGTATCGCAGCAACTGCCTTATCATTACCAGGAGATCCAAAGTATCCCCAAATCGTAGAGCCAGGCCCAGTGATATAAGTACTTGATTCATACGAATAGGTAGGGTTCATATTGATCCCAATCTTCGCATCAGCAGAATTACACTCTTCTTGCGAAGTAGTAGTAAATCCTTTCTCAGATAATGCGCTCAGTGCTTGAGTCATATTCTCACGCTTCGCAGCGTCAGAAGTCACCACAGGACCCAAGCCCACGCATAGGTGCTGACCGCTAACCATACCTCCATAATAGAGATCGGCTTTAAAGCCACCCGTAGGGCTGGGTTCAAATCGTGCCTTCGCATCAGCCTCTTCACGAAGCGTCGGCGCAAGCGGAAGAGACGTAGAGTTCACCAGCGTCGCCACCGGCAATGAAGTCGGAAGTACAGACACGGGCACCGCAGAAGCAGGTTTTTCAACCGGAAGAATATCAAACGCTTTCTTTCCATCTTGAGGAGCAGAAATCGCCGGAACATCTTTTTGCATCACAGGCACCGTCGCCGCTGGCACTACACCTTGCGGCACACAACCACCTAACACCAAAATTGTCGCTGCCAAAACCGATTGCATCAAACTAAAATTTTTCATTTTGTAAAGGTCCTTTGTATATTTTTAGCCCATAGAGAGCTTAGACGCCAGAATACCACATTTTACCCATTTTGTCAAGGCTAAGAAGGCCTTATTTAAAAAGAAAAACCGCCAAAGATGTTTACATCAATGACGGCTTTACGATCAATTATTCAACACTTAGGGTAGCGTTAGTACAAAACCAACCCCGCCATAAGCTTTCTCTTTTTCGTATTCGAGGGGAAGGTTGATATTATACACGCCCCCTCCTTTCATATCAAGAACCGTCCTCGCAGATTCGCCGGACAAGAATGGCGACATCGGAACACTATCCCTGTTAACGCCCATTGAAGCATTTTTATGCTCGAACTTTCCGTTAGGGAGATAGATCTTCCCGTTGACGACAACAGTGGCGTCTTTTTTTGCCTTAAGAGACAAAGAAAAACCGTTCGGCGACCGGATAACTTCAACACCCCTGCTTCCAAATTCAATAGAGTCGAATCCGGTAGCAAGACCGTAATCAAAATACTCTTGCACATTGGCAAACGACATGGGTCCGCCCGCAAGAAGCTGGTCACCCGAACCCACCACAATGCCAAGTGGTCTCTCTGCATTCATTTCGTGATGCACGCCAACTCGGGCTGTAAGGTGAGCGAAAAAATCTTTGCTCACATCTTCCGCCACGAACCCATACCTCTGGGCCTCATTCTTGATGAGTTCAACATCCTTCGCATTTTCAACAGCAGAACTGGAATCTATGACAAATGCACAGATTTTATCTTTTCCGGCAACATTGTAGTGCTTACTCAAAATCGTAGGCTTATTGCCGTAATAAACGACTTTGTACGGCTCCTTTACCTTGAGAACCGCCTGAATTTGATAGTCATCAGGAATATTTTCAACGACCGATTGCGAAGAGATCGCTGGCGTTTGTGCCACGGTCTTCGTCTGCGATTTTATGACCCCACTAGAGACAGAATCGCTAGCCACATTGGCCTGCTGCACACATCCACCAAGAACAACCGTCATCGCCAAAATCGAACTCACGAAACAAATTCTTTTCATTTTTCAAAGTCCTCTTAATATATATTTGCTCCCGAGAGAGCTTAGCCACCAATATACCATATTTCCTTGATTTTGTCAAGGTTTCCTGCTACATTGGAGGCATTAATCCTCAAAGATACACGATGCCCATCTTCAGCCACAAAACCAACGCAAA
This sequence comes from Candidatus Uhrbacteria bacterium, assembly GCA_023246955.1. Lineage (GTDB taxonomy): Bacteria > Patescibacteriota > Patescibacteriia > JACQRZ01 > JACQRZ01 > JAHFHK01. Next base: position 13,234 of record JAHFHK010000012.1, read on the forward strand.
GACAGGAATCCGCAAAGGAATCCTCAAAACTCCGCACGGCACCATCCCGTCCCCTTTTTTCATGCCCATCGCCACACGCGGCGCAGTCAAGAACATCACCCCTGATGAACTCCGCACCCTCGGCGCAGACATCATCCTTTCCAACACCTATCACCTCTCCCAAAGACCCGGCGTCGAAATCCTGAAGAAATTCAAAGGACTCCATAACCTCATGCAATGGGATGGCCCTATCCTCACCGACAGCGGAGGCTACCAGGTATTCTCCCTCGCAAAGATGCGCAAAATCACTCCCGAGGGCGTACGGTTCCGATCCGAGATAGACGGCCATGAAATCTTCCTCACCCCCGAATCCGTCATCGATATCCAGCTCGCCATTGGGTCCGACATCATGATGATCCTCGACGAATGCCCTCCCTACCCCTGCACATATGAATACGCATCAAAATCCCTCGATCTGACGATTGCCTGGGCAAAACGTGCCAAAATATATTTTGATAAAAAAACGAATCGCATGGGCGACAAACGCCCGCTCATCTTTGGTATCATCCAAGGCTCTACCTTTCTCGATCTGCGAAAGAAATGCGTCGACGAACTAGAAAAGCTCGACTTTGATGGATATGCCATCGGCGGTGTTGCCGTAGGAGAACCCACAGAAGAAAAGAAAAAAATCATCGCACAAATTGCCCCACTCCTACCCTCCTCAAAACCCCGCTACCTCATGGGACTCGGCAAACCCGAAGAAATCGTCTTCGGCGTCCAAAGCGGCGTCGATATGTTCGACTGCGTCATCCCCACCCGCGAAGCACGTCACGGACAACTGTATATCCATAAAAATAAAAAAGCCCCGTCCACCACAAAAACGTGGTACGAAACCATGAAGATCAAAAACGAGCAATACAAGTTCGACAAAAAAGCACCCGACCCGCACTGCGCCTGCTACACCTGCACCCACTTCAGCAGAGCCTATCTCCGCCATCTCTTCTCCATCGAAGAAGGCCTCGCCCTCCGCCTCGCGACCATCCACAACCTTGCATTCTACCTCAACCTCATGAAAGACCTCCGCGCATAAAGAGACTCGAGGAGACCCCTGAAAAAAAGAAAAGAGCGGGTGGGATTATACCACGCGCTCTTTTAATTTTTATTACCTGTGCTGCACAAGGTCAAGCACTAACACCACGATAACGGCGATCCAAAAACCACTCGCAGCACCTACGCCGCTTAAAGAGTGGGAGGATTCCATCAAAATGCTTGCTGCCATTATTTCCTCCTTCCAACAAGAACTGTTCCTGCAAGCATCATTTCTGTAGTGCGGAACAGTTGTACCTGTTGTATCTTTTCTTCAAAACCAGCGAAGACCATGAGAGACGCACCCATATGACTACTCAGAGTCTCTCCTGTCGTTGCAACAACAAAAGGAACTCCCTTAGGAAGATCATCATTGCGAAGCAATATATAGAGATCTTCTTTCGTAATAGGTGTGATAGACGGGCCGACGAGCAGGGTAAAGGAATTTACAAGCCAGCCAAGCGACTCCTCTCTACGTGATACGTAGAAGACGGGTACGAAAGGCGTTTGCAAGTTTCTTGATCCTTCCCGGGTATTTCCAGGAAGCACTTCGAGTAATCCACTCGAGACTTCTAAGACTTTCAAAAGAACAGATTGTGTCACTATATCTTCTCCTCTATCTCATTTCACTAAAAAGCGACTGTCAGACTATACCATGACAGTCTATTCCTGTCAAGAGTATTTTTTCACACATATCCACAGCTTCGCTCAAATGCCCAATTTTATCCAGTAACACGTAGTACTTCTTCCAACGTCGTATGCCCCTGTATCGCCTTTAACAATCCGTCTTCAAACAAAGACAGTGCGCCATCCCTGCGACTCAATGACTCCAGCTCAGACTCCGATACCCCCTTTTCCATCGCGTTCCGTAACCCCTTCGATACTTCGAGCAACTCAAATAACCCAATGCGCCCCTTCAGCCCCTTGAGCCCACACTTCGGACATCCCTTCCCGCGAAACAACAGCAAGCTCTTCCCACTCCCCCTTGCTAAATATCCCAAACTCTCCAGATGTGCCAAAGCTCCCCCGATCCCCCGATCTTTTTCGAGCTTTGCCATAAGGTCGGCAGGAGGGGTATAACTTTCACGACAATAGAGACAAATACGTTTTGCGAGACGCTGACAGACACAGAGATTCAACACCGGTGCGAGGAGATACGGTTTGATCCCCATATCGAGCAACCGCGTCACGGTGCCCGCAGCCGAGTTTGCGTGGAGCGAGGTCAGCACCGTATGCCCCGTCAGAGCCGCCTGAACGGTCGTATCCGCCGTCGATTCATCGCGCACCTCTCCTACCATGATAATGTTCGGATCTTGGCGCAGGAGGCTCTTCAGCCCCTCCGCGAACCCATACCCCGCCCCCTCATCCACCTGCGTCTGACTAATATGCGGGATACTGTACTCCACCGGATCTTCCACCGTCACGAGAGATACCCCCTCCACATTCAACGACTTCAATACCGTATACAGCGTAGAAGACTTCCCCGACCCCGTAGGACCCGAAACAATCGTGAGACCGAACGGACGCTGCAACGATTCCCGCACCCGTCGTGCCTGCTCATCGCTAAAGCCTAGATCACGCAGGCTCATCTTTTGTTTTGACGCATCAAGTACACGCAGTACAATCTTTTCCCCATAATACGTCGGCATCACTGATACGCGAAATCCCAGCTCTTCACTGAGGACCGTACAAGAAAATCGCCCATCAAGAGAAAGTCGCCCCGAAGCAGTACTCACATGTGACCATTTCTTAATAGCGCCACACAACCCATTGAGCACAGCCCGCGACACAGGAAACTCATCCCGCAAAAACCCATCCACACGCATCTTGATCACCCCTGCCCCATCCGTCGGATCACAATGAATATCCGAAGGCTGCAGATAGTAAATATATTCAGCAAGTTTACCAAACAGCGCTTCCGGATCTTGCGCCCCCTTCGCCGTTTTTTGAAAATCAACCCGTAATCGATCGATAATATCTTTTTGATAATAGCGAGCCGCAAATCGAAAGCCTTCATCCCCACACAACAGCACCTTCACCGTTCCCTTGATCTTCTTTGCTACCACTCGAATCCCTTCCTTATCAAAAGGGTTCAGCGCCGCAACCACGAGCTCCTTTTTTTTCTTATCAAAACGCACCGGGATAATCTTGTACTCATTCACGGTCTTCGCATCGAGCAGCACGAGCACTTCCGGCGGAATCTCTTCAGAATGAAGATTAATATATTCCACCCCGATCGCCTTAGCAATCACCTCATAGAGTAGGTGCCCAAATATAATATCCTGCTCCCGCAACAGATCCTTAACCGAAACCCCCAGCCGACGCGCATTGGTTTCGGTCATCTGCCACTGCTCAACAGAAATCACCTCCGCAGAGAGGAGAATATCTTTAAGTTTTGCATCAGAGATGAACATGGATTTATATATTACCTGAGACGTGTGAAAAATTGATGGATCAAAACCTCACGCGAGCATTGCTTTAACCTTGGCCACGATCTCATCCACTTCAAATTCCACTTTCACCAGGTAATCCGCCGCACCGAGATCTTTTGCCTTTTCAATATCCTTCGCTTGCCCAAGGTTCGAAAGCATGACGATCGTAATACCCTTCGTCGCTTTGTCGCCCTTGATAGACGCCAGCACATCGAACCCATTCTTTTTGGGCATAACAACGTCGAGGAGTACAAGATCGGGCTTCTTTGCACGAATCAACGCCTCCCCCTCTTCTCCGTCACTCGCCGTATACACATCAAAATCTTTCTCATGACGCAAACTCGCCGCCAAATACTTCAGCAACATCTGATCGTCCTCTATGAGCGCAACAACATATTTTTTCTTAGACATATATGGATAGTATAGGCGAGAACAGTATTGTGAGTCAAAAAGATCCCACCCCTACGAAAGACTCTTCTCCCCCTGCACCGCGCGTGATCCCGAGAACGGCAACCGCACAAAGAACGTCGTCCCCTTTCCCTCTACGGATTCAAACCGCACATCCCCACCCGATTTCTCAATAGCAGACTTCGCAATATATAACCCCAGACCGGTCCCTTCCGTTTGCGAGGAGGCGGCATTGGACGCGCGATAGAACTTTTGAAAAATATGATCCTGTTCACTCTTCGGAATACCGATTCCCTCGTCACGGATGGTGATAAGCGCGGCTTTGCTTTGCTTTTCGACCGTGATCCATAGCTTTCGCCCATCGCGATCATACTTCACCGCATTCGACAGAAAATTCGATATCGCTTTTGCAATCACGTTCTCATCAAGGTTAATACGGGGAATATCATCATACTGCTCGATCACCTTCAGCCGCTTATGCTCCGCAATCGGCATATACTCCTTCATCGTCTCCCGCAACATCGCCACCACATCCGTCGGCTTCGGATCGATACGAATACGATTCTCATCAATACGCGATACATTCAAGAGATCGTTCACGAGACGAATGAGCTTTTGATTCACGGTAGACAGTTCCTCGACGGTTTCCTTTTGATCCTTCGAAAGCTTGCCATCCCGTCCTTTTTTCAGAAAATCCAACGCCCACCGACTCGCCGTCAACGGGGTACGGAGCTGATGAGACGCGATAGAGATGAACTCCGTCTTCATTTGATCGAGCTGCTTCAGCTTTGCATTCTGCGTCCGCAGCGTATGCGTCGCCTTGTGCACCTTGTCCTGCAGCACCGCATTGAACTCCTGCGCCTCCTCGAACAACCGCGCATTCTCAATCGCAATCGCCGCCTGCGTCCCCACCACATCGAGCACGCCAAAATCCTCCTCGTTATAGATATCCCCCGACTCCTTGGGCCCCATCACGATCAACCCCACGCACTTGTCTTTGAGATTCAAAGGATTCACCGCCACAATCCCCAAAGCCTGAAGCGGCGCAAAATCCACCCCCCGCGTATCGTCCCCGTCTTCGAGAAACAACGGCTTGTCATGCTTCAGCAACAAAGAACACGTCTTCTTCCCCAGAGTAATCCACGATACCTTTTCCCCAAAGTTCTCCCGCCACGCAACTCGATATGCCCCCTTTTTCACATCAAAGAGCAGAATCGCAAACGACTTCGCATGAAACGCCCCCTGCAACGCCTCAGAGATGTACTGATAGATCTTCTGAGAGTCCAGCGTCGAACGCAAACGATTACTCAGCGAAGCGATCACCTCCCGCGCATCATACAACGAAGAAAACAGATACGTATTCGCAAACCGATAAAAATAGTTCTTCAAAGGCAAAAACAACGACACCGCCCCCGCCAGGATAACAATATCAAGATAGTCATTTGTCAGGCCGACTTTCCGTGCCAAAAACTTCAGCCCCGCCACCACGACCGTCACCGATCCGAGAGAAGCCACGTACACCGAGTATTTTCGGAGGACGAGCTTGATATCAAAGGTTTTATGGAAAACAATAGAATAAAGAATGAAACAGATAAATATAGGCATCGCAAAAAGACCAGCCTGGCTAATCTGCCAATCATCGGTAAAGCTACTAATCATATTGCCCCATGAGAAAGCAAATAGAAACAAAAAGATACCAATAGAAATGGAACGAATACGCTTCCTGATAATAAGCTCCTTCGATTCCCTATATCTCTTTACAGCAACATAGATCAACGCAAAGACAAAAAAGAATTCCAATACATAATCGTAGTACCCGACAAAACCTTCAACGCCCAAACAGTTCGATACATTAAAGGCGGAAAGGGTGTAAATAGTTGGAGTGAGAACAATAACGGGCAAATAAGCCAAGGCAGCACCAAGCTTTACTCTAAAAGAAATGTCTTTCTGAGAGGTGAGTAGATATATGAGATAAAAACCACCGATATAAACCAAGGGCTCGACCAGGATAGTCATCGACCATAAAAACATTATACTACCAGCACTATTCGATGCCCAAAAAATTGAATCCAGGGAAACCCATGTCAAAAATGATAAGAGCGTAAAAGCAAATACTTGATTTAATAAACGATCTTTTCCTCTAAAAAAAATAAAAATAGCTGCCATCAGAGAAATAGCTATGGCAGAAAAATGGGAATAATAAATCAGCGGAGGTACGTTTTCCGAAAAGAATAAAAGCTTAGGAAAAATGTCGCTACAAAAAACTGGCGCTTCCATAATAAAGGTATTATAATCTGAAATACCGATTATATCTAATTCCAGAGCTCTATGCTTCTAGTAAAAACAAAGATTGGAATGAGCGAAACTCATGGTGTCGGCCTTTTTGCTGATCAGCTCATACCAAAAGGTTCAGTAACGTGGAAATATCATCCAAAGTTCGATATGGCCTTTACGGCTGAAGATGTTGCAGAAATGTCGGAATCTGCAAGAAAAATATTTATGTGGTACGCATATTATGACTTCGACCAAAATAAATATATTCTCTGTTTTGATGATCAGAGATTCATAAATCACTCACGCAATAACGCAAACATCGAATCAACGCCAGATGCAGATGTTGCAATACGAGATATACAGATAGGCGAGGAACTTTTATGTGATTACGCACTATTTGATAAGGAATACTGGAAAAGACACGGAGTCGACGAATCAACGCTGAAATAGACTCATTACGGCAGGGGCCTACGGAGTACCACCCACGTCTTGCCTCGGTATAGAAGCATTGTAATAGTCGCATTAGCAAGAAAGAGATACAAGGCATAAATCCAATCATGGCTCCCTAGCGTGAACCACACCGTCACGCCAAGCGCATTCACAATACTCGCAATTGTCTCAAGAAGCCAAGCGCCTGGATCCTCTTTCTTTGGATCCAGGTATGCTTTTTTTATAGTAGGAATAAGTCCTATGAAGTCCACAACAATACTCCCAATAAACCCAACGAGGGGAGAATTAAATACTATCCAGAGCAGCCCAGAGACAAGAGCACCAAAAAGACATACTTTGTCCAAATAACTAAGGCCACGTCCTTCGCCATAGCGCACTGAAAACAATGCAATAATCAGAGGACCAAGAACATAATTGAGCTGAATCCAAAAACTTTCCGTAGCTCCCAGATCGTAAGAACTCCACAAAATAAGCCCCCCGACCAAAGTCAGCACCCACCAAGTCGATCTACTTGGCTTCGTTTTACCCTTAAGTATAGAAAGAATATAGAAAAAATAGGCCGAAAAAGATAACAGCCCCGCGATCAAACCAAGATTTCTAAAAATAATATCTATATAACAAAAAGAGGGACTACACCCCCTGTATTACTATAAAATCATTCAAATGAACGTATCGGTAATATGTCACCGCTACCGACGCAATAATAGCAAGAAGAAAAACTGTAATGAGAATTTTTGATTTCCTATCCATAAATCACGATCTTCTCGGCTAATAAATATTCTCCGCAGGATATTTAAGACCTCTTTTGATAAAATTGGTCTCGACATTTTTTAGACCAAAGGTTTTCTTGAAGTACTCAACAATCCAATCAGTCTCCAGTCCATTCTGGCACGTATAGACATCTGCACTCACGAATCCGCGAGCAGGAAAAGTATGAATCGCAATATGGCTCTCTTGAATAACCACAAACCCGCTCCAACCACCTGGATCTTTCTGATCATTACCGGGAGCACTATAGACGACAGGATCACCAAGGGTATGCATCCCAAGATTTTGTGGCAAATCCGTCAAACATGCCGTCACCCTCTCTTTATCATTCAACAATTCAAAATCTCCTCCGTAGCCATCGATAGTTAGATGTTCACCAAAATGATCCATATACAAATCTACTAATAATCTTCACTAGTCTAATTTAAGCACTGTTTTATTTCTTAATCAAGGATTTACAGGAAGGAGAAGGCAAGAAATTTGCCCCGATCTCTACCGCCTCTCCACCGGAGAAACGCCACCAAGGGCCTTATGCGGAAAGTAATTCCACGCATCGGATACCAACTCGATAATAGTGCCCAATTCCGAAGCATCCCCGCCGCGATCAAACATAGCAATAACGTGCATCATGGCGTCAGTGTCCTCCTCGTCAAAAATAGCGTCTTTTACATGCTGGAGAGAAAAATCGCTCTTAGTTTCTTTGAGCATATCCACGATATCCCGCTCAATCTCTTTACGTCGCTTGAGAATCTGTTCTTTTGATTCAATATCCAAGGGGACACAACACGGATCATCACCATTCCCTTCACCACCCTCCGACTCCTGCAGGGGGAGAGAACGACAGTTTTGATCTATGCGCAATCGCCCTGCACCATTCATATCAAGTTCATCCCGGTAGACATTCAGGCAGTCAGAGAATTTTTCATACCGCTCAACCTCGCTCATAGCATCAATCTCTTCCCTGGTGTATTGCTCATGAAAATCTCGTACACCCAGCTCTTCAGACAAATTTTCGATAAATGTATGCTCATCATACTCATCACTAAGGGTATGCACATCCATTACGTCCTCAAACTGGCCACTGGGAAAATAATTCTCCCCGTCCGAGTCTTTATGTTCTAAATATTTCTCAAAACCAAATCTCGGAGCGAGTGAAAAAATATAATTCTCTATCTCCATATAATCTTTCTTGTAAGGGTCCTCCTTACTACCATCGCGATGCCCGTTTGCAACAAAGTTGCCCAAAAACACCGCCTTAAGCAAAGCCTCGAACTGCTTCTTTGTAAATTCAATTGTAAGTTTTTTATCGGACATATTAATGATTGTTTCTATATAATCTCCTCTTTTATCTACAGCGTGAGTATATTCCTGTATTCGGGATAGTTTTCCTTTATCATATTCTTCCATGCAGCGGTCTCATTTCCATTACCGAGATCATTTTTATGGTACACCAAGAGTACATAGATAACGCCTATTTCTTTGTTGATAGCAATAATACACCTGTTCCCTGATGATTTTCTTGACTCCTTAGTTCCTGCGACACGAAACTCTGTCTTACATATTTTTATATTATCCCTATCGTTAATCTCTGATGCGATTGAGATCTGCAAAAGTGAGTCTATACGCTTAAACTCTTCAACAACTGCGCGCCACGTAACATCCCATGCGCCCTTATATTTCTTTTCAAAGTTCTTGATGTAGTGCCGCTGGGCGTATGGCTTTATTATGATGGCATAACTAGTAGACATACTCCGGATCTTCTTGGGTTATTAGCTCGTAGGGAATAATCTCATTATCACTGCAAAGCTTGTAAGGTAGTTGATTGTGCGTGAAGTCTACGATCTCATTGGTGCGCTTCCCTTTCCACTTCTCGGCAATCTTCTTTATGAGAGCCTTCTCCTTTATATTAATCGCACCGAGCGCATCCCTTTGAGCGCCCTCTGTCTGTTCAATCATCATTGCACCTTCGTCGGTTGGTGAAATGTTTATTTTTCCCTGTTCAAATAGCTCGTCAATAGCTGGAAAATACATATCTGGAACTGGCCCATATTTAATCCTACGATACTCCATGCCACTCATGCTCTCGAAATGGTCATAATACCAAGCAAAGTCAGTTAGGTATAATAGCTTTGCAAGCTTGGTTTTAGTAATCTTTCCATCAGCATCTCCTCCGAGCCTAAGAAATTCTAGGATCATCTGTTTATATTTTTCATAATTCGGGGTGATGCCCGACTCCAATTCTTTTAGCGTAACACCTAGTGTATCGGCAATTTTATGAGCCTCCGGCAATGTAAGGTCTCGTTTTCCCTGTTCAATGGCTATATATGACGCACGGGAAATACCTAGCTTTTGTGCAAGGTTGAGCTGAGAGATACCGCGCTCTGCTCGGAGGTTTTTTATTGATTGTATGTATTCAGTCATATTGTTATTATATAGTACTCCATTATATATGTCAATATATTTGACTTATAAATGTTGACAAATAAGTACACTCTTGATACATTGCGATTGTCAGGGTAGTCGATCTGACATTTTATATCTTAATGTTAGCACCCTATGCCTAGTCAACGAAAGACAAGCGCACGTGCGGCAACCGCAGCAGGTAAAGTTCTTAATAACAAGAACTCCAGCAAAAATGCGAAAACTGCTGCCGGGAGCGCCATCTCACAGAGAGCACCTAAGAAAAAATAGTATTTTTTTCTTCAAGAAATAGAGGGACTGCAGCCCTCTTATTTTTTTTATAACTCACCACTAAAGGCCTTTTTGAGTACTATTATTTAGCAGACGCTTCTCGCAATACCTCCAGAATCCTTACCATCCCGTATACGTCCAGCCGACAATACTCAATCATATCTCGATACAGCATATCTCTCTCATCTTGTGGGAGCTTCGGATCGGTCACGATTGCCCAACTTGCCGACGCAGTCCCCCCTTCTTGAATCGCAAGATTCTTATACGACAGATCCGGAACCAAGACCGGCATCACATTCTTCAAAGAATTGCTCCCTCCAAACGCCGGATCGACATACAG
>JAHFHK010000049.1 GCA_023246955.1 Candidatus Uhrbacteria bacterium
GGCATGTACCATTTTTTCGAGGATAGCGATTGACTCTGACGCAGGGCCGATCGTGCAAACAATTTTTGTGAGTTTCATAAATAGCTGAAGGGAAAATATTTCTACTTACGTAGTATACCAGACCGTTCATTTCGTGTCTCAGCCGCCTACAAAAAACTCCCCGTTGCCGAGGAGCTTTTTACTGTCGTAAGTAATTCTAGAGCCCTATGAAAAACTGATGGATTAATATCCTCCCATTCCCATGCCTCCCATTCCGCCGTGATCGTCCTTTTCATCCTTTGCGGGAAGATCGGTGATTACCACTTCGGTCGTGAGAAGCATTGCTGCGATGGATCCTGCGTTCTGCAACGCAGAACGGGTTACTTTTGTCGGATCAATAATACCTGCCGCGAGCATGTCGACGTACTCGTCGGTTGCTGCATTGTATCCTTCGGATCCTTTGCGGAGTTTCACTTCTTGCGCGATGATCACGCCGTCTTTCCCGGCATTGATCGCGATCTGTCTGATCGGTTCTTCGAGTGCACGGCGAAGGATTGCTACACCGATTTTTTCGTCACCATCGACGGTGATGCCATCAAGTGCTTCGATACAGCGGAGAAGGGCGACGCCTCCTCCAGGAACAATACCCTCTTCGATCGCTGCCTTGGTTGCGGCGAGTGCGTCTTCGATACGGAGTTTCTTTTCCTTGATCTCTGTTTCGGTTGCTGCACCTACTTTGAGGACGGCGACACCGCCGGCAAGTTTTGCGAGGCGTTCTTGAAGCTTTTCTCGATCAAAGTCAGAGTCGGTCAATTCGATTTCTTTGCGGATCTGTGCGACGCGTGCGTCGATCTTTTCTTTTTCACCCTTCCCTTCGACGATGGTGGTAGTGTCCTTGGTCGCGACGATCTTGCGTGCTTGACCGAGGTCTTCTACTTCGACGTTTTCAAGCTTGAGTCCCATCTCTTCGGAGATGACGGTACCACCCGTAACGGTTGCGATATCGCGAAGCATCTCTTTGCGACGATCACCGAATCCTGGTGCTTTGATCGCGAGACAGTTAAAGGTTCCGCGGAGCTTGTTCACCACGAGGGTCGCAAGTGCTTCTCCGTCGAGGTCTTCGGCGATGATGACGAGTTCTTTGCGTCCCATTGCTGCGAGCTTTTCTAGAAGCGGAAGGATTGCGTGAATGGAAGAAATCTTCTTGTCGGTGATAAGGAGGTAGGCATCGCTGTAGCTTGCCTCCATACGATCGGATGCGGTCACCATGTAGGGCGAGACGTATCCTTTGTCGAACTGCATTCCTTCTACCACTTCCTTTTCGATTCCAAAAGACTGTGACTCTTCGACGGTAATAACGCCATCGCTTCCGACCTCCTTCATCGCGTCTGCAATGATGCGTCCGATCTCAGGATCGTTTGCGGAGATGGATGCTACCTGTGTGATCTCCTCGTGTCCTGATACCGGCTTGGAGATTTTTGACTTCAAGTGTTCTACGACTGCGGCAACGCCTTTTTCGATACCACGCTTGATCACCATTGGGTTGGTTCCCGCGGTGACGTTCTTGAGTCCTTCGGTAATCATGATCTGTGCGAGGAGTGTTGCGGTAGTCGTTCCGTCACCTGCTACATCGTTTGTCTTCGTCGCTACCTCTTTGACGAGGGATGCGCCGATATTTTCAAACTTGTCTTCGAGCTCGATTTCTTTTGCGATACTTACTCCATCATTCGTGATGATGGGAGATCCGTATCCTTTGTCGAGGACGACGTTGCGGCCCTTTGGACCGAGGGTTACCTTCACTGCATTGGCGAGCTTGTCGACGCCGCGCTTGAGGGCGACACGTGCTTGCTCATCAAATATAATTTGTTTTGCCATAGGTTCTTTGAGATAAAAAGTTACGGGCGATTACTCGACGATCGCCATAATGTCAGATTCAGAGAGGATAAAAAATTCTTTGTCATCTACTTTGATTTCGTCGGGAGCGTATTTTTTGAATACCACCATATCGCCTACCTTCACATCCATTTCTGCGCGCTGTCCGTTTTCGAGGCGCTTGCCTGGACCGGTTGCGATAACCTTTCCTTTTTCTGGTCGCTCTCTATCTACCGTATCAGGTAAGATGATGCCCGACTTAGTGATCTCATCTACAGCGACCGGTTCTATAACGAGCCGATCTGCAAGGGGTCGTAATGCCATACGAATATCTAGTTATGGGTTAGCAGTTCATGTCTTAGATTGCTAACATAAAATACCCCGTCTCGCCGGGCTTGTCAAGATGGGGTGGAAAAGGGGGTTTCTGGTGACACGACTAGCTCTTTAGTGATCGCACCAGATCCTTCTGATACGGAATTGCCTCGAGCTCTAGGAACTCCTCCTTGGTGACCCAACGATATTCCGTATGTTCTTGACTGAGTTGCACATCCCCCGACAAAGCATTACATGAGTAACAGATAAGGATTATGTAGAATCCCTCTTCCTTGTTGTGACCGGAGTGTACCTGGATGGGTTGTATATTCTCTACCTCTAACCCTGTCTCTTCTCGGATTTCTCTTCGTAATCCTGGTTCGTGCTCTTCGGGAATCTCAACACCTCCCCCTGGAAGATCCCATAGGAATTTCTTGTAGGCCGCCTTGAGTGCGAGGAACTTTCCTTCACTGTTATATATGAGTGCTTTTTGGTTGAAATATATATTCATGAATGTGTTGATTTGGTGGGGTGTCTGCATCTGCTATACTACCATAGTCAAGTACGGGTCTCCTAGTGCACCAAAATATCAATGATTCTTCACGTATATCGACAGACCGCTTTATTTGTGGGATAATCTGTTTAGAAGGTAAGTCCTTCGGGTAAAGCTTTGCGGAGGGCGTTCTCGTCCCGGAACATCCCGTCGATGCAAAGATATTCCCAAAAGGCTCTTATAGAGACCTGCTCCTAGAGCGGGTTTTTTATTTGTTTTTCTGCGCCCTCTTGACTGCACGTCCGTATATGCTATGCTTATGATAAGAAAAGGCTTTCGGCCGTGGTTTATACACCACACTTAGCGGAAGGTCTTTTTTTATTTTTCTGCTGCCCCATCTGATGGAAAGGCAGAAATTAAAAACTTTTGGTTTTTCTTCTTGTCTTCTTTTATTTGTACGCAAAATAGTTCGTTATCCGCGGTAATGCCATAAAAGCGATGTAGTATTTCGCTGCCCCTGTTAGGATTTTCTTTCGTTTTTGGTTCAAAATGTGACTTCTGGATGAGCTCGATGGCGCAGGCGAAAAACTTCATGCGCCTAACCCTATCCCGCCAGTTTTGTTTTTCAAATAGGTGATGCCAAAACAGATCGAGAAATATTTTATCCCTATCGAAGTAAGCTGATCTCACGTGCGTCCTTCGCTTTGATTTCTTTTTTATTTCGGTATAGAAGCCAAAAGCCTTCTCGTGGACATCCCGAAAAGCCGTGCCAGGAAATTTCTTAGCCTTAGTCCTGTATACCTGCATACTAATTTTGCTTTATTATAAATATAGGCGGAACCAGTGCCGTCATTACAGCGCCGCACGCATAATGTTAAAAAGAATACGGAATGTCTGCACAATGAAAGGTTTTAGAGGTCTAAGTTCTTTAATATGAATTCTACGCGCTCTTCTGGCTTCATGGCGGGTACATGGATTGGCGTATAACCGAAGAATATATACGCTTCTTCGATGAATGGCTGTATTTTTTTGGCTTCCTCAAGGCTCCCACTCCTTACGCCGTCATATTCATAGATGTCGAGTGAATCGAGCAGGAAAACTTTATCATATCTATTTCTGCTATTCTCCATGACTAAGGAAGGCACTGCAACGCCCTTGAACTTACAGTACGCATATCCGTCACCCATACCCCTATCGAGAAACATGATCTCGCCGTGGGCGGCCTCTTCTATCTGAAGTTGTCTTTCCGCAACAAACTGTTGAAATAAGTACGTGTCACCTACCCCGAGGACGCCTCTATGAGGCTTCAGGTTTTCCGCTCTGATAATATCATCAGCTGCCTCGGGTACAATACTATATCCTTTCGCAGCGAGCATGTTTATGATGGTTGTTTTTCCTACACTTGCTCCACCGGTGAGTACGTATTTTTTCATAGCGCTTCGTTTCGAGATATTCATCAACTATTTTTGTGCCTTAAGCCTATTTTCATCATATCATAGGTTATGGTCATTCGGCAGAAATGAATGGATGCGGTCTTGATCTTGGTGAGATGCGGGGGAAATAAAAAACTGCTCTCCTTTTTGAGTAGCAGCTATGGTTGTTCGCTGATTTATTTATCGAGGACAGCAAGGACTTTATCTATCTCTTCCCTACGCACTGAGGGTATGGCTCCGACCGATAAAAAATGTCTTACGGCTTCTACAGAACTCTTCTCTGGTTCCCATTGCCCCTCAAGACCCCTGCAGGAGCAGTGGGAGCCGTATACCTCATACAACTCTCCATTCTTCTCAAATAGTACATAGGCTCTTCCTTCGTGATTTTCCCGGTCGTAAAAAGCGAAGAGTATATTTGCATTCTCGAGTTCTTTTTCGCCGATCTGGAAGTATGACTCTATGTCCTCTTTTTGTAGTTCTTCTTCCATT
Source organism: Candidatus Uhrbacteria bacterium (assembly GCA_023246955.1). Lineage (GTDB taxonomy): Bacteria > Patescibacteriota > Patescibacteriia > JACQRZ01 > JACQRZ01 > JAHFHK01. The sequence goes on from JAHFHK010000049.1 coordinate 4,579, forward strand.
ATTTTTTTCCTTTTCTTTTTTCTCTCACCATGTTTTGTCCTCTCATATGCTGTCTTCATTCTTTGGCCTTCGGGCGATTATCTCGCGAGCGCGCATCTGACAGTAATCTTCAATAAAGAAACAGCCCACAAACAGCCCATCATTCAAAACTAGATAACGAGCCCAGTGGACAACTGGAATGCCACCATTCGCATACCGTGAACCCTTACAAAGGGTGGCATTTTTCACTGTGGCCTCGTTACCCATATCAAGGTGTCCTCCCGTTTCCTGAAAATAATCCAGCTCGATTAAAAGACGCTCCAGCAAGGTTCCACCTACCAAGAAGTCTCTTAGTCCCTTACTCGGTTCGGCAATATCACGAAGCCATAAAAGGTATGTGCCATCACGATTTGGATCACGGGTATTCATAGGAATATCACTGTCCAAATTGGTGTCGGAATCCTTCAACGCACCGAACTTGTCATTGCACTTTTCGAATACACCCTGGATCGTCAACCCCTTGGCGACTATAAATAATCGCAATTTTTCCTCGACGTATCGATCAGGGATTTCTTTTTTATTGATTTTTTGGATATCGAGTGTAATCCCGAACTCCTTTTTATAATATTCTTTCCAACGCCTCAGGGCAGCGCTAGGATGTTCAACTTGCTTTATCTTCCTCGTGGCCATTTTCTATGGTCCTCCTTTTTGAGTAGCAGCTATGGCTGTTCTTTGATCTACTTGTCGTGATGCTCGTACCCGATATAGCCGCAAACTACTCCCATAAATACCAGTGAATGCACTATTATCGATCTCATACTATTCTCTTTTCTCTTTTAATGTTCTGACGTAAGTATATCACAAAAAAGGCGGAAAGTCAAGTCTCTTTTCATGACACTATTATTTATATACTTGACTTATCCTTTATTTATAGCTATAATATAGATATATACTGTTGTCATAATTTCGGACATATGAATTTATTACACTCTCTCAAGGAATATGGCCTCACTGAAAATGAGGCAAAAATCTACTTATTTCTCCTCGAACACATAGAATCGCCTATCTATGATATCGCCAAAGAGATCGGGGTGCCGCGTACGACCGTGTATGCGACCGTGGAAATGATGAAAAGGGAAGGGCTGGTGCTTTCGTTCAAGAAAAACAATGTGCTCTATATTACGCCCGCCAACCCGTCTCAGCTCATGCGACGTCTCGAGGAAAAAAAGGGAATCATTGATACAATCCTGCCAGAGCTCAAGGCGCTCGTTGAGGTATCCGATATAAAGCCGGTGGTGAAGCTCTATACCGGCAAAGAAGGGCTGATCACGGTATTTGAAGATATATTAGAAACACTGGAGAAAAAGAAAATTCCAGAACTGTATGCCGCCACCGACCTTGACGTTCTCGAATATCTCGCGGACTATTTTCCGAACTTTCTTACGCGAAGGGTGGCGCTGGGAGTTTTTACGAAGATGATCATTCCTGATACTGCTCGATCGCAGACGCAATACTATACTGGCTCCTATCGCGAGGCACGGTTCTTGCCAGGGAAGTTCGCGTTTGAGGTGTCGATGGATATTTATGGTGACAAGATTGCATTCTTTTCTATCAAAGGGGGTAATGTCTACTCGGTGATTATTGAGTCTCCTACTATTTCGAAAATGTTCCTGCAATTCTTTCGTTTTACGTGGGAGAGCTTGCCCTCAGGAGTGAAGAGCGAGTAGCCTTCTGGAACTCCGTGTGTTCATAGATGAAGGGCTTGTCGGAATTTGCAATGTGCATTTTTTGCACATTGCTTCTCTCTTCAACTTCGCCATCAGGGTCAAAACGGACCATGATTACTATCTGGTCTTTTTTGTTTTTGCGACCACTCCCACGACACACAGCGCTGCCAAAACTTGCCCGGCGTGGATGGTCCAAAAATAGTGATCAAAGATACTCCCGATGATAAGCACCGAACCGAGATAGAGTACAAGGATGGCGCGGGATTCATTTTCCTCAAACAGTGCACTTGCGGTTCTTTTCACAATCACCATACCGCCGATTACGATGAGCCATATGCCGAGGACGCCGAGCTCGAGGATTGCTACGAGGGGCGCGACGTGTACGGGCTGATATTCGTACGCGGGGCGAATAGCGCTATGACGTGCGTCTTCTTGTTGTACTGCGTAGGTCGATTGTCCGAGCCCTGCCCCCCATGGCATCACCACGCGAAGCATGCGAGGGAAGTCTTGTATACTCGCGGTACGCTCATCGA
>JAHFHK010000013.1 GCA_023246955.1 Candidatus Uhrbacteria bacterium
AGGCAATGCATGGAGGGGCACAGGCCACTGGCTCCTAAGTTCCTGACTGTCGAAGTAGGCTGTAGGGCGATAGACGCCACGCTAAAGATTGCCAAGGAGCTATTCGGCGATATTTCGTGCAGTATCGGAATATTAGTTCCGAGCATGAAGAATGAACGTGCCGAAGACTATCCTCGTTGGCCCGACTATCCCATTCAGCCATTTTTACTTTGTGAGCATCAAGAGGGCGATCCGAAGACATGGAAGTATAAGTTCGGGGACATTGCGAGATGTAAGCTGCTCCAGATGTGGCAAGGGCGTAACGACGACCGGACTGATGTCATGCCCCATCTATTGTTTCCTGGCGATACCCCATTTTGGGGCGCCGTAAAACGAAACGGCATCCTTGTTGCGTGCTCAGGCTTTGCCCCGCATTATGACAAGATGTTTTCAGGGATGATTATCGACACGTGCACGGCATTTGCCTACGATGATTTTCTGAAATGGAAAAAAGAAAATCCCGACGCAGATTTTTTAGAATAAAGTATTCGAGTATTCAAGCCCGCCAAGTAGCAAAAATGCAAACGGCGGGTTTATTTTTTTGATTACAGGGAAACCGAATTGACGAGAAGGCGCCCTGGTGCTAAAACTACTCTGCCAAGGAGGTATTTGGTATGGCAATGGACGAAAAGCAATTAGCACAGGTGCAGAAGCAACGCGCTGCTCACCAGCACAAGGGGTACGTCATCGATATACCGCTCACTGATGGTAGTGTCTTGAAAGATTTCATAGTAGATAAGCACATACTACGACCCGAGATAATGACATCTGTTGTCTTGGCTCGCTATTTGTTCTTTAACAATGGCCTGTATCATAACAAAGCGGTGATAGATATGGGTTGCGGAAGTGGAATACAGAGTATTGTGATGGGTTTGTATGGTGCACAGCGGTGTGTTGCTACTGATATATACGACAAGGCAGTACAGAACACAGCTAAAAACGTCTTGAGATTTGGGCTCGGAAAGGTAGTAATGTCCACTATCGGAGATTTGTTTGAGACAGTCCCTCATGAACGCTTCGACACCATAGTTTTTAATCATCCATTTTTCCACAAATCTGGAGGTCCTTACGACGCACTTGATACTGCGACGGTTAATGATGGAGGTCTATTACACTCCTTTCTGGAGGATGCCCCGAACTATATGGCCACCGATGGGACGATAGTGATGCCATACTACCACCTCGCAGGTCCCAGCAACGATCCCGGCATACAAGCCGCTCAACACAACGGATATATAGTCTCAGAACGTTTCCGGCATGAAGTTGCTACCGGTCTGCAGACAGGACTAGTGTCGATATACGAGCTGACACACAGCGGTTGATGTTGATTTACCAATATAGTAAACTCAGCCATTCCCACCACAGCTCATTCTGTGGTGTTTTTTCTTTTAAAAACTTGCTAGGATATGTGATACAGCATACGGTATCACAAGAGACCTTCTCCATGCCATAACTGACGCGGCTTTTATTCCTAACCCATTATGATATATGATCACCTATGATGAATTCGAAAAAGTGGATATTCGGCTGGGGAAAATAATTAAGGTAGAGGATTTTCCTGAGGCGCGCAAACCTGCATACAAGCTTCAAATTGATTTCGGTGAAGAAATTGGCATAAAGCTTTCCTCAGCTCAAATAACCAAACATTATACCAAAGAAGAATTATTGAATAAGCAGGTGATTGCTGTTGTAAACTTCCCCAAAAAACAGATAGGGCCATTTATTTCGGAAGTCCTTACTCTTGGTCTCCCTGACGAAAACGGTGACGTGGTATTGGTAAGTCCTACAAAGGATATGCCGGAGGGAGTAAAACTTTTCTAAGAGGGATTCCAGATCCTTGGCAGTATGCCAGCCGTCACGGCTAAGTCTATATAGTGTTTATGTGGAAACAGTTAGCTTCAAAGGAGATATTCTCTCATCCTCGCATCGTAATTACTGAGGATACGGTTCAACTCCCCAGTGGTGCTGAAGTGGACTATCTTAAATTCAAAGAAGGCGAAAACTATGCAACAATAATCTGTAAAAATAGCACAGGAAAAATTCTGCTACAAAAAGAATATTCATATCCACCGAATCAAGAACTATTTCAATTTCCCGGGGGTGGTATCGGTGAGAGGGAAGACATCAGTGAAGGAGCCAATAGAGAGCTTATGGAGGAGTCAGGGTTAAGGGCGACATGCCTCACCCATCTCGGCAGTTACCTAACAAATAATCGCAGATCAAATTCTAGGATGCATGTGTTTCTAGCGACCAATCTCGAGGACAGCCATCTAGCAGGAGACCAGGAGGAAAGTATCAAATCGCAGTGGTTTTCTGAACGGGAAATTGAGGATCTTATAAAAACTAACCAGATTATAAACGTACACGTCTTAGCTGCATGGACTCTTTATAGCCTAAAGACGCAATCAGCCCTCGAGCTTCCTAGCGCTTAAGTAATTGGTGGTTAGATGCTTTCTTCTTTAACGACGGAAAAGATGATATAGTTTTGGTATGGAAACTTTTATAAAAGACATTACGTTGGGCGCGGGGAAAATCATTGCCAAGTATTTTGGTAAGGTCGCTGTAAGCTATACCAAGATAGATGCATTAGACTACGTCACCAAGGCAGACCTAGCTTCTAATAGTTATCTGATAAAAGCCATTAAGAAGCAGTACCCCCACCACGGGGTCCTGTCGGAGGAGACTGGTTATATTACCAGGAGGGTGCAGAGTATACTTGGATTATTGACCCTTTGGATGGAACAGGAAACTTCGTAAATGGCATTCCTCAATTTTGTATCCTCGTGTGTCTTGTCAAGAAGGGGACTATGCAAATGGCCACTATATTCGACCCTATACACAACGAACTTTATTTTGCCTCAAAAGGAAAGGGAGCGTATTTAAATGGTAAAAAGATCCATTGCTCATCCCGCAAGGAGATTGATGAGGCATATGGATGTTTGAGCGACTCCTTCAACGCAAAGAAGATTTCACTTCTTGCTGAAATGGCCGATAAAAGCAAAGGAAAGAAGTTCAGCGTGAGTACTATTGCATCTACAGGAGTAGTGGGTATGTACATTGCTTCTGGGCGCCGGGATTGGTTTGTTTCTATGGGGGGTGGGGGAGTATGGGACTACGCCGCCCCGGCCTTGATATGTAAGGAGGCGGGCTGCAAGATAACCAATTGGAGGGGAGAACCATGGAAGCTAAGCGAAAAAGAGCTTATTATTGCAAATAAGTACCTCCACCCTAAAATCCTTGACGCGACACAAATTCTCCATAGTGGGGGTGCTGCATAGGTTCAGCAGGTAGCACACTTGACAATATTCGCTGGTATGCTATACTTTAGCAAAGTAAAGTATGAAAGATTCTAGAAAAGTTATAAAGAATAGAAAAAAAAGCGATACAGACATGCTTTTTTCTGCTATTTTGGAGTTGAACGGTATAGACGAATCTAGAAAGTTTTTTAGGGATTTACTGACCGAAAATGAACTTATCGAGTTTGCAAACCGCTGGAAGGTTGCAAATATGCTTGATGAAGGCATCTCTTATGAAATTATTGAAATAGAAACAGGCATGAGCTCCACGACTATTGCCAGGATCCAGAAATGGCTCAAAGGAGGCAAAGGTGGCTACAGGCTAATGCTCGATAGATTACGATAATATGAATAATATTACACTCACAGCTAGTAGTACCGTTCACCATAGCCAACTCTTTCGGAAAGAGATTGGTTGTGTTTAAGATCCTATAAGTTCCTGCTACGACACACTCGATCCCTTTCCGAAAGGGATTTTTTCATTTCTGGAAAGGAAGTTATAGTTGCTGAATCTGTCGCGCGGCAGTCATTGAGCACTATTGAAAACTATGGTGAATAAAGGTTAGGAGAAGGAAGTTATGGCTCAGAATAATACCGGTCCGATCCCAGATGGTATCGGTGACGCAAATCTTAACAATCAGTTACGGAGGAAGAGATGATAGAGAAACAGAGTATGAGCGCAAAGAGGTTCGCCGTTACTTTGAAGGAGTATCGCTCCTGCGAAGCTATGGCGATAGATGTTTTGGCCCTAAGAGACAAGATATCTAATGTAGTCGAAGAAGGCTACGAAAAATACTTTTGTAGATTCGAATCCGTTGTGGTATCCCAATCCAGAATGCTTGATGAAAGCAATCAGGAGATAATTGGTGATAAAGCAGTATGGGGGAAACCCGAAAAAGACAATACTAGCACCCTTATAAGTTCGTTGACTAGTTTTGCGGAAGACCTTACAAAACTTTTAGGAAGTGTCGAAGTGTCTGTTGGATATTGCAATTTCAGTATCTATAATAGGCGGGAATGTCCGCCTATCGAGTTCGAGCATGACTTTGAGTTCATTCTTGTAGCCGAAGAAACGGCCATAAAAGCCAAGGGGGGAGATGAGCGAGACATAAAGAATCCGCCAGTTCCTAATGAAGCGCAAAAAAGATGGATTAGGATACAGGAGGAGCAAAAAAATGCCTGGCAACGGAGTCGGGAGCGTTCCAGCGACCGCTTCGTCTGGCAGGGGCATTAGGCACAGTAAGTAATAATTTAACACCCGTCCGAACCAAAGGTTTTGGCGGGTTTCTTTTTTTACGATAAAAATGGTAGGATTTACAAGTTATTATTTTATTTCTAATATGCTCTCCCAAAACGACGATAAAGACGCAATCGCCATTGCTCCCGATCTCCATAAAGTCATTTTTGAAAATGATACGTTTCGCGTACTTGATGTAATAGTACCTCCTGGCGCAAAAGCAGAAATGCATTGGCACCCAGAAAATGTCTCATATATAGCCACTGCTGGTATTTTAAGATTCACAAAGCCTGATGGTACTACGAGAGATATTGATCTAGTGATTGGTCAGGTAACCGCACCAGGAGAAGGCTCTCATATTGTAGAGAATATCGGCATAACGGAAGTTCGTGCCATACAGGTTGAGTTAAAGAAATAGTTTGGTACTATGTCCAAAGTAACCGGTATTGATCATATCGCTATCTATGTATCACATCTTGATGAGGCAAAAAAGTTTTTTCTGGAGGGCTTAGGCATGGAAGAGTATGGTGACTATGGTGATGAGTATTTCATGAAGGCAGGAAATCAAGTATTTGCATTATTTCAAGGAGATAACACCACTCAGACAATCAACCATATTGCTCTCGATGTTGACGATTTTGATGCTATGAAAAAGCACCTAGAAGAAATGGGCTATGAGATCTATAAGAATGACATGGTTGATGGGCCTGACGGGATAAGGATTCAGTTAGTAGCCTAATGATATATGAAATTAAACGTGTCATGAAGCCAACAAAGAGATGGAGATAGGTAATAGCCGTCTGTATGAGCAAAGAAGCTCTTCGAATCATAAAGCGTCGGCTTATTTTAGACGGGTTACATCATCTTGTGAAGATAGATCAAGTAAGGAACCCAAGAAATAATATCTCAATTCTTAAGTACAAACACTATGAAGCTCATCACGCTCAACACATGGGGAGGAAGAATCTATGAACCTCTTTTGGAATTTCTGGAGAAGTATAAGGACATTGATGTATTTTGTTTTCAAGAAGTTTTCCATAACCTAGACGAACAAAGCTCTGCCGCCGATTTCATCTTTGAAGTTGATGCACAACCGAACCTATTTAATGATCTGGAAAAAGCACTGCCAGATTTCAAAGGATATTTCTGCGCTATAGCCGGAGACCACTATGGCTTGGCACTATTTGTGAGAAAAACCATTGAAGCGATGGAGACGGGAGAAGCCACAGTATATGAAAATGCTGATTATGACCCGAACGACGATGTAAGTGATCACACAAGAAAAATCCAATGGGCAAGAATACGCAGTGATCGTGAGTATTTAATCATGAACCTGCACGGCCACTGGACAGGTCAAAATAAGAACGACACGCCTGATCGACTACAGCAATCAAGGGAGATTATTAGCCTACTAGAGCAATTTCCTGAAACACCAAAGATACTGTGTGGAGACTTTAACCTTCGACCCGACACGGAAAGTATACGAATGATTGAAAAATATATGGTGAATCTCATAGCAAAGCATGAGGTTCAATCAACGCGCACAAGCCTCTACAAGAAAGAAGAAAAATTTGCAGATTATATTTTTACTTCACCAGAAATAATAGTGAAGGATTTCAAGGTGTTACCTGAGGAAGTTTCGGATCATGTTCCGCTATTCTGTATTATAGAATAAAAAAAGACCCGCTACACATCTGCTTCCTCATTAGAGGAAATCAATGCATAGCGGGCGTGGATCAGCCTTTTAAAGCAGGGAGACCATATTCTGCAAGATTCTTATTCTTGAATCGCGAATCATACGTAACCTCAGTAGCTCCCTGGATCCACGCAGGCAGGATAAACTTATGAGCTGATTCCGTATCAAGAAATTCACACTCGAGAGTGATGAGACCCGCGAGATCATCTTGATAGGTATCAATCTCAAAAATATAATCCTCCCAGTGCACGTAGTCGCGTTGTTTAATGATGCGTCGCCCCTCGGTGTGGCTCCATAACTCATAGAACTGCTCATCAACGATAGGATGCTCCCAATCTTTGCGTTCAAGGTCTTGTCCGGCCTTAAAGCCGAGGAAGAATTCTTGCTCACCCTTTTGACGAACACGCATCTCGAGCCCGTTATTCATAAGGTATCCTTGTCGGATAATGACAGTGTCATCAGGAACACAATCCGGAAACGCAGATAGGAGGAACTTCCGTTCAACTTCTCGGTCAACAAAGGGGGAAACGATGGACAGAGCGCGAGCGATCACTGATTGTATACCACTCTTCCCAGAGATAAATTGATGTGCGGGGTGTCCGCCCCATACTTCACGAATTCTATGGTCGAGATAGCGCGCTCTTTCGATGGGCTCATAACGATTTTCATTGCCTTGTGCTCCATAGGCAACTGGATTGCATACAGCCGTACTCTCAAAGTGCACAACCTGTTCGTAGCGAGCGTAGACCTCCTCCTTGTTTAGCTGAAAAAGCTCAACGTATTCAGGAAGTCCGCCCTGTACATACGCAGCGCCGTCAAGAAGACCCCGGTCGCAAATGAGCAGCTGTGCTCTTTGCTCCCTTGCCTTCAATTCATATATTGCCTCGATACTCAACTGGGCATAGTACACAGCGGGCTGAAAGGCATCTTGCCACTCTTGGGAGTAGCGTATATCTCGTCCAGGGACAGGAAACCCTCCTTTGAAGAGAGCAGTTGCCACCTCCGGGACAAACAGAACCCTTCCACTTCCATATCGTTGCTGGATTGCTTCTAGAGCCGTCGATTTTCCGCCACAAGGACCACCAGTAACCACAATCTTTTTTACCACGAGATTTTCTCCTTACATTGTTCAGGTACGATATCATTGCTGATTTTTTGAGTATAGTGACGGATGCCTATCGTGTCAAGCGCTAGCACAGAGAAGAAACATCTACAGCCCCCGCTTCTTCGCCTCTTTCAACAAAGCTGCACGCGTCGATGGTCCCATATAACCATATCCGGTGCTACGTTCATTACCTTTGCACACAATATTGTTGATACATTGAAAACGCTTCAGCGCGTCACGTGTCTGCATGTTAAAAACATTCGTCTCGTGGCCCGAAGACCCCGGTCCAGAACGAGCAATATAAAAACCAGAAAGATTAAGGATTTTCTGCAAAGCGATAACTTCGGATCCTTTCGCGCCAACGCCCATATTCTTTGTCAAAAGAGGAGTTTTCGCTCCAGTAGTTTTTTTCGTGGCAGTAGTATTTTTTGCGGCGGGCTTTTTCGCTATTGCGACCGTGCCCTTCACGCATCCCTTCCATGGCCCGAGTCCTTGACGATCGTACATATATCGGGCGTACCCGAGGTTGCCTTCGAGCGTATAGATATCATGGCCGAGTTTCTTGGCAGTAGCGGTGTGCCCTGTCGCAATTTGAAAAACTCCCACGTATCGTCCTCCCGCTCCGGTGAACGTGGTACCTTTTGAAGTATATTGTTGAAATGTTGACTCGCATCGCGCGACAGAAACCATCTGTGGCACATCGGCGAAGAGAGCCTCTACTGCAGCCTTGTTCCCTGTGTTATTACGCACCGGCACAGAAGAATCCGCAAAGACGTTCTGTCCAAAGGCGACAGATAGTACAACAAGAAAAACCGCAATAAACCGTAACCGTATATAATAGGGGTCTGATTTCATGAATACATCCTAGCAATTTCGCCCTATTTTGGGAAGATCTATCAAGGAAATACCAACCATACTACATCTACAGTCCTCCTGCAACCGGGCCACTATGCATCTGTGCTTTTTCGGCTGGGGTTCTTGCATAAGGAACAGCGATCCAGAGGATTGGGTAAATAATAATGCTGCTACCAGTAAAGAAAAAGAGCAGCAAGAATATGATACGCACCATAGCAGGATCAACACCAAAATAAGCAGCGAGTCCAGAACATACTCCTGCGATTACTTTGTTATCGGGATCGCGAAAGAGACGTCGTCGGAGATTAGGGCTGGGCTGCACGGATTCTTTGGGTACCGATCCCTTACCTTCCGCGATATCATAAGCACTCCCCATGGCAGAAATGAGCGTTGTAACCGCCGCCTCGGAGACAATGGAAGCTCCCGTGGTAGCGAGAATTTCCTTGAGCTTGTCAGCAATCCCGACTTCGATATCGGCGAGGAGCTCGGTTTTGTTAGGAGATCCTTCAAAACGCCCCGCGATATCTTCGAGATATTTTCTCAGCATGAGGTAGGCTTCGTGCCGTATTTCGAGGAGATGACCTCCGAGGGTGATGTTAACGGTCTGATTCATAGTGTTGCGAGAGAGTAGTAATAGATTGAGTAAGATGGAGCCATGATTGTTTCAAATTCCCGAGAAGCGTGGTGCCAGCAGGGGTGAGAGTGTAGTATTTGCGCGGGGGACCAGTGGGAGACTCCGACCAGCTATACCCCAGAAGCCCCGCAATATGGAGTCGCGAAAGAAGGGGATAGAGGGTACCTTCCGCGACGATAAGGTCAGCATCTTTCAGTGCCTTGAGAATATCAGAAGCATACGCCTTTTCTCGTGCGATAATCAAAAGCGTAGCATAGTCGAGGATGCCCTTTTTGATCTGGGAATTGATGCTTATTTCCTGTATTGAGTTGATCATGCTAGTACCCTAACACATAGTACTATGCTTTGCAAGGTACCGTGAGTATAATAAGCGGAAAAATACCCAACATCTCTATGCTCTGCTATACTATCCAATAGCATAATCCATAAGTCATACGTATATATGGCAAAAGGAAATAATAGCCAGAACAAAGACAAGAACAAGAAAAAACCCAAAAAGGACAAGAAAAAATAATTCAGATAACCGATGTCTATGAAGAATGTAACAGAAGCAATGGCGTGGCGATATGCGACGAAGAAGTTTGATGTATCCAAAAAACTCAGCGACGACCAGCTCGCGATGCTCCTTGAGGCAGTCCGCCTCTCTCCAACGTCATTTGGTCTTCCTCTATGGAAAGTCATTACAGTGACGAGCCCGGAGACGCGAGCCCAGCTTCAGCAAGCAGCATACGGACAAACACAGGTAGTAGACGCATCGGCGGTACTCATTTTTGCGACCGAAAAAATCATCGACGAACACACGGTCGATAGATACATAGATCTCGTGGTGCAAACTCGTGGAGTAGCGGTCGAAAATCTCGCAGGATACGCCGGATATATCAAGGGAGCGGTGGCAGGAAAAAGTCCCGAAGCACGGAAGGAATGGGCAGCAAAGCAAGCATATATTGCGTTAGGGGTGTTGATGACAGCAGCAGCGAGCGAAGGAATTGATACCTGCCCCATGGAAGGCTTTGACGCAGCAAAATTTGATGAAATATTAGGATTGTCCGCAAAAGGTCTCGAATCGTGCGTCATGGCAACGGTGGGATTCCGATCAGAGGAGGATGCGCATGCACAAGAGAAGAAAGTAAGGCTTTCCAAAGAGGATTGCATTCTTCAGGTGAAATAAGCAGTATCAAGAAAGGGCACGACAGAGACATCGCGCCCTTTTTATATACAAAAATATACCGACCGCCCCTATTTTTTGCTATACTATCTATAGTATTTCGCCTCAGCCCCTAAGTCATATCTTGCCTACAGTATGCAAAAAGGAATTCTCAATAGTGCAGTAGTCTTCATCATCGCAACCATGATAATGGTACAAAGTGGTCTCGTCTATGCCGCAGATACGAGCAGCGTCCCCGAATGTCAATTCACCGCGCAGCCGACTGCCGATATGATGGCAAAATGTCAGGCAGCAGCGAGTGCGACGGTAGGTGCTACGAGTGGTGCGACCGCGCCGAGTGGGGCTGCTATGCCTACAGGATTCCCGAGTATGAGTGCTCCCGAAGGGATGCCCGTAGACGGAGGTTTTGACGCATCGCAAATAGATTTCAGTAAATTCGGCCCGGTACCCCAGGGTGTGCCCGGAGGAGTAGCCCCTATGTTCATGGGAAAAGAGCTTTCGGGTGCCAGTGCGAGTCCTATGATTGGCCAGCTAGCAAGCGCCCTTGAAACAATCAAGAAAAATCTAACCGAGGTAGAAGATGATGCGCAGCAACTCAGAGACGGGCAAATCAAGATCGATGCAGCGGTCGAGGGGGGCATCAAAGAAGTGCGTGCAAAATATGACGAAGCGGTACAGCTATTTCAGGCGGGTGACTATATGGGGGCCGCACAAAAGCTGCAGGGGATGAACCCGGATGTTTTGAGCAAACAATTCGGTGCGTTCCGAGATAAGCAGGGAGCATCGACAGACCTCATAAAAGATATTCGTGGAAAACTAGGTGATTCTTTGAAAAAGATCGATCAAAAACTCGAAGGGAGTGACCTTATCACCGCAAAAGGCGACATTAACGCGCAGAAGAAAATACTGGATCAAGCGGATTCGCTCATCAAGGCTGGAAAAAAATCTGACGCTGCAGCGCTCTTGAAAAAAATGCAAGCGCAGTACGGTACCGGCCAGGCGCAAGCAGACCTATTGAGTGGCGCAGGACTCTCTGCATCTCAGATCACCGCTATTCTCGACCAAGTTTCCGAAGGGATAGATCGTACAGGATCAGCACTGGACACGATGAAGAAATCAGGCACCGCAATTCCCGATGACATGCAGCAGCTCTACGACAGAATGGCATCACTGTATACGGATGCAAAAAGCGCAAATGACTCAGGGGATACCGGCGTAGCAATGCAAAAGCTTCAGGAATTGCGCGATATGAATCCGGAGCAGGCATTCACCGCGTTCAAAGACAAGGCATTCCCCAAAGATCGTCTGAAGTCGATACTGCAGCAAGGTAAAGATGGGGCCAAGGGATTGCACTTGAGTATTGATAAGGCAAAAGAGTTCGGCGCAGATACTGCGGGGCTAGAAGGTCTATCGGTACAGCTCGATGATTGTATCGCGAAGGCAGAGAGCGCTCTCGCAGCAGGGGACAGCGGTACATTTCTCACCTACATGGATCAGGCGAGAAATCTCAATGTTCGTGAAAAAGTCGATGCAGCAATACGCCCCGTTGCGAATAGCAGGGCAAAAGAAGCTCTTGCCAAGGGTCTTGCCGCTATGAATAACGCGCACAACAGTATAGAGAACTCCCTGGGTCAACTGCAGGCAAAAAAAGGTAACATAGCCGGCGCGCAAGAGCTGCTCTCGACCATAAAGGGCAAGATCGATGCTGCACAGGCATTATACGACGCGAACGATTCCATGAATGGCGGAAAAACATTAGATGATGGAGTTATGGCATTGAATCGGCTAGGAAATCTCCTCAAAGATTCAGGAGTAACACTCTCCAGCGAGCAATCAGATGCAGTGAAAGGAGTTTTTCAGCTCGCAGGCGATGCTTCTGGGAGCGCAGCAAACATTCCATCAGAGCAAAGCGATCGACTCAGAGGCCTGCTTACCGCAGGAGGGCAAGATCATGGGTTTGATATACAATCAACCCTAGGAACACTGAGCCCCGACCTGATGGACAAGGTACTCGCGTATCGATCGAGTGACAAAAGGCTCATAGATGGCATTATCAACGACGTCATTCCATTGCTTCCAGAAGAAGATAGATCTGCGATCCTTGAAGGGAAAATCGGGCTCCTCGATGAATCAAAGAGTGCCGACAAGACCATAGCGGTGATGAAGGGTATCAAGGGAATGAGCAAGGACACACTCGCAACGACAGTGTCACTCGCGCAGCAAGCAAAAGGCTACACCTTTACCTCCGATATTGCGACGAGCCTTCAGGAACAGTTTGCGAGCTTTAATGATAAGATTCAATCAGGGGAGCTCAAGGATCAGCAAGGAATCGATGGATACGTTCAGGCACTCAAGGATCAGGTCGCCAAGAGTATCGCTGCATCAAACAAAGAAAAGTACAATGACAAACTCATTCCTGCAAAAAACATCGATGATAACAATCCACTCTTCGATGAAATGCAATACCTTCGTCAGGATGGCGCAGTGGCTCCCGACAAGAACGGTAACATCAATCTCGATCAAAAGATGGACAAGAACGCGTTTGCAAGTCTTCTGAATAAGACGATTGACAAGAACGCAGTAGGTGGAGGAAGGGGAGCGATGACAATCCAGGATGCGATAAAAGCAGCAATAGGTGCATACAAAGTAAAACCGGGCGTAGATTTCAATAACGCAGGTCAAGCAACCAAATTCTTCAATGGAATCGGTGCAGACATCAACCCAGCGAACTTCAAGAAGCAAGTAACCATGAAAGACGCCGCAGAAATCGTAACCGCCGCCGACCAACGCTGGGGGACGCAGAACTAGCCCTCAATCAGGAGAGAGCCCTTGCATCATTGCAGAGGCTTTTCCATGCATCCTTTTATATATTTTTTGACACAGTACATGCAAGCGAATAATATGAGAGAAGCATAGGGAAGCTCGTAGCCTTATTAACTAAAGAACTGTATATATGAGTGAACAATTCGGAGGAATGATGGGGTCAACCCAAGAAAAAGACGAAAAAGAAAAAACACTATATGACGGATATAGCGAGATGGCAAACAAAGAACTCGATATCAGGCAGGAAATCCAGGATATAATGGAAGAGATTGATACTGTTTTTAAGAATACACCTGGTCGAGCCGAAGCGGAAAAGATTGTGCTAGAAAAATATGCTCCGCAGTTAGAAGATGCACAGAGAAGAGCAGCAGAACTGAATGGAAAAGGGACGCAAGCGCTCAATGAATGGCTGAGCGAGATACGAACGAGCTAAAAGCAGGGCATATATAATAAACACCGCCGAGCAACGATGGGGGGCGAGAACGAGTACTAAAGCAAAAAAAGACGCCCCACTCGATATTTTCGAATGGGGCGTAATAGTAGGTGATTCTTAGCGTAGCTTCCAGGCACTACCTAGCGCTATGGCAGCACCCCAGCCGGTGTAGGCCAATGCATGAACCATTATCGCAAAGTCGCCATAGTGCTTATGAAGATCAATACCGACGAGGGCATCGGCAGCGGATGTAATAACGACACCCAAGAGTATAATCCCAAGGAAAAGAAACAATCCTTTTGCTTTCATATTTTTCTCCTTCTTGTTCTATTGATTGATTGTTAAACGTTGAGCCGATAATACCATGAAACCATCATTCTGTCAAGGGTATTGCATCTTTTTCCTCCTCATTGCAATAGGGGGCGGAATTTTTTGGTACACGCGAGCACAAATACAGCCAGCGGTGCGACCCTTGCCTGTAGTCACCAGCCCAGCCTCGGCTCTAGAGCAAAAACAAGCCCAAACCCAAACCATCTCCGGCTTTGTGGTGCCCCATCATAACATTGTGGCCGACCGTCGCGCAAAACTCTTCACAGAGATAGCATCATCGATCGCCCAACCAAAAACTATAATCCTCCTCTCCCCGAATCACTACGAGCAAGGAACCGCCGCCATTCAAACAACATCACAAAAATGGTCCACCGCAGAAGGGGATATAGCCCCAGACACAGAATTCATCGATATTCTAAAAAAACAAAAGCTCGTATCCCTAGAACCCAACTCATTCAATAATGAGCATGGCATCCGCCTCATCCTCGGAGATATCCGTAAAAACTTTCCACAAAGCACCATCGTCCCCCTCATTTTCAAAAAATCTACGTCACGCGAACAAACCACCCATCTCGCCGACGTCCTCGAACAACAGTGCCCGAGATGCCTCGTGATCGCATCAGTAGATTTTTCCCACTATCAACCCGCACCACTCGCCGCAATGCACGACGAAGGAACGATTGATGCCCTCAATACGCGTGATGAGAAATATCTGTACGATACCGCCGAAGTAGACTCTCCCGCAGCATTAGTGTTCCTCGCACACTGGGCGACAATCCACGACACGCCCCATTTCACCCTCGCCGATCACACAAATTCGGGTGTCCTCGTCCACGATCTTGATGGTCCGACAACGACCCACGTATTTGGATATTATACGACGGGAGAATCACCTTCGCCAAAACCATCGGTCTCCTTCGCAATAGCCCCCGACGCTATGTTCGGTCGATGGATCGCACACACGTACGCAAAGAAAGGATTCGAAAGCATCTTCGCCGATTGGGGTGAGCGAAGCTTTTGGGGATCAGACGCACGCATTCTGAATCTCGAAGGCGTGATCAGCGACCTCCCCATCAACGACAATATACAGACCGACAATCTCACGTTTCGATTTTCCCCCACTATCCTCAAAGCATTACAGTTCCTCCATCTCAATGCCGTAAGCTCAGCGAATAATCACAGCGCAAACGGAGGCACCCATGATCTCGCATACACACGAGAGCTTCTAACAAAAAATACCATCACCACAATAGGAGGCCCTTCGACAAAAGATACCGCGCGCGTCGGGATCTTTCCTGGAAGAGGGGGAATGCGTCTCGTCGTCATCGGCGCGCACGCGGTGTATGAGAAACCAGATATCACAAAACAGATCCAAGAATATAAAAAAGATCCACTCACCCGCGTGATCATATTTCCACACTGGGGAACGGAATATGCCGCCCATCACAACGGAAACCAGGAAGCACTCGCGCATAGCTGGATCGACGCAGGCGCGGATGCGGTGATCGGTGCACATCCGCACGTCATCCAAGATATGGAAAGCTACAAAGGAAAACCCATCCTCTATTCACTGGGAAACTTTGTATTCGATCAAGCATTCTCTCAGCAGACCCAAGAGGGACTCTTCGTATCAGGAAGATTCACCGACGAAGGGCTGACTATCGGAGTGTTCCCCACGCAAATCCAGCAAGGTCGCCCTCGGATGATGATTGGAAAGCGAAAACAAGAGATCCTTGATACGCTCTTCTCGCCGACACAAAGCGCATTACAGACAAAGCCCGAAGGAAAAGTACTCTTTTTCCCGAATGAAGCGTATACTGAAAGGCAATAGCCCCCATTTTTAGTGGATTCACCTGCAATAACCCCCCCAATATGAACGAAACAATCATGGACATGCCATCCGTCCCAAAACGATCGTTGGTAACCACATGGGTAGTGCTAGCGCTCATCGTAGGAGTATGTGGAGGTGGCGCACTCGTGTATTTCGCATCGCCCTACTTCGTAAAACAAGCCCAAGCACCGATAGTGGCAACCTCACCAGAATCACCAACACCATCAAATATCGCGCCTATAGAGCTAGTCCCCGCCAATAATACTGCCCCCCTCGCAGTGAATTGGCTAAAAACTCCGGAAAAGCTCGGGGATCTTAATATCTTGAAAACCGAAGCGAGCAGTACCCCAGAAAACACGTACTATCGTGTAGGAACCTCAGAAAAAGGCGATATCATCATCGGAACACCAGGTGCCCTGGGCCCAGGCTATCAGCCATATGGTTTTTTTATAAAATCAGGAGAAAAATACACATATATAGTAAAGGGCTCGGTATCAGCATGGGATAGCACCGATCCTACGAGTGTTGCACAGAATGATCTTGCGCTAATGCCAGGGGTAGCAACAGACACAACAACAGAACTCTCAAGAACCGCATTTCCTCCCTCGATTGTGTACAAAGGGGTTGCATTACTGTTATCAGGGAAACCCGAAGGAGAATTAAGTGTTGAGGAGAATACAAATATCACGAGGACAAAACTCCAAGATTTGGACGCCGGCGGAACCCTCTATACAGAAAACTATGCAGAAGAACCAGGCGGAAAGTATAGCCTTCAGCAGTTGACACTCGAACTTCCTGGATTTATAAAAACCTACTATGGAATCAAAACTCCCTTCATAAAAGATGACGGAAGCCTTTCCGTAGTCTGGACGAATGGATCAAAATACACCGAAGCATATCGCACTGATGGAGTAGGGAGTTGTGGGAGTCCCGATGCGCGGGCAGTACTCAGTACGAATCCCACAGACAACGAATTGACGGTGGTAGGAAAAGCATCAACAGGAGAAACGATCTACGCCTTCAAAGATTTGAATAACGCAACGCTAAAATTCTTTTATAGCCGATCAGCAGCGAAGTCGGGAGATAATGGCGTAGCAAAGATGTCGATCAAAGAGTTCAATGACAAACATGGGCTCGTGCTATTCCAGGATACAATTGGGCGTTCGGTATTACTTTCTAACCAAAACTACGGCCCCCAAGCCGAGTGCGGTAAGCCAGTAATCTATCTCTATCCCAAAGAAAAGACCAACGTCTCCGTCTCCGTCGATGCAACAATCCGCAAATCTGAACCAGAATACAACGGCGGCTGGAACGTCACCGCATACCCCGATGGCACTATCGAAAGCAACGGTACACAATACCCCTACCTCTACTGGGACGGAATAGGGAAGTGGTACCCTATGCTCGATGAAGGGGTGATCGTTCCTCGCGCAGACGTAGAGCCAACGCTACGAAAACAAATGACGCAACTCGGACTGAACAGCAAAGAACAGAATGACTTCCTCGAATTCTGGATGGGACACATGCCCGCCGATCCGTTCGTGCGCCTAACATGGTTCGACACGCGCCTCATGGATCGCATTGCGCCTCTCTCAATCTCCCCAAAGCCTGACTCAATGCTACGAGTATTCCTCGACTTCGAAGGATTGAAAGCGCCCTACAGCATCCGCCCGCAAGTATTCTCAAAACCACATCGCGATGGATTCACCGTCGTCGAGTGGGGAGGACTCCTCCGAGGAGAATAGAAAGCCAAGACAACGAGAATATAAAAAAGTCGCTCATAGCAGGGCGACTTTTTTTTGAGATTTTCCTATACCCGAATCCGCAAAACCCTCAGCGCATTGAGTATAACAACGACGTCAATCACTTCTTGCGCGATCGCCCCTGACACGGGGGGAAGGAGGCCGACGCTCGCAGCAACCATACCAACGACACTCGCGCCCATCCCACCGATAATACCAAAACGTGCGATGCGAAGCGCCGCACGCGAAAGAGTGATGACATCACCCACCTTGCGAATGTCATGCGAAACGAGCACCGCATCAGCATTTTCGGCTGTTACCGATGATCCACGTGCACCGATAGCGATCCCGACATGGGCAACCGACATGGCAGGAGCATCGTTGAGCCCATCGCCCACCATACCCACGATATAGCCCCTCTTCTGAAGATGCTGGATGATATGTGCCTTATGTTCCGGTCTCGTGTCAGCATACACCTCATGCAGGCCGACCTGCTTTGCGATCGATTGCGCGACTGCCTCCGTGTCTCCCGTAGCAACAACGAGCTTCTCGATTCCCTGTGCACGAAGAGACGATATGAGCTGAGATGCATCAGCGCGGAGAGTATCTGCGATCAAGAGAACACCGATACATTCCTTCTTGGTACCGATAAGTACCGTCGATATCCCTTTTGCGAGGGATTTTTGTATATATCGTTGTACAGCTGGCGAGAGCGAGATCTTCTGATTCTCAAAAAAAGAAACGTTCCCGAGGAAATACGCCTTATTCTTCAAAGTCCCCGATAATCCTTGTCCAGCAACCTCGGCAAAATGTGTAAGCGGAGATCGAAGAAGAGGCGAAGCGTAGGCCGTATGCACAATACTTTCAGAAAAAACATGCGACGAGTACTGACTGAGCGCACCTGCAATACCGATAATATCGGGCGCAGTATGGGATGAGGAGAAGGTATGAACATCGGTGACCTGAGGCTTTCCTTCCGTTAATGTCCCCGTCTTATCAAACACGAGCGCAGTGACCGAGGCGAGTGTTTCGATGGCGGTGCCATTTTTGACGATCACCCCCATAGTCGCAGCGCGCGCAATCGCCGAAATCATAGCGACGGGAGTAGCGATCAAGAGAGGGCAAGGAGTGGCAACGACAAATACTGCATACGTGGTATGTATATCACGCGTTATGAAAAACACCGCTCCAGCGAAGACGAGAACAAAAGGAGTAAAAAGCGCCCCGTAGGTATTTGCGATCGTCTCCGTGCGTGCCTTATTATTCTCCGCGCTCGCGATGAGTGACACGATTTGCGAGAAGGCGCTATCTTTTGCACTACGGATAACGCGAGCATGAATGAGCGTCGTGAGATTGATGCTTCCCGAGAGCAGTGTATCGCCCGCAGTTTTTTCTGAAGGAAGAGATTCTCCCGTGAGATTGGATTGATCGACGTGCGTGAGCCCGCGAAGCAGAACGCAGTCAATAGGCACCATCTCGCCTTGCTTGATGACGATCGTATCATTGATCGCGACCGATGCGAGAGGGACATTACGGATATTCTTTGTTCCTTTGAGGACATGCGCAGTCTTTGGGCTGGCATCGAGGAGGAGCTGCAGCGCTCGCTTTGCCCGTGCCCGTGCGAATGTCTCGAGTGCCTCTCCCCCAGACAACATGAGGACGATGATCGCTCCCGCAACATACTCATGGAGATACAGCGCCCCCACAATAGCAACAATAGCAATAATATCAACGTTCACGAGACCTTTGCGAAGAGAAGAAAGAATACGAAACGCAAGCGGCAAGCCACCACCGACGAGAACAATAACACTCACATACTCAGACCACAGCGACAAATCAAGCATCCAAAACAAAAAAGCGCACCCGCTCCCGAGCAGAGCGAATACAATCAGAGAATAGTGCCACCAATACCTATGCATACATACAGTATATCGTCTCTTGACAAATAAGAGAAAAGTTGCTACACTGCATTCAAATTCGTACATTAAATAAAAGAAAGCGACGGTGTTGGTAATGATTAAAGAAAAGATAAGCCTCGAGCTCGCGCACGAATTTGCATTAATGGCAATGAGAGCGGGATGGGAAGTTAAAGATTTCACTGATCTTGTTGACGATGAAAAACTTTTAACTGACTTGCTGGAGGTAAAAAGAGGTGAGGTTAAGATAGCAAGACCAGATTATTTCTGCTTAGTTGACCTTGATGTCGATCCTGAATTAATCGAGACTGCCGTGGTTGAAGAGCATCGAAAGGGCGGGATTGTAAGGCTCGAGCTATCTGGAGACGATCTGTTGGTCAATGGAACGAAAATAGACCTCTTGCTTACACAGAAGCAGAAAGATGGTTTGTCGACTAACGGCGACGAGGTTCACAAAGAGCTTCTAGAAAAGTCGATCCTTAATATGAATCTCTATAATCACCTCTTGAAGTACCCGCAATTGATACCAGATAGCTGGGAAAAAGATGAAAATGGAAATGCGAGGCAGATCGTTTTCTGGGGCACTACCTATCGAGACATAGGCGAGGCAGAAGAGGGTGACGAGGATTACGACCCGGACTATAAAGGTGACTTGCTTGTGTTTGCTCTGAATAGCCACGGTGGCAAATGGGATGGGCTATGTATATATCTCGGCGACGCTTTCGGTCCCACTTATTATGCCGCTATACTCGAAAGTTAATTATCCCGTTTTAGGTGTTTTAATTCGATAGACCCTTTGAATGTATCCCTTTGTACTGCGTGAAATATCGCAGTACTTTTTTATTTCACCACCCCTCGTGACAGGGAAGACAATATATGATACCGTAATAGCACTATGATAAAGCTACGAAACTCAGGAATCTACGCAATAGTTCTCCTCACCGCGATACCGGTACTGTGGTGGTTCTTTTCACTACCACTCGCGGGACGTTTTTATGATATATGGACGGCGTTGGGTACCGTCGGCAAAGGCCTGGGCATCGCAGGATTCATGCTCTTTGCAATCAACCTCATCCTGAGCGGCCGACCAAAATTCCTCGAAAAATTCTTCGGGAGCCTCGATCGCCTCTATCGCATTCACCATATTGTAGGAGGGGTTGCGTTCTTGTGCCTCCTTTTTCATCCGCTCTTCACCGCATTTCAATTCTTCGCCTTTTCTCCGTTATATGCATGGCAATTCCTTATCGATCTTTCGAACCGCGAAGTACTATACGGCAAGATCGCACTATTCATGATGGTAGTGCTCCTGGGTCTCACGTTCTATGGACGAATGAAACATGAAACATGGCGCTGGACGCATAAATTCCTGGGGCTCGCATTTTTCTTCGGTGCCCTCCACGCATTTTTCATCCAAGGAGAGATCGCATCCCATCCATGGCTCGTGAGATATTTGATGATGTCGGCAACTATAGGGATACTCATGTTTCTTTGGCGAAGCGTCTTTCGCCTCTACAAACTTTCAGAACACCGATACATCGTTTCACGCATCGAGAAAAAAGGAGAGATGATCACAGAAGTGTATCTGAAGCCCCTAGGAAAGCCAATGCAGTTTCGGGGAGGACAATTTGTATTCTTGCGTTTCAAACTTCACGGACAGCTCGGTGAACCACACCCATATACCATAGCTTCAAGTGCACAAGATGCTGAAATTCGTTTTTGTATCAAAAACCTCGGCGACTATTCCGCTCTCGTCGACACCGTTCCCGTAGGCACAGAAGCACGCATCGAAGGACCATGGGGCGCATTTAACTACACTCGTGGAGGTGAGAAGCAGATTTGGATCGCTGGCGGTATCGGTATTACCCCATTTTTAGGAATGCTTCCCGATCTCGTGCACCAAAACGACCCCACGCGTCGTATTCATATATACTACTGCGCGAAGACTGCAGCAGAGTTAATGTATCGAGAAGAGCTAGAAGCCCTTGCAGTCAAAACAGCCGGCACGGTAACCCTCCACGCCTATTGTTCAGATAAAGACGGGAACTTCTCACTCGATGCAGTAGAACGTGTAAGCGGTTCTCTCGAGGGCGCATCATTGCTCGTATGTGGCCCTCCCGGTATGATGAAGATGCTCAAAGAGCAGAGCGTCGCAAAAAATATCCCCTCCTCATCGTTTATTATCGAAGATTTTTCACTATCAAAGGTATGAAGCAATCAGTGACTATCGGTATCATCATTGCCGTCATTGCAGTAGTAGGAATCGGCGGATTCGTCTACATGCAACAATCAAAAAATCCCGCACAATCAACGACTCAATCAGACAAGAATGAGGGGAACGAAGCAAATGAAAATCCCTCAAACCAAGAAGAAGCAGAAACCCCCACCGAAGTACCAGCAGGAATGCCTACAAGTATGGCGCCCGCACCCACTGACCTCTCATCGCACATGATCACGATGGATGAAGTAGCAAAGCATAACAACGAGAAAGACTGCTGGCTCGCAATTGAAGGAAAGGTATACGCAGTGAGCCCGATGCTTCAGGGACACCCTGGTTCTCCAGGAGCCATCATCCCTAACTGCGGCAAGGATGCAACAACCGTATTCGAAACCAAAGGAGGC
>JAHFHK010000050.1 GCA_023246955.1 Candidatus Uhrbacteria bacterium
GTCTCTTGAAGCTCCACCCTGAGGTGCAGCAGGCCATGCGCGAGGGGAAGATCAGCGAGGGACATGGCAAGGTCCTCCTTTCACTTCCGAGCCACGATGACCAGCTTCGTACCCTTGCGAGTCTTCTGAATGACTCAATGTCGGTACAGTCACTGACGCAGCAAGTACGGAAATCATTTGTACGCCCATTTGTACGAGCAACCATGCGCGATCCACTCCTCGATGCAAAAGAAACATCACTGCGACAGGTTCTCGGAACCAAAGTACGCATCGAGAAAAAAGGCGACGCAGGAAAAATTATCATCGAATTCTATTCCCCTGAGGAGCTCACATCGATTGTCGAATCCATCGCCGGAGAAACGCTATGAAGTTCATTATCCGTGGCGGAAAACGTCTCGCAGGAACCATCACGGTAGGAGGGATGAAAAATGCCGCCACGCCCGCCATTGCCGCAACGCTCCTCACCGACGAGCCATGCACATTGCAAAACATACCCCGCATCGCCGACGTAGAGGCGATGCTTTCTATTATACGCAGCATGGGAGGAAAAGCCGAGTGGGTAGGCGACAATAGTGTGTGCATCGAGAACAAGGGCGTAGATATCGAGAAACTCGATCAAAAACAAGTGAAACGTCTCCGCTCATCTATCCTCTTCCTCGGACCGCTTCTCACCCGATGGGAGACGGTCACTCTCGCAGAACCAGGAGGCTGCATCATCGGCAATCGCCCCCTCGATGCACATCTGATAGGTCTTCAAAAACTTGGCGCGCAGATCACGCGATCAGAAGAAGGAATCACCGCGCAACGCAGCGCACTGCGGGGGGCGCATATTGTTCAAAGGGAAGCGTCGGTAACGGGTACAGAAAATATCATCATGGCCGCAACGGCAGCAGCAGGAAGAACACAGATCATGTACGCAGCGATGGAGCCACACGTACAGGACATATGCCACCTGCTCGTTGCCATGGGAGCGCATATAGAGGGTATCGGGACGACAACACTTACAATCGATGGAGGTCGCCGACTCCAAGGAGCCGACTACACCATCATTCCCGACACCATCGAGGCGGGAACATTTTTGATACTAGGGTTTGCAACGCATAGCGAAATCACCATACAAGGCGCTCGCGCAGAACACATGGAAGTGGTACTCGAAACACTCTCCGCCATGGGGGCGCAATACGAAGTAGGGGATGGATATATCCGCACACTCCCATCATCTGCGCTCCAAGCCATCCGCATGGAGACACGCGCCTATCCAGGGATTCCCACGGACATGCAATCATTGTTTGGAGTTTTGGCGACACAGACACAAGGGGCGACGATGATTCATGAGACCATGTTCGAAGGACGCCTCGGCTATATCCAAGAACTCAAAAAAATGGGAGCAGATGCATCCGTCCTCGACCCCCATCGTGTCATGATCTCTGGCCCCACGCCGCTCTACGGAAAAGAAATCCATTCTCTCGACCTACGTGCAGGAGCGGCACTGGTCATCGCCGCACTCATCGCATCAGGGGAGAGTATCATCCACGACGCCCAAATCATCGATCGCGGCTACGAACGCATCGAAGAGCGTCTCTCCGCCCTGGGAGCCGATATCATGAGGCAGGGGTAGGTGATCCGAATTTGCAATATACAGAAAATGCATACTGCTTTCTACGATAACTCCCTTGACACCCCCTCCTCAATACGGTACATTCTGAGCAAATAACAGTGGAGGATAGACGGAAAAATGGACATTGACAATGAAGAGGCCGAGAGAAGATTCGTGAATCGATGGACGTACGGCATAATCGGAACGGCAATGGTCTTGGCCGTAATAGGGACAATATATGTAATGCCCAAGATACACAAAAAGATGAACTCCCACATCGAACATTCATCGTCCGAAAAGATGTACCAGCAATATGTGAAGCTTCGCAAAGAAGCGCCGCCAGGGATAAAACGGACGTACATCACCGCAAGCGAGGCGTTGGTGAGTATTCCATATCGACATCGTGGATGGGAGACCGCGAAGATCATCCTCTCCCTTCCAAACGAATCAAAACGTAGAGGAGAGGTAACCACCCTCGCCAAAACTTCATTCACCACTTCCGACAAAGAAACGTCGGTACGGTTTTACTACACCGATACACTCGGGCATGTTTCACTGCGAGTCCCATACTCGCACATTGAGCCGGCATATACGCAGGGAGGCAAAGTCGTACTACCGAGCCGATCGTTCAAATTCACCATCAGCCACTACCAATTCATAGTCGAAGGAAACTGTCTGGGTAAGATAATCGATATCGATAACGATACAGAATTCCCCTTTGACCAAGGTCTCGGAAAGTTCTACAAAGAAGAGTACTTCAACGAAAAGGGCGAGGCAATAAAAACCCTATAGCCCGACACGAACGGGACAGCAATACCAGAGCTTGAATCATCAAGCTCTTTTTCTTTTGGCCTTATTTTCCTTTAAATATAAGGAAAGATGGCCATCTAAGAGCATTCGGCGGCGGGATACACTCTATTGACAAATAGGGGCAAAAGTGCTATACTTGCAAGCAAATACGTTCTTTTAGAAGGAGAATAAAAAATGGAAACATCTTATAGCCAGCTCTCTGAGCTGGTAACCACACTGGACCAATTACGGGAAAAAGGCGTTGATGGGCTTGCTATACTCGCAACGCTCAACACATACGCGCCCGACTCCCTGAAACAAGCCCTAGCCTCGCTAGGAAACGGCAAAGCGATAGATGATGCCGTCACAGCAGAGACTCCGCTCGAACTTCAAACCAAAGAGTTCTTGGAGGCCTGGATCAAGGAGCAGTACAGCTTTGATTCCGTGGAGATCGTATCAGGTCTCGGCGATGCACCCCGCATCAGTTCTCCTCGGGACTTTGAGCGCGAACCGCTCAAAGTCCACAAAGAGAACGAAGACTACGTCGTAGGTGAGCTCCTCTGCGCCCGCGCAAAGGAACAAGGATCTCTTTTCGGTCTCCGTGACGCGATCGTGTGTCAACGGAAATGGGAAGAAATTCCCAAAGAATGGCATCCGTATTTGGTCAACTTCACTGAAACGGTGGTCAAGATCGATGGCGACCTGTGCGTCGCGTATCCCCACCCGATCGCGAGCGGCTGCCGCCTCAACTTCGACGAGCTCGACTGTGAGTGGCATGACAACTTCCGGTTCCCGCGTCTCCCGCAAGTCCTGTAATTTCGACCCTTGGATTATATTCATCTCTGTACGAATGCAGAATATGAATTGATCCTTGGGTCTTTTGTTTTTTGATACTTTGTATCCCATGAGGGACGGTACCCCACAAACATTGCCTTTCCTGCCTACCCCTGCTACCATTCTTGAGTATCAAAACGATGATAAAAACACTTTTTTCTTGACCATACGCACTATGGAGACCGTGAGCCAACAACAGGACGCGCAACAACCATCAACGACAGGCAAAACGCCGATGTTCCAACGCCTAACGACCTACATTGTCATATTCGCCGTTGCAGCAAGCTTTGCAGGAGGAATGTACGCAGAAAAAGCGCGAGGCGCACGGGATGGGAATACCCAAAGTATCACCGTGAACAAAGAGGAGGGGGGTACCCTCACGAACACCGATCGTCCACTGCCAAAATATCTTACAAAGGACGTTGACTTCATGATGTTCTGGGACGTATGGAATCGCGCAAAGAAAGACTATATCAAAAAAGACACCCCTGACACAAAGCTCTTCTATGGAGCCCTCGCGGGGATAGTGAGCTCACTCCATGACCCGTACTCAGTGTTTCTCGATCCTGATACCGCAAAAGAATTCAATGACGACCTCAGTGGGGAATTCGAAGGAATCGGCGCAGAGATCGGCTTCAAATCAGGACAGCTCGTAGTCATTGCCCCTCTCCCAGGTACTCCGGCAGAAAAAGCAGGCTTGCGCGCAGGAGACAAGATTCTCGCGATTGATAAAAAGAATACTTCGACGTTCTCACTCGAATACGCAGTGAGTCTCATTCGTGGCAAAAAAGGAACCGACGTCGTGTTAAAGATCTTTCGCGATGGTGAAAAAGAAGCACGCGACCTAACTATCACGCGCAACACGATCGCAGTAGACTCAGTAAAGTGGGAGATGAAAAAGGACGACGTAGCATATATCAAGATCACCAGCTTCGCAAAGGACACCGAAGGAAAGTTCGGACAAGCAGTACGAGAACTTCTTCCAAAGAATCCAAAGGGGCTCATCATTGACCTACGTAACAACCCAGGAGGATTCTTAGATACTGCGGTGCAGGTTTCGGGGTACTGGGTTGATGGAAAGACGGTCGTGATCGAAGAATACGGAGATGGTAAACGCGATCCGTATAGCGGCACATCAAAACCAATCCTCAAAGATATGAAGACGATTATACTCGTCGATGGGGGATCGGCCTCAGCCTCAGAAATTCTTTCCGGTGCATTACAGGACTATGGCAAGGCAACACTCGTAGGAAAGAAGACCTTCGGCAAGGGATCGGTACAGGATCTTCAGCAGCTCAAAGATGGATCAGCCATCAAGCTCACCATCGCACATTGGCTCACCCCACTCGGTCGCTCCATCAACGAAGAGGGAATCAAGCCCGATGTTGAGGTAGGTATAACACCAGATGACATCGAAAAGAAAAAAGACCCGCAGCTCGACAAAGCCATGAGCCTCGTCACAGGCGAGGAGAAGAAAGTGGAATCTACGACAGGCACGAAAAAATAGAGAAATTCAATGAATCTTGAGTAGTTAACAGTTTGTTTACAGCTGAAAATATCGGCTATTCAGTCGTCGACAATCTGTCGACGACTGAAATAACGAGATATATTTTTCTCAAATATCAAAAAACCACGCATATCGCGTGGTTTTTTGATTACTTCGTTTTTGTGGGGAGGACGTTTACGATAGATCGGGCGACGAGTGTGCCATCAAAGCGTCGAAGCTTACGACGGGTGAACTGTACGAATCCATCGATATAGGAGTGAAGGGTATCGTCACCGCCCTGGAATACATTGATCCCTGGACGATAATGAGTGCCGCGCTGACGCACGAGAATGCTTCCCTTCTTTGCGAATTCGCCTCCAAAAAGCTTGACACCAAGACGTTTTGATTGAGAATCGCGTCCCCAGGCGGTACTTCCTCCCGCTTTTTTATGTGCCATATCAGGATATGAGAGTCACAGGTAAATAAGGGGTGAATACCTGGTACGTTAGCATAGACCCGCTCTTTTTGCAAGAGGGAACTCCATGAAGGCTATAAATAAAGCACTTTTGACCCCCAGGATTGCCTCAGGCGGCAAAAAATGATAGGCTATACGGGTATGAAAACCGCATTATCAGATGCTTCGCAGACATTATTCCTCAGAGACAAAGCATGGCGAATGCTCATGGGGGCAGCCTTGTTGGGCAATATCGGGATTTGGGCGCTTCTTGCCGGGAACTGGGCGATCGTCTACCAGCCCGGTAAGGATTTTATCCCCCTTCACTACAAAGTCATCTTTGGTATCGATTACTACGCGAACTGGTACTATATCTTTGCCTATCCAGTGATAGCCCTCATAGTGCTTTTGGCGGATTACGGATTGTCGCGATGGGGGACAGCACAGGATGAGAGTATGCAGCGCCTCTTGGCAACGGCCGCGGTCATAAGTCAGATCATCGCAATCGCCGCCTTGTACTTTGCGATTCAGGTAAATATTTTCTAGCTTACGATAGCACTCCTTCTATGGTGAATTTTTATATTTTCAAACTCGCGATTCTTACGACATTTTCTTTTGTGGTAGCCTGGCTATGGACGCCAACCCTCATCAGAATCCTCAATCGATATCGTCTCGGCAAACAGATCAGGGATGAAAAGGCTGCTCCTATTTTTTCAAAAATGCACGCGAACAAGGCAGGCACCCCGACGATGGGGGGGATGTTGATATGGGTAACGGTGCTGGGTGTCGCACTTCTGTGCGCATACCTCGCAGTAGCGATTCCTAATGAATTTTTCAGAAACTTGAATTTCTTGAGTCGTTCCCAGGTATGGCTTCCACTAGGAGCGCTCGTAATGGCAGCAATCGTGGGGGCAGTCGATGACGTATTAAATGTCAAAAAGATTGGTCCATTCGGCGGGGGATTGCGCATGCGTCATCGCGTGGTGCTTTATACGCTCATTGCCCTCGTGGGTGCACTGTGGTTTTACTTCAAGCTCGACTGGGACGTACTCCATATCCCATTCTTTGCGGATCTGAGTATAGGCATCTGGTATATCCCCGTATTCATTTTCATCA
>JAHFHK010000051.1 GCA_023246955.1 Candidatus Uhrbacteria bacterium
AGATATTTAGCGGGCAATCGTGTTGAATCTGCGTCAGAATGGAAATGAAATATGAGTGCACGAAAAATACATGGCTCGTGGTGGGTCGACTTCCGTAATGAACGAAAGCGACACCGCATACGAAGCCCAGAGAATAGCAAAATAGGAGCTCAAGCATACGAAGGGTTGTTGCGACAGCGACTGGCAAAAGGAGAGCCAATTATTCAGCAAAATATTGTACTCCCAACATTCGCCGTCTTCTCT
The DNA here is from genome assembly GCA_023246955.1 of Candidatus Uhrbacteria bacterium. Lineage (GTDB taxonomy): Bacteria > Patescibacteriota > Patescibacteriia > JACQRZ01 > JACQRZ01 > JAHFHK01. The sequence goes on from JAHFHK010000051.1 coordinate 244, forward strand.
CAGCAATGGTACGAGACCTACGTATGCAACAATAATAAACCCTCAGAGCAACGCAATAAACGGCTAGCGCTCAAGCGTCATCTACTCCCCTGGTTTGGTCATCTATGCCTATCGCACATTACTGTACAGCAGATCGAGGAATTCAAATCAGCCAAGCTTCAGGTTGGTCTCGCGCCTAAAACAATCAATAACATGCTTGCTATGCTCGGAAAATGCCTTCATGTTGCGCAGGAATGGCTCGACCTACCCAAGGTGCCCAAAATTAAGCTTCTGAAGGTGCCACCACAACGTTTTGACTTCTTGAGTCCGACCGAATCGTCCCATCTTCTCAAGTCGGTAAATGATCCCTTCTGGCATACCATGATTTTGTTCGCCCTAAAGACTGGCTTGCGGCTTGGCGAGCTTATGGGACTGGATTGGAATGACATTAATCTGCGGACAAGAATGGTAACGGTACGGCGATCTATTGTTCGGGGCATTATTGGTTCGCCAAAAAGTAATCGCGCTCGATACATCCCCCTTACGAGTGATCTCTGTAAAATCCTCGACCTTTGGGAGCAGCCAAAAACAGGATGGGTCTTCTCTCTTAACGGTACGAGGCCTCAGAATCGCAAAACGCCACAGGAAGCGCTTACAAGGCTTTGTAAGACGGCAGAGATGCGTAAGGTAGGCTGGCATACATTCCGCCATACGTTCGCCTCTCAGCTCGTCGCAAATGGCGCATCATTGAAGGCAGTGCAAGAACTCCTTGGCCACTCGGATATTGTCACGACTATGCGCTATGCTCATCTCGCGCCGTCGGCATTGAGGCAGGCAATAGACACTCTCGATGAGGTTAACAACAGTGAAATTACAAATTTTGGGCAACCGGTGGGCAACAATGCGTTTTTGCCCGTTTCTCTATAGTTTTATTGAAAAGCAATTCGCTTTATAGCGTATACAAAAACAGAGGCGTTAACCTCTGTTTTCGCCCATAGCGGGGGCAGGATTTGAACCTACGACCTTCGGGTTATGCATACCACTACAGTTTTCACTGCGTATATAATACTTTGTGGTCTGGACTTTCTCTTCACCCATTTCTGGGTGCCTGCCATTAAGTCTCTACACCTTCCCTAAAATAGGGCTTGGCTCGGGATTACCACTGCAAGAGGCTTCCCCGAATTTGACAGGTACTTACACGACGCTTGCGCGCTGTGCGGCCCATTCGAAAATAAGGTTCCATGCGTCACGAAAGTTTGCAGACTTTGGTTTTCGTTGACGCTTTCTATTTGGAACATTTCGCAATTACTTGAGCCCGACGAGCTGCCAGACTGCTCCACCCCGCGATATGTGGGCATCGGGTATACTATCACACGGAATACAAAGGCGCAAGAGGCTATCCACACCTCCCCCCCTTGCACGCATTTTTTCGGTACGGTATGCTGTGCCGGTAGAGATTTTATTTCATGAGAATCTCCGACTATTTATTCATAATCATTTGAGTCTATGGACGACACAATGATGGACAAGGACATGGAAGAAGAAGAGATGGATGGTATGCAAATCGTTGGCGACGACGATGCGGATGAGGATGCTGATGATGACGATATGGACGATGCGGATGAGGAAGCAGGCAGCGACGAAGAGGAGGAAGCCTAGAAATACAAAAGACGCATATCGGGATGCTCGAGTGCGTCTTTTTTTGTTGGTGAACTTTGTCGTTGACAACCCCGTAAATGGTCGATATAGTATGAACGCACTTCGTGTATACGCCGCGGTGGCGGAATTGGTAGACGCAAGGGACTCAAAATCCCTCGGCTGTAATGGTCATGAGGGTTCGATTCCCTCCCGCGGTATTAAAAGGGCTCTCATTTTCGGTGAGGGCTTTTTTAAATAGGAAAACGCGATAAATGAAAAACCGCCAGCATTTTGTTGCTTTGGCGGTTTTGGCTTTTATTCTCTGTTGGCTTCTCTTCGCGACTTATTGCGTCGCTACAAAAATCCTGTTCTATATCTGCGCATATCATTCTACCTCCTGTTTTATTTTTTTTCTGACGCAGCAGTGTGTTTTTTAGCCTCTAGGGGAGGCTCGAATTCGGCTTTGGCTATTCATCCTTTACCTCCTATGGTATTTTTGCCTGGGCCGGCTGCGGTTCAAATGATGGCTTCTACATGATGGCGCGGGTAGGGCTTGGGTTGCGGGTCCTGGGGACCCGCGGTCAGTACTCTCTGGGTGGGGTTCCAAAAAGTGGGGTCTCTCACTGGCAAGTACTCCTTTCTCAACGATGAAAACATAATAGCATACCTTTCCTTTTTTGTCAAGACCCTCGCTGAATGGTAGTATAGTAGGGATCTATTTTTCCTTATGAAACCAATGAAACAACCTGTCGTCCTTATTGTTATGGATGGGTACGGCATTAGCCCTAACCCTGAAAACAATCCTATCGCCATGGCAAAAAAGCCGAATCTTGATAGCTATGTCGCGCAATATCCATATGGCGTCCTCTCTGCTTCGGGCCTTTCGGTGGGCTTGCCTTGGGGTGAAGTCGGTAATTCCGAGGTAGGTCACCTTAATCTCGGTGCTGGTATGGTGTTGTATCAAAACCTTCCGCGCGTATCTCTTTCGATCGATAACGGGACTTTTTTTGATAATCCTGCATTCCTCAAAGCTGCCGAGCATGTCAAAACTAATGGTTCTTCCTTGCATATCCTCGGTATCGCAAGTCCTGGAGGGGTTCATGGACATATCGATCATTGCAAGGCGCTGTTGAAGTTTGCAAAGCAACAGAAAATCAAATCAGTATTCCTGCACCTCATCACCGATGGACGCGATTCCCCTCCTCGCGCGACCGGCTCCGAATATCTCGCTGATCTCGAGAGCGCGATAAAAGAATACAAGACGGGCACTATTGCCTCTCTCTGCGGACGGTACTATTCAATGGATAGGAATACTGCCTGGGATCGTACGCAAAAAGGCTACGACCTCATCACGAAAGGCACTGGTGCTCCCTTCACTTCTGCCCGTGAAGCACTTGAGGCTGCGTACGCGAAGAATCTTGACGATGAAATGCTTGAGCCGGTTTGTATTGTCGACAAGAAGGGTGCACCAGTCGCGATAGTGAAAGATAACGACGCGGTGATCTTTTTTAACTTTCGCCCCGATCGTGCTCGACAGATTGCGCAAAGTATCGCTGTGGAAGATTTTAAGGAATTTGAACGAGGACCTCGACTTGCTAATCTTTGTTTTGTGACCATGACGGAGTACGAGGCGGGCCTCCCTGCCGACGTTGCATTCGCGCCTGAGCATATCAAGGTACCATTCGGGAAAGTCATCGCCGATAAAGGCATGAAGCAATTACGCATCGCAGAGACGGAAAAGTATGCGCACGTTACGTATTTTTTTAATGGTGGGGAGGAGACGCAGTATAATGGTGAGGATCGGACGCTGGTCCCCTCTCCGCGCGTGAAGACGTATGATCTGAAGCCGGAGATGAGTGCGTATGAAGTAGCCGACAAGCTGGTCGCGGCGATCGAATCCAAGAAATATGATTTCTGTCTCGTGAACTTTGCGAATTGCGATATGGTTGGTCATACCGGCAATCTTGAGGCTACTATCAAAGGTATCGAAGCGGTCGACGAATGTGTTGGTAAGGTCGTTGCTGCAAACTTTGCCGTGGGTGGTGTCACACTCATCACTGCTGATCATGGGAATGCAGAAGGAGTCGTCGACCCTATGACGGGTGCGGTGGATAAAGAACACTCCACGAGCGTTGTGCCGTTAATGCTCATCGATGAATCCCGTAGGCGAGAAAAAGCGCCCGAGGAGGTCGAGATGCTTATGATGCAGATCAATGAGATCGGAATTTTGGCGGACGTGGCACCGACGATGTGTACACTGTTAGGCATTACTCCACCACCTGAAATGACGGGGCGAGATCTGTTGAATGATTTGATGTAGGTCTTTGATGTCCTATAGCTAGAAAACAGACCGTGCTATCGGTCTGTTTTCTGTATTCCCTTTTCTGCGTCAATGGTGCGGGTTTACTTCACCATCTTTTCGATGACTGATTTGTCCTTGAAGGGGCCGATCACCGCTACGGTCATTTTTGATTTCTTGAAAACGTCTTTTGCAACGCGTTTGATATCTGCAGAAGTTACTGCGTAGATAGTGTCCATCTTTTGTTCTGGGGTGAGTGTCTCGTCGGTGAGGATCTCTTGATTGAGGTACCAGCTCACGACCGCCTCTGAATCTTCGAGGCGCAATGCGAGCTTTCCTTTGAGATGATCTTTTGCACGGGAGAGCTCCCCCTCTGTTACTCCCTTTTCTTTCATGGTCTCGAGTTCTTTCAGGATGACGGTGATTGCTTTTTGAATGCGTGTCTTGTCGAGTCCTGATTGGATCATGACCATACCAGTATCCTGATAGTTCTGTACCGAGGCACGAATGGTGTATGCGAGGCCGAGTCGTTCACGTACCTGGATAAAAAGGCGTGAGCTCATCGTACCCCCGAGAATTGTCGCAAGGAGGGTGAGCGCGGGTGCGTCTTTGTGGGTGTACTCATACGCAGGAAATCCGAGGGCGCATTGCACCTGCTCGCTGTCTTTGAATTCTACTACCACCTTTGGTTTTTTCTGAACGTCGTATACGTGTTTTTTGAATGGGGTTACCTTGCCGCCCTTTTTCCATACCGCTTCGCCAAAGTGCTTTTCGACTGCGGTGAGAATTTCTGGATCATAGTTTCCTGCAAGCCCCACACATGCGTTATCGGGAACATAGAACTGCCCGCGGTATGCGACAAGGTCTTCACGAGACATCCCCGTCACCGAAGCATCATCCCCTGCGATGTCCCATCCGAGGCTTGAACCCTTGAAAAGTTCCATTTCGAGCAATGTATCGATATGCATCAAAGGGTTATCCTTGTACATGTGAATCTCCTCGCAAATCACCTTTTTCTCGCGCTCGAGTTCTTTTGCGTCGTATTTTGAATTGAGGAGCATATCCGAGAGCATATCCATTGCCATTGGGAGATGCGATGCTTCGATTTTGATATAGTATCCGGTGTAGTCTTTGCCGGTGAATGCGTTATACTCCGCACCCACTGCATCGAGTTCCTTTGAGATCGCGAGGGTATTGGGGCGTTTTGGCGTACCTTTGAACATCATGTGCTCTACGACGTGAGAGATCCCGTTGACGCGCTTTTTTTCATAGCGAGACCCCACGCCATAGAGGACGAGAAGGGTTACTGACTTCGTATCGTGCTGAGGGGAGAGGATAACACGGAGGCCGTTTGAGAGGGTGTGCTTTGTGTACATAGGGGAAATACGGGTTATATATGCTGGTTGTATCCTAGCGCGTTTTGCTGGGGTTGACAAAGGCCTTCTCCTGATATAGCCTAGTGGGTAATATTACAATAGTTCTTTAAAAGGAGATTTCTGGAAATGTTTAAACAGGATGTAGACCAAGAGACCAAAGATGCTCTCGTGGCATATCTCACTGAGAAGAATAATCCCTACCGCCAGAAGATAGAATTCTATTCTCAACTCAAGAGTGGGTGGCGCACACTATTTGTCGGTTCTTTCCTGCTTGCTTTCTTGGCACCCGCCGCCCCTCGATTCATTGTGGATCAACTCCATGTGGTTCCCCCGAGCAACCCCGACATCTTCGGGTGGATCCTCTGTGGCATCCTCGCTGCAACAAGTGTGGTCTCGGACATACGCAATGATATGCTTACCCAGGATATCGACAGAGTCACTCTCGAAAGAGAGGTACATGATCTTAAGGAGAAGATGAAGGACCTAGAACAACAGATCTCATCCAAGAAATAGT
>JAHFHK010000014.1 GCA_023246955.1 Candidatus Uhrbacteria bacterium
GGAGCGTGTCCAAAATAGCTCATTGAAAACATAAAAAACAAAGAAGGAATAAAAAGTGTTTAAAGGAAATCTACCCGCCGTATTCACTGCCAACAAAGGCCTAGCCCTCACAAAGAAAGAGGAGGAAATATTTGCGCTCACGAGGCCAACAGTGGCTCATGTGAAACCAAAAATTGTCCCCTTGGAACACATCAAAAGGGCCATCCAAAACAAGCCTTTTGAGGAGATGTGGAGTATTGCGCATCTAGTTCATGAAGAAACCGACAAAGAAGAAAGGCTCGTCCAGGTTGTTGAACAAGTACTTGAGCAGCACTATGCTCCACTGCGCTCTCATAACATATTGTTCTCTATCCGTATGACGGATGCAGAGCAGAGCAAAGAGCAAGAAGCAATGACCGAGGCCATAAAATATTTAAGAACAACTGGCTTGAATGGCATAAGTGCTTCGCTACAAAAAATGTACGAAGAATTCTGTACAGTTCGAGCAGCACTCACCTACCTGCTGAGAGAAAAACTCCTCACAGAAGAAACGCTGATCCCGGCAAAACATATTGTCGACTTGGCGGTCGCATGCCCGGTATGGTTTAGGAATGGCAGTAGTTATACTAGAAGAGATTTCAACCCATTCCCCAATGTCATCGATACACGGGAACTGAGCTGGTTTCTCCAACTCTATAACCAAGAAAATAACGGATGGGGAACACGTACGTTTCATGATTTCGGCGGAGTAGACATACTTCCAAAAGCAATTAGTGATCGTATCGTCATGATAAAGAGAGCTTTCCCTGCTCTAATTATAGCAACCCCCTACCTTGACATACCCGCCAGGGCATGGGCAGCACCTCCTATACCACGGAATATTGACCCATATCTTATGGGGTTTATTCCCAACTTTCCATTCATGTTCCTCGTCGCACGATGGAGCGGAACGGGGTTATTTCCTCTTATGACAGATATGGTGGCAGACACCATGGAACACTTAAGAAGAAATATGCACCTGCTAAAGAATTTCGGTCGTGATAGCATGTGGACGCACGGAGTCCGCTCGGGAGAATGGGGCAGCCCCATTCTGCAAAGACGCGGCATAACACGTGGGAACACAATCCTTCCACAGTTTGCGAAGGAAATCCTTCGTGCCTATGATAACGGTAAAGTATTCGCCTTTCTCCGAGGCGAACTAGGACCCAATACCACAACACCGAAATCATTGTGGCAGCAGACTTTGTAGTATAGTTTCGCGCAATCACACGAAAACGCTCTTGAATAAGAGCGTTTTTTAATATCAGTCTTGACAAAATAGACCCAAGATGGTACAAGTTCAATATACGAGAACATTAACAAAACAAGAAAAGAGGAGAAGAAAAGAGATGAAAGGCACAAAGATCGCAATCGGTGCTCTAGCGACTACACTAGTTATCATGGCGGGCTTGCTCTATCACACGACTAACAAGATAGCGACACTCTCCCGAGAGAAAGTCTGGGAACGGGAACGAGTAGAGGCCTATAGGCAGGAACTCCAAAAACAAGTGGCACAAAGGATTGAAAAAGCCAAGTCAGTTAAGAAGCCCGCACCGGCGAAAACACCCAAGCCTAAGCCCGCGAACAACGACGTGGCAGCAAACCAAGGATACACCTACAGCCCACCCACTGCCCCCACATACACATATCAGCAGCCCAAGACGCAGGTGTATCGAGGAGCGCAGGCAATGCGACCGATACAGGCAGATAATAGCTACGAAGCGACGATGGCCCGATCGCGGGAAATGCTTCGACAATATCAAACCGGAGAAGTAAAGCAAAATCCCCCAGTAAAACCCTACGAAGACCTCCGAGATGCGGGTGACAAAAAAAATCACTACTAAGCCATAGTAAACAATCAAAAGACGCCCCCAGAATTGAGGACGTCTTTTTTCTTTGCTAACAAAGCCGAAAGTGGGACTCGAACCCACGACCGACGGTTTACAAAACCGTTGCTCTACCAGCTGAGCTATTTCGGCATGGTGGGTGGTGGGGGATTTGCACCCACGAAGGCACAAGGCCAGCAGATTTACAGTCTGCCCCGTTTGACTACTTCGGTAACCACCCTAAAAATACCTCTTCACTATAGGGCATGGTACGCTTTTTGACAATAGGGGTATCTATCCCCTACTTTTCACAAATAGCCAAAACAAAAACGGCCATATTTGACCGCCATGAATGATATTTTTTAGCGCTTCCTCATCCCCTCCCTCAGTGTGACCGCCGGATGCTCCTTTTTATATTTTTCCAAGATGTCTGCTCTGCGAGAAGCTTCGATAGTTTTTGCACACTCTCTAGGGTGGAAAGTATTGTACTCCCCGATATACCAGGCATAGTGTCCTCCCCAGCATACGATTCTGCCATTTCTATCTACGAGCTCCACCGATCGAACTGACGTGGCGCGAAGGATATAGGTGGCATTCGTCTTGGTGAACGAAGACGTTGCACCTTCCCAAAGCAGATCCTGGAAGATGTCTTTCTCTATAACGCCGCCCGTTCCCTCAAAAAAGATCGTCTCTCCAAACATCTTCTCGTGCGAAAGCTCATGTTGCACATAGAAAGGGAGATTACTCCACTCTCTGTCTATCTCCTTTTGCAGTTCGGATTTCGGCATATCACATCCAACAAGTCCAACAAAAACAAAAAACATCAACAAAATTTTTAGCATCTCCTTTTATTCCCCTTTTTTTCAAATATATTGTCAAAATGAAAGCTCATCCGAAGTCTACCACAAAAACGCCCTTTTGTCAACCCAACCAAAAAATCCTTATAGAGAAAGAAAAAACCGCGCTTTTGAGTATATTCAACCCATAAGCGCGGTAACAATACTAGTACCCTATAGCCAAAAATGGCACCAAGGTAACAATCTTTCCGTCGGGACCGATAACTACCCAGAAGGGAATAATATATCCCTCGAGGATGAGCCTCGTAGCAGCAAGACCTCGTCGATACAAGGCAATTGCTGCTTGACGAAGAAGTTCAAAAACCTCGGCAGATTTCAGAGTGATGTAAGGAATTTTTCCTCGAAGATACTTCGAAAATTCCTTATTACTCCAGCGCATCCATGGTGATGACGCAAGATCACTCCAGTCAGTACAACGAATCAATTCAAGATCAGGAGTGGCCTCATCAATACATTCTCCATGGATAAGGGGCACGGGAGCGGGCTGCATCGCATCAAAGGAGTCACCATACAGCTCTTCGACGAATCGTCGCTCGGTGCTCGACATAGCACGCCTACCACGATTGTTCGTGATGAGTTTGTACGCCAGTGCAACATGGCTAGAAAGATCGGTAACTTCTGTCGTAATAGGAAAAGACCTAACGACAGAAAAAGGACCTCTCTCCTTGTTCGTCACGACGATCATAGATTCGTCGTGTGCATGATAAGGATACCGCTCTTCCCGGTTCAGTACACACCCATTCAGCATGTTTGCAATGATAATGAGTGCTCTCTGCCGCAGTTCGTTCCTCGGTTTGTTCTGGTAATGGAAAAACTTGAAGAGATCGTCTTCAAGAACCTTGCAGCGCTCCTTGGTGGCGAGACGTTGCATTCCTTGCCAAAAGTGCAATGAAGAGTTGCGATAATCCCGTTTATAATTAAAGCGGAAATATTCTGCTTCCAAAGCATCCTTCCATAGTGGGCTCTTCGCTATATCTGCAGTGGCAAATATTTTCCCTGCATCCTTCAATAATGCAAGAACATCAGAAGAAAAACCGCGTGAAATCACACGAGGATCCCTCAAGCAACGCTCTAATCCCATATAGAGATATCCCGTATTTGGATCGAACGAGGTCTGGATATATCTTGAGCTCTTCCCCGGATGATATTTGGTCACGTAGCGCTCAACAGCTTTTCCCATTTGTTTCTTAAGAACCACATCCATGAAAAGACCGTTGTCCTCCAACACAGGAGTGCGATGGCGTAACTGCTCTTCTTCCTGACGTTTTGCACATGTCACATGACTATCAAAAACGAATGTCATGGAATGGTGTTCGGTCAGATATGCATCGATAAAACGTGCAAGCCATGAACCAGGCTCAAGCAAGAGCATCCCCTCTTTTCCCTCGGGAACAAATGACTCGCTCTCTCCGGCAGGAAGCCGAATTGATGAATCATCAAGACCCGTGATGAATTTTTCATGGAGCCTTCCATCAATACAAAGTATTGAGAAGGGAAAGCCCTTAACGGGATATAGCGACCGTGCTATATCATTCGCCATGCGTACCTCCGGAGAAAGAAGGTCATCGATGCGCTCACTACGCGACACATAATATGCCGCGATCATGAAATGCATCAGCTTCCACTCTCGCTCAAAATCATCACGAGGATGTTTTCTACTTTCATGTAAAGAACGAAGGGCATTTCCATATCTCTGTAGCGAAATATGAAACGCCTCAGTAGCAACTTCATTTCCCTTTTCTGTGTCTAGTACCATTCCTGTCCTACTTTCTTTCAGTATGAAGTGGTGTTTAGTATAGCAAAAACACTACTTTTGTCAAGTGACAAAAAAACAGATCAACACACAAGCCAAAGCAGTGCCCTATTATCGATCGTATCCGCTATATGAGAGGTTAAAGCTCTTGTTTATCAAAGGAAAATCAAGGAGCACGCCTCCTTTTGCTGCATAGCCAAATGCATGCCAATTCAAGAACGAAGGATCGCGCACCTGCACGCGGGTGATTATCCCCTGATTATCGGTCAAAATAGTATGCACAATAGTTCCCCTCCATCCCTCGCTGATTCCATGCGAAATCATATTCGGAGGAAGAGCAGCAGGCATATCACCCCGCAAAGAGCCAGAAGGAATGCTGCGGATAACCTGGTCAAGGATACTAAATACTTCTGGTACTTCACGCACGCGCACCATCCATCGTGCATAGACATCTCCGCTTTCTTCGAGAGGAATTTCAAATTTCAAATCAGGATACACCGCATAAGGAAATTCTTTGCGTGCATCGCGGGCAATTCCGATCGCTTTTGCACCAAGACCCAGAATACCATGATCAATCGCTGCAGTACGATCGATAGTGCCCGATCCTTCAAGACGATTAAGCATCGTAATATTTCCTCGACAAATACGCATGACATCGTTGAAATCCTTGTGGATATGGGCAAGCTCACGCAGTGCACCGGCAAGAACATCATCAGAAACATCGCGCGAAATACCTCCGAGAACCACCATGCCACGCATATAGCGATGACCCGTAACGCGCTCATTCAGGAGCATGACACGCTCGCGAATACGCGCAAGCTGTGATGAACCAAAATTATAGGCAGTACCAAGCATAATGAGACCAATATCATTCATGTGATTCGCCAATCGCTCGAGTTCAGCACACAGTACTCGAATATGCTGGGCACGTGCAGGAACAGAAACATTCGCCATCGACTCAACGCCCTGACAGAATGCCAACACATGCCCTATAGAGCTATCGCCCGAAATACGTTCCGCAAGCTGGACTTTCTTTTCAAAAGGGAGCGTCTCAAAAAGTTTTTCACTCCCCTTATGCACATACCCCAAACGTGCCTCAAGTTGGATAATCTCCTCACCGATCATACTAAATCGAAAATGCCCCGGCTCAATAATACCCGCATGAATAGGCCCTACAGGAACCTCGTAAATGCCCTCCCCTTCTACTCTACTGAATTCAAAGACCCCATCTGCCATCTCAGGACGAGTATCCCACGAAAAATCCTTACGCAAAGGGAAAGCATCTGTTGGCCAATTCTCATGCACAAGTACTCTTTGAAGATGAGGATGACCCTCAGGAGTAAGTCCAAACAGAGTGTATATTTCCTTTTCATACCATGACGCTTCGTGTACCTCATGAACGATGGAAGGAAATGTCGTCGCTTCACCCAAAACAACCCGCAAAACAAGTACTGCATGATGAGTGGGATCGCCAAAAGAATAATATACACAAAAGCTCCCGCCACCAGGACGTTCATCTGCAGCGACGACACTCATGAGAAGTAATTTCTCATCATGATACAAACAAGAAGCTACGGTGCGAATATCGAGCGCTGGAACGGTATAGACAGGCACCTCACCACGAGAAGCCCGAGGGAAGTCGTTTAAGATATTCAATACTGATGCACGAAATGTCATATATGCGTTTAGCTAAACATAGTAGTAATGCCCTGCAAGAGAGAGAGAAGCCACAAGGGAAGCCATACGCTCAGCACGAGAAGCAATACAGCAAGAACCACTGCAGGCGCGAGCACTGCATGCGACGATTCCCTACCAGCACGCTCCGCTATCTCACGAGATGGCTCACCAGTCAAAAGAAGAGAACCAATACGCAGAGTGGCAATAAAAGATATAACAAGAAACAAAAGCACGACGGCACCAACAACAGGATGAGAAACAAACATCGCCAATATCAAGGTAAGCTCACTGCTAAATATTCCAAATGGAGGAAGGCCCATCAAAGTAACACATGCGAAAACAAAGATAATAGCCGTCACAGGAGCTACACGACTCAACCCCTGAACGCCCGCAATTTTGGTAGTACCATAACGAAGAAAAATATTGCCCGCCCCAAAGAAGGCCAAAGGCTTCGCAAGAGTATGGTAGAGGAGATGAAGAAGCGACGCGTAGATACCAAATGCATTACCCAACCCGAACCCTAATGCAAGAAGTCCCGCATGCTCAATACTAGAATAAGCAAAAAATCTCTTGTAGTTCTTCTGTATAAGCATAATCAAAGCACCCACCGCAACAGAACAAATACCAAAAAAGAGAAATGATGTATCAATAAAATGACCAATACCGATAGCACGACCAATAAGAACGAACCGAAGCACTCCATACCATGCAAGAGCAAGAAACGCACTCGACATGCAGGCAACGAGTGGAGTAGGCGCCTTGCTGTACACATCAGGTTTCCAGGTGTGAAGTGGCACCCATCCTACTTTGGTCCCATACCCAACAAAGATAAATACAAAAGCGATTTTCGCCACCATGGGGTCGATATAGTGCGCAGCCAGAGCAAGGCTCTCCCAGGTAACAATCCCCCCTGTTCCATGGGTGCCCACGGCTGCAGAAAGCAACACGGTACCGAGAAATGCTAACAGCAGAGAGAGCGAGTTGATTATAAGATATTTCCAAGCAGCTTCTGTACCAGACTGTTTGTTATAAAAACTCACCAAGAGCACACTCGCGAGCGATGTTGCCTCAAGGGCGATCCAGAAAACAATGGGATTGATAGTCGCCACGGCAACAATCATGGCGAACACGCATAAGTGAAAAAGCGCGTAGAACTCACGCACTCGACGAAACCCAACTATCTCCTTCTCGACTTCTTTACGAAAATATCCAATCGCATACCAGGATGTAAAAAAAACAACTGTGGAAATTAATATCAAAATATAAATACTCAGCGCATCAAAAGCAAAATACCCCGCGAATTGATACGACGCGCTTTGTACAAAGTTCCCCGCAAGACCGACAACAAAAACCGCTTCAAGAACCGAAGCAATAAAGGCCACTGCCTCAATAAGTCGATAGCTTTTTTTTGTAGTAATTGTTATGAGTGTAGCGACCAGCGGAACACACAAGAGAGCAATAAGAAACATATTTTATTCCTTCAAATTATTCATGGTGCTCACATCGAAAGAGCCAAACTGACGATACAGCATTTCAAGAAATACCACCGCAATAACAATCCATACTGTAATATCAAACGTAATCGCGATTTCCAGTTGCAGACTATGACGAAGTCCCAAAAGTAAAGCTATAAGAATGATGGCATTTTCTAGTGAAAGAATACCCACGATCTGAGAGAGAGCACCCTTTTTATTCACCATGAGAAAAAGCGTCACAAACAAGGCGCTCAGTATCCCCTTCATGAGAAAGAACAACTCTGGAGGTACAAGTGCCACATAAAGAGGTGTAAAGAGCTGTGAGTAGGCAATGCCAACAAGGAGCGCCACGACAATAAGCGTTAGTGGGGTATTGAGATATGTTGTACCAGAAAACTGCAGAGAATATCGTACAATGACTCTTCGAAAAAACACCGAGGAAATAATACCCTTCACGACAAGAGTAAAAATTCCTACAAAAAATAACTCGACGGAATGTTCTTGCCACGCAGCGGCAAAAATTCCCATACTAATAGCAATGCTTTGAAGCGTAAAAAGAATTACTGCGGAAATATTACGTTTCGTAATATTAAGGAATATAACACTCACCAAGAGAGTTAACATCACCAAACCCATGAGGTGCACTGCAAAAAAAATCATATATTAGAATACAGTGATTACTACCGAAATCACCGCCATGACAACAGCAGTAAAAAGTAAGTCCGGCAAGCGAAAAAAGCGCAGCTTCGGCATCCATGACTCAATAAAGATAATACTCAACAAAATCACCAATGCCTTTATCGCGAAAGCCGCTACTCCTATCAAAAGAGTCCCTCCTCCGGTAGTGGTTGCGATTCCCCAGGGAATAAAGAGATTGACAGCCAACGATATAAACACAAACAGCTTTATAGCGGCAGCCCACTCCATGAGGGCAAGGCGCTTCCCGGAGTATTCAAGTATCATTGCCTCATGGATCATAGTAAGCTCAAGATGCGTAGCGGGATTATCAAAGGGATATCGGGCATTTTCACAGAGAAGCACAATGAAAAAGGCGGCAAACGCTAAAACAAGTGGGGAAATTTCTAGAGGTGTTGACCCATTTATCGACGCGCTCATCATAGTGATATGTGTGGAATGAGTCACCACGACAACGGCAATCACCACTGCAATCATAGCTCCTTCCGCAAGTGCTGCCATGGTCATCTCACGACTTGCGCCCGTGCCGCCAAACGCCGTACCGACATCAAGTCCTGCCAATGCAAGAAAGAACGTACCAATAGCAAGAATATACACAACCATAAGGATATCCCCGATAACAGTGAACGTACCGAGCGTCGAAATGACGGGAACTGCAGTAGCGGCAGTGAGGGTCGCAGCGAACACGATATACGGAGCGCAGCGGAATATCCATGATGCGTCATACGCGATAACCTCATCCTTGCGCATCAATTTTGCAAGGTCTCGATAGGGTTGCCAAACAGAAGCACCGCGACGATTCTGCATCAACGCTTTACCTTTGCGAATAATACCAATACAAAGGGGCGACGCAATAGGAGCGATGAGGATTTGAAGTATTGTGAGAAAAACTAAAGACATAGTATTACCGTAACGCAACAAAAAATAGCACCACCAAGGCGAGAACAATATAGAGTATATACATATTCACTACACCGCCCTGCAAACGTTTTGCATACCCAGAACACCACAAAACGCACCGTGATATAGGCCGATAAAAATAGAGGTCATACAAATCATGAAGGTGCAAATGCACTGCATGAGATGAAACAAAATACCGCATGGCACTATCGTGATACACAACCTCTGTCTGCCGAGTCGGACGCAAAATCCCCGCAAACATAGTAACAAGCGATCGCGAAAACGATGACGCAGTAATTTCCATACGAGCAGTCTGATCGACGCCGCAATCCCATTGACGAGCAAGTGTTATCTTGCGCTTTCCTCCCCATAACCGAACGACGAGAACAGTGCCCGCCCCAGCAAGAAGAAGAATTAAGAGCGCCCAATGATTAGACAATGTCGACACCCATGGGAGCATACCGCCATCTCCCTGCACCAAAACAAGAGGCGGTGCAGAAACCATTACACCCTGCAGCAACGTACTGAGATACGGAATGACGACAGGAGTAGCAAATACCCCGCACGCAAAACATGCTACGGCCAAAACAATCATAGGACCAATCATCGCAAAGGGGACCTCGGTGGCCAACTGTGCTTCTTCGCTACGAGGTTTTCCCAAAAACGTAACACCAAATGCCTTCACAAAACACGCAGCGGCAAGACCACTAGTCAACGCAAGTGCAATAGTAGCAGCGATCCAAAGCACCTTCACCGTCATGCCTGCACCCACCACGACTCCCGCAATCATGCTCTGAAAAGTGAGCCATTCACTAGCAAACCCGTTGAACGGTGGAAGACCCGAAATCGCAACTGCTCCTACGAGGAATAACGCAGCGGTCCACGGCATAAGCTTGATAAGACCCCCGTACTTCTCAATATCCCGCGCATGTGTCTTGTATACCACTGCGCCCGCACCCAAAAAGAGAAGAGATTTAAAGAGCGCATGGTTGATAGTATGAAATACCCCTGCCACAAGAGCCAAAAGAGCCAACGTCTCAAGTCCCATTGATTTAAAAATTACCGAACTTCCAATGCCTAACAAAATAATGCCGATATTTTCTACGCTATGATAGGCCAAAAGGCGCTTCATATCGTGCTCGGCAAGTGCATAAAGAACACCAAAAAGTGCCGATACTGCCCCAGCAATTACAATAACGATCCCCCACCATAGATGAAAGGTGGGCAAAATTTCAAACAACACACGGATGATCATATATATCGCCAACTTGATCATCACGCCAGACATCAGTGCAGAGACATGCGACGGAGCAGCGGGATGGGCTTGAGGAAGCCAAATATGAAGAGGAATAATACCCGCCTTGATGCCAAAACCAATGAGAAATAAAGCAAAAATACCATGAGGGAGCCACCCGGTGAGGAGCACGCTCGCACCTCCTATCGCAGCAAAATCGGACGATCCCGTTGCAAGCGCAAGTATAATCATAGCCACAGCAATACACGCAGTACCTATTTGTGTCATAACAAGGTAGAGGGTGCCAGCACGAACGCTACTTGCATTGCGATAGTCATACGTTACCAGGAAATATGACGAAAGCGACATAATTTCCCACCACCACAAAAAAGTAAACACCGACTGGGTACTCGCGACCCCGATAAGGCTTGCAGCAAATAACACATACCAAACGCCAAAACGAGCAAGGGAATATTTTCCTTCATAATGCTTCATATATGCCATGCCATACCAAGAAGCGCAAAATGTCAACACCGCTATGAGTACAATAAACAAAGCAGAAAATACATCAATAGAAACAGAGAACGGCGTAGTAGTGGCAAGTCCATGGACTACATCATGGCCTAACACATCACGTGTCGTCCATGTGAGCAACTCAAAGTGCGCCAACGCCCCCTCGCGCAGCACCCGAATCCCCATAATCAACCCCGATAGCGAGGCAAGCATGGTTAGACTGTGTGCCCAATAGTGAGCAAAACGATCGTGTTTATAAAACAATACCGCCCCGACGAGCCCAGCGCCGAAGAGAGCCATAGTAAGTGTGTAGAGAAATTGTATAGACATATTATTGCGAAGAAAGCGTTCCCAGTATCTCCAATAATCCTCGTAAAATCTGCCGAGGGCTCGGCGGATCCCCTGGAATACAAAAATGGACGGGGATCACCTGATCAACGCCGTCCATTACCGCATACGAACCCCTATAAATACCTCCGTTGATAGCACCATCCCCCACTGCAACAACAATCTTAGGATCGGGCGTTGCCTCATATGCCCTTTTGAGTGCCTCAGCACTATTACGTGAGACTGGCCCCGTAACCATGAGCATATCGGCATGACGAGGCGATGCAACAAAATGAATACCAAAGCGCTCAACATCGTAATATGCGTTTCCTAGAGCAGCGAGCTCCTGCTCGCAAGCATTATCCGAACCAGCATCAACCTGTCGGATCGCAAGAGAACCGTTAAAAAGCTTTTTTATTTTCTCATCAATCAGCTGACCGAGAACAATAATCTCAGAGTCTGCAGCGATGTGCGACAGAGGAACTGTCGTGCCGCTATGCGCAAAAATTGTCTTGAAAAAACTCCACATAGAGCGAACGTTTGATCTAGTATATCCACTTCATATAAATAGCTGAATCATCGTACCACCATGAAAAACCACGTCAAGAGAGAAAATAACGAAAGAGAGCACAACTCTATGAATCACTCTCGGGAGAAGAGGACATTCCATCGATTCTCCCACGATATTTTCGTACAATATGCATACGAGCAAGCTCTTTTTCCACTTTTGCGGCCAAAAAGCCATATTCTGCCGCGTCGAGATGCTTCTCCTCCATGGCAGCCACCGCACGATCATGGGCTTCTTTGGCACGTTCAACAAGAATTTCCTCAACATGCTCCGCCGTCTCCACAAAAACAGAAAGCGTCTGACCCTCAACCGATATAAAGCCCGTAGACACCGCAAGCGGCACAACATTGCCCGCTCCATCCTCTACCCGTATCTCTCCGGGACGTAAAAGCGCAACCAAAGGAATGTGATGAGGAAGTACCGTAACCTCTCCTTCGCTCGTCGGAAGAGTAATCTGCGTAGCATCCCCCGAGAATACAACACGCTCAGGAGTAATAAGTTTTACCGAGATAGTTTCCATATAATACCAATAGTTAACCAGGGGTCTTTACTATGTTCTCGTGAGGTGCCTTTGGTGCCTCCAACAGCGCCGAATGGGAATATAGTAAAGACCCCCCCCTCGCGAACGCAATTCCGAAAAAATCGATTTATGATTTCACTACTTCATCTATCCCACCCTTCATATAAAAATCCTGTTCCGACTTATCGTCATGTTTCCCCGCCAAAATCTCCTGTACCCCACGAATCGTTTCCGAACGAGGAACATATTTTCCATCCATACCGTTAAACGCCGCCGCAACATGGAGAGGCTGTGAGAGAAAACGCTGTACTTTACGAGCACGAGCTACGGTAAGTTTATCTTCATCGCTCAATTCATCCATACCGAGAATAGCAATAATATCCTGAAGATCCTTGTAGCGCTGCAACACACGCTGTACATCGCGAGCAGTCTTGTAATGCTCTTCGCCTACAACCAGAGGGTCAAGAATCGTAGAGGATGAGTCAAGCGGATCAACAGCCGGATAGATACCGAGCTCCGCAATACTACGCGCCAACACAATCGTCGAATCGAGATGTCCAAAGGTGGTAGCAGGTGCTGGGTCAGTTAAATCATCTGCAGGCACGTACACAGCCTGTACCGAGGTGATAGACCCTTTATTCGTCGAAGTGATTCGCTCCTGGAGCTCTCCCATTTCCATAGCAAGTGTCGGCTGATACCCCACTGCTGATGGTATACGCCCAAGAAGTGCCGAAACCTCTGATCCCGCTTGAGTAAAGCGAAAAATATTATCAACAAAGAAGAGCACATCCTGATTCTGTTCATCGCGAAAATATTCTGCCATCGTCAACCCGGTCAAGGCAACACGCGCACGAGATCCTGGTGGTTCGTTCATCTGTCCAAACACCAACGTCGTCTTATCGAGCACTCCCGAATCTTTCATTTCGTGATACAAATCATTTCCTTCGCGCGTACGCTCTCCCACACCCGCAAAAACAGAAACACCCCCGTGTTCCTTAGCAATATTATGAATGAGCTCCATAATAAGCACAGTCTTCCCTACTCCCGCGCCACCAAAAAGACCCACCTTACCCCCTTTAACAAAGGGACAGATAAGGTCAATAACTTTAATACCTGTTTCAAAAACCTCCGTCGTCGTCGACTGATCAGCAAATGCAGGCGCAGCGCGATGAATACTCCACAGAGGAGCTTCCTTTTCTGTCACCACTGCACCCCCGTCGATAGGAGCACCGAGCACGTTGAACATACGCCCGAGGGTTTTCTCCCCCACGGGAACAGAAATAGGACGCCCCGTATCAAGAACTTCCATCCCACGAGAAAAACCATCAGTAGATCCCATAGCGATAGCGCGCACGATCCCTGCACCAGTATGCTGCTGCACTTCAAGAGTGAGGATTTCTTCGCCACGCATAACCGTGAGCGCAGAAAACAAGGAAGGAACATTCCCTTCAGAAAAACTGACATCCACAACAGGACCGATAATTTGAGCAATAGTACCTTTATTCATAAAAATAGGATTATTCGAGCGCCGCTCTTCCTGCAGAAATTTCTGCAATTTCTTGAGTAATACTCGATTGACGTGCTTGATTATATGACATACGCAGAGAACCGAGGTAATCATGTGCTGCGTCAGAGGCATTTTTCATAGCAAGCATTCGACTACTATGCTCAGAGGCCTCTGCCTCAAGTACACATTGATACAGTGTCGCAGAAACGATACGCGGCAAGATGACATCGAGCACCCCGGTTACATCCGGCTCAAACACCGCATCAATTCCTCCTGGCTCCTCATAGTTTTCACTCGTTTCTGGTTTTTTCAACAAAAGATCACGAGACAGAGGAAGAAGGGGTATAACAGTGGGAACGGTGCGTATACTCGATACAAAATCTGTGAACGCCACATACACTGCGTCGTACTCGCCCGCAAGGAACCCCGCAACTACCGCGTGAGCGACAGTAACCGTCGAATCGCCCGAGAGAGTGAGATCACTCTTGGGAAAATCATGCCCGACAAAAACCTTGTTACGCAGCATCGCATCTCTCCCTTTTTTCCCCAAGGTAATCCCATGTATCTCAACGCCTGATAGTTCCTGAGCAATATATTTCATCGCTCGGTTCGCCACGGCACTATTGTACCCCCCACATAACCCACGGTTAGAGGAGATAAGAACAATTGCCACGCGCTTCAAAGAACGCTTTTCGAACAGACGATGAGATTGTGCACCTTCACTCCCCGAAAGTTTTTGTAGGATAGACAGCGCCCCGTGAACATACGCACGACTCGCCGATACCGCCCGGACAGCACGACGCATTTTTGTCGCCGCAATAAGCTCCATCGCCTTAGTTACCTTGTGGGTATTGGTGATGGACTTCATTTTTCTCCGTAGTTCCAGCGCTCCAGTAGGCATAACGTTAGAAGGTCTTACAGTCCTTTACCGCCGCAGCAAGTTCCGCTTCTATTTCCGGAGTGAACTCTCCCTGAGCTCGTAATGCAGCCAAGACACCGGGTTTTTCGGAACGAAGATAGCGCAGTACTTTTTCCTCAAAAGAAGAAAGTGTTTCAGGGTCTATATCATCGATCAAGCCCTGTAGTGCAGCATACAACATCACCACCTGCTCTTCCATGGGACGAGGCTGATACTGGGGTTGTTTGAGGATCTCGGTGATTCTTTTTCCACGTTCAAGAACTTTTTTGGTCGATTCATCCAGGTCAGATCCAAACTGCGCAAATGCGGCCAATTCACGATATTGCGCAAGCTCAAGACGAAGACGTCCTGCTACCTTTTTCATCGCCTTAGTTTGGGCACTCGATCCTACACGAGAGACCGAAAGACCAACATTGAGCGCAGGACGTACCCCTTGATAAAACAGGTCAGACTCAAGATAGATCTGTCCATCGTTGATAGAGATAACATTCGTCGGCACATATGCAGATACATCCCCTGCCTGCGTCTCAATAATTGGAAGTGCAGTAATAGAGCCGCCCCCAAATTCTTTTGAGCGACGTGCTGCACGCTCAAGAAGACGAGAGTGAAGATAAAAAATATCTCCTGGATACGCCTCACGTCCTGGAGGACGACGAAGGAGCAGAGAAAGCTGTCGATATGCAACCGCATGCTTCGAAAGATCATCGTAGACTATAAGAACATCCTTGCCTTGATCCATGAAATATTCCGCCATTGAAACACCTGCATACGGAGCAAGGTAAGAAAGTGCAGCGGGCTGAGATACACCTGCAAGAACAACGATGGTGTATTCCATCGCCCCTGCTTCTTGAAGCTTGCCAACAATACGCGCTATTTTGGATTCTTTCTGACCAATCGCAACATAAATACAAATCACTGGCGCCTCTTGTCGTGGCGTCTCCCCTGGTCCTTTGCGAGGACGCTGGTTGATAATCGCATCAATAACAAGCGCAGTTTTTCCTGTTTGACGATCACCGATAATGAGCTCACGTTGTCCACGCCCTATAGGGATCATTGCATCAATGGCTTTGATTCCGGTCTGTAAGGGCTGATTCACCGGCTCGCGGGACATAACGCCAGGAGCAATCTTTTCGATAGGATACATGGCAGATGAGACGATCTTCCCCTTACCGTCCAGAGGATGTCCCAAAGGATCAACGACGCGCCCGATAAGTGCGTCCCCCACAGAAACATCAAGAATGCGTCCGAGACGACGCACCGTCATTCCTTCCGAAATGAGATGAAAATCACCGAGGATCATACACCCGACGGTATCCTCTTCAAGATTCAAAACAACGCCCAGCACCTCTTCCTTTCCTGTCTCAAAAGCAAGCATCTCAGAAGCCGCTGCGCCCCTGAGCCCAGAAATACGAGCGATACCATCACCCGCCTCCAGAACCACTCCCACCTCATCGTGAGCAGGACTAGCACTGGCAGCCGTAAGGCTTTCTTTTAATGCGTCGATAAATGCGTTCGTGTTTGCCATATATTATTCGTTCATACTTCTTTTGAGACTGCTAAATAGTCCGTCTGCAGATGCGTCTAATCGGATACCGTCGACCGTGATACGAACCCCTCCAATAAGATGAGAAAGGACACGCTCTCGAAAATACGCGCCCCTATATCGCTCCTGTATGACTGCCAACGCATCGTGCGAAAGAGGTACAGGTGTTTCAATGGTAACGAGCTGTCGTATGTTCTCGCTCACCGCTTTTGACTCCAAGACTCTAATGGTTTCACGCAAAGCACGTTTTCCCTGCCGAGCAATGATATTCTTTGCATACGCGGCGGCAACATCCTTCTCTTTACCATCGGGAATGGTAGGTAACAATTCCCATACCATTCTTATAGCACCTGTCACCCCTTTCATACTGATTCTTTTTCAAGAGTACGCACGACATTCTTGAGAGATTCCTCTTCCCAATCCGAAACATGCATACGTTCAAGTGCCTTCCGGGATGTAAGTAGTACAAGATCAATAACTTCTTTACGTGCCTCTTCCATCATCTCCTGTTGCTCTTGAGCAATCTGTACGCGTGCCTGCGCAAGAATTTTCTCGCCTTGCGCAGTAGTCTGTTCCAGTACTTCTTTCTTATACGCTTCGATAACCCCTTGCGCACGCTCGATCGTGTTCTGCGCCTGATTGCGTGCCCGTGCAAGAATCTCTTCCTGCTCTTTACTCACCGACTCAAGGCGAGTACGCGCTTCCTGAGAATCTTTCACTCCCTGTTCGATCATCGCAGTACGCTTTTCGAGCATCGCCAAAACAGGACGATACAAAAAACGATGCAGGAGAAAAGCAAGTATGCCAAAATTGAGCAACTGAGCAGCCAAGAGTCTCCCATCAATTCCCAATTTAGCAAAAAGCTCCATACAAATTCAAATCTAAACGAACTTCACGATAAGAGCAACAACAAGAGCATAAATTGCAATGGCTTCAATAAACACAATACCCAGGATCATCGTAGGACGAATCTTATCCGCCGCTTCGGGATTTCTCCCAATAGCCTCCATAGCTTTTGCCACCAAAAGACCGATGCCAATACCCGGACCGATAGAACCAACAGCGATAGCAAGCGCTGGCGCAAGATACCGTGCCCACTCAGAGGCAGCTTTGATTTCTTCCATATCGTTATAAAAAAATTAATAATTGATAATCAGTGAGAGAGACCCTTGAAAAACTGATGGATTTTTGTTGAACGGGCGGCTCGATTCCGGGAAACGTATGGATAATACGTTGAGTGGATTCGACGTGGTGATCCGTGAAGCAAAAAGGCGCAGTTTTGCAATGGTCTATCAATGTGCTTCTTCCATGGCCATGCTGGCAAACACCAGCGTAAGCATAGAGAATACAAACGCCTGTACAAACCCTACAAATACCTCCATAGCCAAAAATGGTACAGGAACAACATAGGGTACAAGAGTGAGCATTACCGTAAGAAGAACTTCGCCAGCAAAGATATTGCCGAAGAGACGGAACGAAAGCGAGATAATCTTACCAATTTCTGAGATTATTTCAAGGATACCAACAAAAAACGCTATAGGATCCTTAAAAGTAATGAATTTCCCAATGTAGTGCTTAACGCCAATAGCTTGAATACCAAAGATCTGAATAGCAATAACACTAATAAGCGAAAGGGCAAGGGTAAAGTTCAGATCCGCAGAGGAAGCGCGCCAAAAAGGGGTAAGCACTCGCTCTCCGTGTTCAACCGCAAAGATACCCACAGTCCCCGCCCCGGGAAGCAGCCCCATCCAATTCACCGCAAGAACAAAAAGAAAGATAGTAGCCGCCAGAGGAAAGAGCTTCTTCGCACGAACAGAAGAACCAGTTGCGTCAGTAACAAAGGCGAGAAGTTTTTCGACAATAAGCTCGATAACATTTTGTCCCCCACGGGGGATCACATCGAGCCGACGAGTCAAAAATGCGCTAATACCCACCAAAAACGCCATAGCACACCACGCCACCACCATGCTATTGGTTATGGGGAAATTTCCGATAAAAAAAAGAGGCTCTGCGGACAAGGATATATGCATATTCCCCTTTCACTATGATCTGTAATATATAAATGGAGCCGTTGCGCGGATTCGAACCGCGGACCTACTCCTTACCATGGAGTTGCTCTACCAACTGAGCTACAACGGCAAAAACACCTGATTAGTATAGCGAAAAGGGGAAGTATTGCAAGCGATGCCAGATACGCCCCATAAGATCCTGTCCCCTAGTAGCGTAAATCAGCAATACGCTTTTCTATTTCGGGGAGTTTCTGGTTTTCCGGGTTAGCAACCCGTAGTTGCTCTAACGCTCGTTCAGCGCGAAGTTTTTGGCGAAGCATGATATAAGCATCCACCTGAGCGCTCAAGTACTTAGGATTATTCTTATCGAGCTCAACCGCCTGTTTCACGCACTCAAGCGCCTCAGAATATTCATGAAGCTGTGTGTGAACTTCATACAGATCATTCATAACGAGAGCGAACTCTTGCGTATGCGATCCGAGTGCCTCCCCTGGCTCCTGCTGATCCTGGCTATCTTGGAGAAGCTTTGCCGCATGGCGAAGAACCTCCTTTGCCTGCTGCCATTCACGCATCGCCCTATATACATCAGAGAGACCTACATACGCATCCACATTGTGTGCATCATAGGAAATAACTTCTATAAACTTCTTTTCGGCCGATTCATACTTTTCATCTTCAAAGCAATCGTCCGCCTCATCAAGGAGCGCCTCAATCATATGTATCTTCTCATTCCCTTCTTCCTGAACATATGCACCCCCCACAACCGCCTTCTTCTTATGCGCCTCGCGAAGGTCAAGAAGCCAATCATGAAGTCTCTTACGACGATGGGTGAGTATTTTTCCAAAACGACCAAGCGGCTTGAGCGCAAGAGCAAGATAGGAACGAACAGAAAAAAGCTGTCGCTCCATACGTTCACGAATAATTTTGTCTTTCACTTTTGACTCCCGTTCAGCAGGAATAGTGGCAACATCAATACTCGTTAACAAGCTCGCCTTTCGCACCAGAATAGTCACGATCCCCGCGAAAGAAAGCAATAAAACAATAATTGCAATAGCCACTACACTCATACTATATGTTCTAGCGAATGTATTATATCTCGAAAATCAGCAAACCGAGTACTCGCACCCCCGATCAGCAATCCAGAGAATCCCCCTTCATGCAAAAACCCCGCCGCATTGTCCTTTTGAACACTCCCACCATAGAGAATACGTGTTTTTGTGTCAAGAATACCGAGGCCATCAAGAATCTCTCTAATGGAGCGATAGATTGCGAGCGCTTCGGCAAAAGTAGGGGTTGTCCCGCTTCCAATGGACCATACGGGTTCGTACGCGATAACAATGCCCTTCTGAAAACCATTGAGCCCTTTGAGGAGGGAAAGCTGTGTGGTGAGATGCTTTTTGACCGCACGAAAACCTTTGGTGTATATATCCCGTGACTCCCCAACGCAATAAACAGGCACCAGCCCCGCCTCATAGGTGGCTTCGAGCCGTTGTCGAAGCAGCACATCAGTTTCCCCAAAGATCTGACGACGCTCTGAATGCCCGACAATGACAAACGATCCACCGCTCGTACGAGTATCTCGAGGAGAAATTTCCACCGTATACGCACCTGCCTGCGCAATACCTCCCTGCTGCGCCCCCAAAAGAACTGACGAGGACTTCGACGAAAGCATCGCCAAACTGATAGCGGAGGGAGCTACCGCAATAGTACATGATGAAAAGTACCGTGTCCCCAAAGTTTGAAATCGCGCATAGAGTCGAACTGATTCCGATAGAGTAAGATACTGCTTCCAATTAGCAATACATAGGGGCTTCTTCTGAAAAAGTGATAGAGGCTTCATAAAGGAGTTGATGATTCAGTGGATTGCTCCCCCTGCAAAATATGAGCAAGGTACTCGTGATTCCGAAGCGCATCATAATCAGGAAGCGTAGCGAGAGACGACACACCGAGCGTACGAACGAATTCCTGTGTAACACGATATCCTTTCTCTTGAGTACGAATATCGGGCGCCTCCTCGATGAGACCACGAATAAGGAGATTACGAAGAGATTG
>JAHFHK010000015.1 GCA_023246955.1 Candidatus Uhrbacteria bacterium
GCTCCTCAATGGCGACACAGGTATCGGGCTATGGAATCGATGTGGAATTTTGGTCCCCGTTGCACTATTCGTGCTGATGACTATCGTGAGAAGTAATTAATCATACGCAACGATATTGTTATGGAATCTTCAAAAAAAGCATGGATCCTCGCTAGTACCTTCGGACTCGTCGGTGCTGTAGGATGCGGAGTCATCTCGACAGTAGTGTCAGCAATCGCAGTAACTATTTCAGACCCAAATGATTTCTGGTTTATGCTCGCCGATATAGCAAGCGGAGTGTTTACTAGTATAATGGCGACAATCGGCTTCCGTTGTGGCAAAGGAGAGCTCAAAACGATCAAAGAAATGCGTCAATTCATGTGGCTTAGCACGGCCTTGGGGGCATCGAGCGTAGCAATCAGTATAGGCCTACTCTTCCTGCTTGCCGCAATACTAGGTGCTACCATCGAACCATTTGATCAAAATCTAATTTTAGAAATAATGTTCGGGGCTCTTGGTGGACGTTTTGCAGCACGATATTATATGCGGTCTCGCTATGCTACAAAGAAAGTAATGAGCTAATGCATTCTTCCGCATTCTAAGATGGAAAAAAGCACTTCGGAAACGAGGTACTTTTTGATTCAAAATTCTGCCCTCACATGGTAAGATACAATAATGAAAAAGAAACGCGTCAAAAAAATAGCGAAAGAAAATCCCACCGCCTCACCCGCGCAAGGGTATCTCTCATACCTCTTCAGTCTTGCATTCCAGCAAAAACGGCTGATGGTGTTTTTGGTAACATTGACGTGCGCGAGCGTAGGTGCTCGTCTGACGGAACCCTATCTCTATAAAATAGTCGTAGACACCTTGAGCAATGGACTCATCGCAGGGAGTTTTGCATCCTCGCAAATGCAAACACTTGTCACCATTATCATCGGATGGTTCTTTCTGTCGATCACACAAAACGTTACCAGCGCACAAGTATCATTCCTCGTTTGGAAAATCGGGAATATGAGCGCGCAAAAAGTACACCTCGAAGGATACCGACGCCTCCTCCGACTCGACTACTCAGCGCATATGGCTGAACATTCGAGTCGATTTTCAAAGATAGTGGATGATGCCGATGTGAGCACATGGGAAATGAGCAATTGGTGGTTAGGGCGTTTTGCATCCGCCATTCTTGGATTCTTCGGTATGCTCGTCATCGCATTGTCGGTGAGTTGGCAAATGACCTTGATCGCTATATCCGTAATACCTCCGACCCTATGGTTCACACTCCGTCACGTAAAGAAATACGAGGACGAACAACGAAAGGTGAACAAGATGTGGGAAGAAAAACACGAGCATCTTTCCGATCAGATTAGCAACGTCGTTACCTACAAGCTCAACCCTTACGAAGATATTTTTCTCAAACGTCACGAGGTATATAGTGTGCGAGCCTCCACCGCACAGACAGCACTCAATAAAAAGTGGCGCCTTGTCGAGATGCTCAACCCGGATGCATTTGCACGATTTCTTGTACTGGGAGTCGGTATCTTCTTCGTAAAAGACGGATCAATCACCCTTGGTACACTCTTCATGTTCATCGGTCTCCTCAATGAAATTCTCACGCCACTGCACGTCCTCGGAGATATCCTTCCCCAGTATTCGCGCCGGGCACAGCATATACAGAGATTACTGACCCTCCTCGCACAAAAGGACACAATTGCTGCCCCTGCAGTCCCAGCCGTATTCAAAAAAATCGAAGGAAAAATTGAGTTCCACAACGTCTCCTATTCATACCCCAAAGAAAAGAGCAGCTTCGCACTGCGCAATCTCTCCTTTTCTATTAAACCAGGTCAAACGCTCGCCCTCGTAGGATATTCCGGATCAGGAAAGAGCACGATCATGTCGCTCCTCGTGCGGCTCGTAGATCCATCAAAGGGAAAAATCACGATCGACGGAATCGATATACGAGATTTTCAGCCCGAAAAACTAAAACGATACATAGGTACCGTACTACAAGAGAATTCCATGTACAATGAAACCGTCGCAGCAAATATTGCCTACGGCGATCCGCATGCTTCGAAAAAAAGAATCATGGAAGCAGCGACACAAGCGGGAGCGCACGAATTCATCAGCAAACTCCCCAAAGGATATGATACCCTCATCGGAGAGCGCGGCGTCCGTCTTTCTGGCGGTGAAAAGCAAAGAATAGCCATCGCACGCGCTATCCTCAAAAATCCAAAAATCGTCGTACTTGACGAACCAACCAGTGCCCTCGATAGCATCACAGAAAAGAAAGTACAGCACGGCATCAACGCACTCGTGCAAGGAAGAACAACCGTCGTTATCGCGCATAGAATCTCTACCGTACACGATGCCGATACCATCCTCGTCCTCAAAGAAGGAAAAATTATCGGCCAAGGCCCCCACGCCACGCTCATGAAATCCTGCCCCACCTACAAAACCATGGTAGATCTCCAAACCGAAGGCTTCTTGCCCGATAGCCCGAAAATGGTACGATAGAAATAATATTTACCATTAACACACGCTCTATGAAAACATGCATCACATGTGGAATGCCACTCGAAGGAAATCACGCCAATGATATCGGTCTCGAGCTCCCCGAAGGACTCGTCTGTAAATATGACTCAGAAAATGGCACCATAAAAAGTGGAGATGAGATTTTTGAAGGGGGAGTAATGTTCTTCGCAGGCGCGGCGACAGACGGCAATCGTGATCTTGCTACACGCCTCACACGAAAGAACATGAAAGCCCTTCCATATTGGCAGGCTCACCCGTTCGAAGAACTCGAAGGAGAAGAGGCAAATGACGAAGAGTTCAATACGGCAATGGCAAAGCTATAAATCATAGATTTTTGGGTGATATAAGAATTTCGGGACGTCTTTAGCCTATAAATATAAGTAAAAGGGGTCTTGACAGAGAGGCAGTCTTGTGCTATTTTCTGATTAGTCGATCATTGAAAAAAGAAAAGGAGAAGATACGTGTTAAACCTAAAAAATCTCTTCGCAAAGAAGAACACACTAGAAGTACAGGTAGCTCAAATGCTGGAACCAGTAGAGGTATCAACGGATACACCGTCAGCAACTCGCATACCTGTATTGAAATTGTTTGAAGATTTTGAACAAAAACTCTCAAAGACAGAGAATAGTGACCAAGGCTGGATACAAGCAAGTGTATTCATTGATGACGCCTACACCCAGCTTAATGGAGTCCTAATTGAATCAAAAGCAGACAAGAGACTCAATGGAATGTTCACCACGCTACTCAATAAAACGAAACTCAGTGGACAAGCATGCGAGCTCGCCGCACTAAAAAATACTGCCGCGTTCATACGGAAAAGTTATGATGCGCTCAAGAAGAAGGAGGGGCGATGGACAAAATTCTTTAAGATAGTCACGACAACACTCGGATGGACTGGTTTTGCTACCTGCGTTGCCGGACCCACAATAGGCCTATTGTATTTGGGAGTTATATCATGGACGCTACATTATGGTCTTAAACTTATATGGGTCGCTATTTATGCGGTATGCGTAGGAGCGGCATGTATCATCGCTTTGACGACGCTCAAGCAAGATATTCCATTCATAAAAGTACTGTCACTCATCATAACGCTGGCGAGCGTCATCAATATCATCGGATATTTTGACATGAATGAATCATATAGAATGCCAACGATCTGGAATCGTCCACCAGGAGTATACTTCATAGTATCAAAATTAAATCGTAATCTTGAATCTGCATTCAAGGTTGAGGACGTGACATACAACTGCGGTGGCGATAATCTTCATACATGCATACTCCACGAAGCCTATACATACGATAAGAGCGATATGAGTAGTGCACCTGGGGTGCCACGAGTTGATTACTTTAATAGCGCAGTAATCAATGGCTTTCCTCTCATCGGGCACTTAAACCGGACATTAGATAAAACAGCTTTCGGTAGAAGGGTCCAAGTAGACTACGTAATCGCCCTAGGAGCTTTAGTGGAAAATCCCGTAAAAGATCTAGATAGTCTTACTGGTCCGCTTGAAAAAGCTATTTCTTTGTTTAATCCATCGGATATCGATAAAATACTCCCTAGCCACACTACTCAAGTAAATATCGAAGCAAAGGGGTCGCTATTGGAAACTCGTAAGGCCATTAATGTCGAAATGAAACGTATCGAAAATGAGTATAGGGAAAGAGAACAGAAAATCACTGCGCTAATACATGATTCGTTTATGAATTATATAGAATCAGCACAATACAGCACCAAAAAGTTCATAAAAATTACAAAGGTTCAGATCACAGGATAAGGACCAAGAAATGACTGCATTCCACAATAATGGATGCAGTTTTTTGTTTCCCCATAAGCAAAATAAACCCCAACCCCCCCATATTCCCCATATTCGCTTGACACAACCCAATATACGTGTTATAGTATGGTTTCATACGATTGTTGTAGAGATTTCCGAAAGTAATTACTTATTTCGAGGTTCTGTACGGCAATACTTCGAACTAATAATTACTTTTTTTGTACGTAAAAAACCGTACAATCATCTCTCTATGCACTATCGATCCGCTTATAAAGGCAGCCCACAAGGCAGAAATACCGCGTCATCTTCACGAAGCTCATCCTCACGTCCATCTTCTTCCCGTTCTTCGGGTTCACGTTCAGGCGGAGGATATGCACGATCACGATCCCCAAAGAAACGCTTTGGCGAAAGAATCGACATAACACGCTTCGTAAAGAAGGCAGTGCCCAACGCAGTCCAAGAAAAGCAAGTGATTACCCATGCATTCACGGACTTTTCTTTCCATGAAATGGTGCATAAGAACCTCGCAAAGAAAGGGTACAAAACGCCGACTCCTATCCAGGACCAAGCGATTCCCGTCATTATGTGTGGAGGTGATATTATTGGCCTTGCCAATACCGGAACAGGGAAAACAGGAGCGTTTCTCCTCCCACTCATCACAAAGATCCTCGCCGACACCACTCAAAAAGTACTCATTGTCGCACCAACCCGAGAACTCGCGCAGCAAATTGACGCGGAGTTCCGTGAGTTTGCCTTTGGTACACGGTTAAAATCCGCAATTTGTGTCGGAGGAGTAGCGATCTATAATCAATTCCGTGCATTGAAGCAGGATCCCCAGTTTGTCATTGCGACTCCTGGACGTCTCGCTGATCTCGTTGCGCGCAAAGCGATTACCCTGCGACTCTTCGGAACCGTAGTGCTCGATGAGGTAGACCAGATGCTCGACATGGGATTTGTGGAACCGATCCGCAAGATCATTTCTCAGCTTCCCGTAGAACGACAATCCCTCTTCTTTTCTGCAACCATGCCGGTCAAAATCCGCGCGCTTGCTGATGAATTCTTAAACAACCCCACTACCGTACAGGTACGCGTCGGAGAAACGTCTCATAATATCGAACAAGATATTATCCGTGTCCGCGATAGGGAGTCAAAATTCGGTCAGCTTACCTCACTCCTTTCTCGACCCGAAGTGCGTAAAGCACTCGTGTTTGGTGAGACTAAGAGAGACGTAGAACGCCTTGCGCGCGACCTTTCTGGAGGAGGATTCCGTGCTGAGTCTATTCATGGTGACAAGACCCAGGGTCAGCGCCAACGCGCATTGCAAGGGTTTCGAAATGACCTCATTCATATTTTGGTAGCGACCGACGTTGCGGCTCGTGGACTTGACATTAAAGATGTCACGCACGTGATCAACTATACCGTTCCCCAGACATATGATGATTATGTACACCGTATCGGCCGTACCGGACGTGCCAATAAGCAAGGATTTGCGTTCACATTCGTCGATTAACGAATTGAGTTAAGAAGGGCTGCAGAAAAACGGATGGATTTTCATTGAATGGGCTGTTGAGTCTAGGAAACGTATGAGTTATACGTTGAGTAGAATCAACGGGTGCCCATGAAATGAAAAGGCGCCGTTTTACAAAGCCCTTGGAGAGGGTGTATGCTTTCGAGTACTATGCTTCCCCCTCAAACCCTAATCATCGTTGATGGACATAACTATTACTTTCGTTCGTATTTTGGTGCAAAGATGCATGGACAACTATCTCCTGCACCAGAACGAGTGATTGAATTCTTTTGGAATTCACTACGACGCATCATCAAGAATACCGCCCCTACCCATTGCGCGGTGGTATTCGATGCTCCGGACTCTTTGAAGAAAAAACGAGAAGAAATAGCTGATTACAAGGCGAATCGCCCCGAAGTAGAAGAAGACATGTTTGCTGCGTTTGCGCCACTCA
Organism: Candidatus Uhrbacteria bacterium; assembly: GCA_023246955.1. GTDB lineage: Bacteria > Patescibacteriota > Patescibacteriia > JACQRZ01 > JACQRZ01 > JAHFHK01. The sequence continues at coordinate 6,242 of JAHFHK010000015.1, forward strand.
AAGAGCGACTCGCGAAAGCAAAAGTGGGAGTATTTGAAGTATCGGGCGAAGAAGCTGATGACATTATCGCCGGTATCGCACACACGTGCATACAAAAGAAATCCGCTCAACCCATTATTATCTCTTCCGATCATGACTTTTTTCAAGTCCTCGATTCGGGTATCAGATTATACAGAGAAATAAAAGGGGAAGGGGGATTTTTTAGTAAAGGAGATTTTGTCACCAAATTTGCCTTTGAGCCAAAACTGTATGCGGACTATCTCGCCCTAAAAGGTGATAAAACCGACAATATCGGAGGAGTAGCGGGAATTGGCGAAAAGGGGGCACGAGAGCTCGTATCCCGCTTTGGTTCCTTGGAATCTATCTACGAAAACCTCGATTTCGTTCCCTGGAAATACGCCCGTAGACTCCAAGAGGGGAGAGAAGCAGCCTTTTCATTGCGCACATTCGTCGCACTCACGGGGGATATCGCCCCAGAATTCCGTCTTGAAGACATGGATTTTGACGTGGTTTCGCTGTATTGAGTAGCCTATTTTTGATATTTTTTCATAAAAATCAAGTAACTACAGGACGGTTAAATGATTTTATTTTCTTATATTTATAAGCATACTTGATATATTTGAGCTATATACACCAATATATGTCATGAAAGCTCTTGACAAGATTGAGAATGTATGGTATTATAAAGGCATGATACAAGAGAGAAGAGTTTCCGGTGTACAGTGATGGAGGGGAGGGAACATCATTTCTAGGCCTTCGGGGTTCGCCCTAAGGATTGGAGATAACAAAACAAAAACTCGCGTTTTAGGGAATTATTTCTATAAAGTATTGCCCATACAAAACGCACAAATATCGCCTTCATCACCGTCGACCGAAAACTCAAATCCAACCGTAAAGATTCCCGAGGATCTTATGGCGGCAATACGCTATATGTGGATTGTTGCCAGAATATCCTTTGGGATCTTTTTTTTATACAAAAATCCCAGAAAATGGTAGGCTATGCATAACAAACTTATGTGAATATTGTGATGCACTATGGAACAAGAAGTACCACAAGAAAATACCCTCCGTTTCGCAACAATCGATGACCTTACAAAACTTACCTTACAGGTTGGTACCATTATGTCTGCCGAGCGCGTAGAAGGATCAACAAAACTCCTCCGCCTCATGGTTTCCTTTGGTACTGAGGAGCGCCAGATAGTCGCATGAGTAGGAAATGCCTATACTCCCGAACTCATCAAAGGACTCCAGGCGTTATTCGTAACCAATCTCGAACCACGCACGATCATGGGAGTAGAAAGCCATGGAATGATCATGGCGTGTGACGACGGCACATTCCCCGTCCTCATGACGCCCCACAAACCCGTCGCCAGTGGCGCTTCATTACACTAACGATATATTTCTTTATTTTTTTAAATACGGTATGAGTATGCATCCTATAATTCGCAATATTCTCGGCACAGTACTTGCGCTCGGTATCCTCGGCGTCTCCATATCCTACGGCATGTACGTCGTGCAATATACGAAGACGAGCACGCCTGCCGCATTCCGAACGTTCGCAGCGTCAGGTGAGGGCAAGGTAGTAGGTGTCCCCGACGTCGCGACATTCAGCATCAGTGTGGTAACAGAAGGAGATTTGAACGTGACTGATGCGCAATCAAAGAATACTCAGAAGATGAATGACATTATTGCATATGTCCAAAAGTCAGGCGTAGAGAAAAAGGATGTGCAAACCAGCGACTACGCACTCGAACCACGCTACCAATATTTTGATTGCTCCTCCACGCCCGTTCCCATGACGGGGAATACCAAGGAAGTAAAACCATGTCCTCCACCACAGATCTCTGGATATACCGTTCGTCAAACAGTGACCGTAAAAGTACGTGATTTTTCTAAAGCAGGAACGATTCTCGCAGGGGTAACAGAAAAAGGCGCAAATGTCGTATCGGGAATTGCATTCAAGATCGACGATCCTTCGCAGGTGGAGCAGGAAGCACGCCTAAAAGCTATCGAGAAAGCAAAGCAAAAAGCACAAGGCATCGCTGACGCAGGAGGCTTTGCTCTGGGCCGCATTATATCTATTTCTGAAAATACCAGCGGAGGAGCACAACCATATTATGCAGATTACGGTGTTCGTGGTATTGCAGAATCCAAAGCAGCCGCCCCAGCACCCAGTATAGAGCCGGGATCACAGGAGACATCTGTTACCGCGACGATCACCTATGAAATTGTCGAAAAAGGAAAATAGCACCGCGCTTATTCAAGAACGAAAAAAGAAAGCGCGCATCATTCTCGAGCGACTCAACGCGTTGTTTCCTGGTGCGCACATAGCCCTGAACTATTCCTCTCCATGGGAGTTGCTGGTAGCGGTAATGCTCTCCGCACAGTGCACCGACAAGAAGGTCAATGAAGTAACAAACCGACTCTTCGCAAAATACCACACACTCAATGATTATGTGTATGCGAATCCCGTAGAGTTTGAGAAGGATATATTTCAAACAGGATTCTACCGCGCAAAAACAAGACATGTCCTCGCGACAGCAAAAATAGTAGAAGAAAAATTTCACGGTCGAGTTCCTGATAGTATCGCAGATCTCACGACACTCCCTGGAGTAGCACGAAAGACCGCTAATGTCGTTTTGGGAACGATATACCATCGATATGAGGGGATTGCCGTCGACACCCATGTCAAGCGCCTTGCGCGGGTCTTTGGATTGACGTATAGTGTATACCCCGATACAATAGAACGAGATTTAATGGAGGTGCTGCCCAAAAAAGAATGGTACCGTGCCACCTATCTCTTTATCGAATACGGAAGGGCACATTGTACCGCTCGGGTGAAGAACCACAAAAACTGTCCTCTCGCAGAGTTCGAACAATCACACTGAGACCGAGGTCTCCGCTCATAATTTTTTAACCATAGAACATATATATGTCACTATTTGGTCAGCTCAAAGACATGAACGAAATGCGTAAGCAAGCAAAACAGATGCAAGATATTCTTTCGAAAGAAACAGTGGAAGGGACATCGCACGATAATGCATTCAAAGTAGTTATCGATGGCAATCAAAATGTGCTAAAGGTAGAAATTAGTGACAGTATCGTGGGCGACAAAGGCGCACTCGAAAAGGGTGCTCGAGAGGCATTTGCAAAAGCACTCGACAATCTCAAAAAAATCATGGTGACAAAACTTTCAGGGATGATGGGGCAATAGCGTATGATAGGATGCTTCGTCGCACTACTAGGCGGGGCACTCATGGCGAGCTTCGGGGGAGCCATGGGTATTTCGGCATCAATGGGACTCATGACAGCATTCTGGATTTTTTGGCACACGAATCGCCTAACGCTCTCGTATGGATACCTCTGCGGGTATAGTATCGTTATGGGGTATTTTTTTCCCGACACATGGCTACTCGTCGGAGGAATATGGGGACTCTGTATACTAGGGCAGCGAGGAGCACGGCGTTTTATTCCACAAAAAACCCTCCCCGCGCTCTGTGGTATTCTGGTCATCTTTGGAGTACTGTTTTTTTGGATTAATACGATAGGAGTACTGGTAATGAACGGAATCAATATATTTCAAGAAGGGTTCTTTTTTTCGGTACTCACTCATTATGGAATTGAGTGGCTCATTATATTCAGCATCAACATCATAGCCTCGTACGGATTCCATGCAGTATGGCCACAGAAAACAAGCTACCTTGTTTCATAACAGTATGCCCCAATCATCATTCCTTCCTGAGATGGACAATACGTCACTATTTTTGGGACAAAAACGTTCCCGAGAATGGGTAGAAGCGTCGTATCTCGAAGAAGGGATAGGAGAAAATCAAGAAGCATTCTTTTTAGGAACCAGCGTTGGATTCCGATCGCTATCCATATTCTTTGCGTTGGTATTTTGTATGTGCGGTCTCCTGTTTGTACGCACCGGATATCTGCAGGCGTTTGAAGGGACGACATTAGGTACCCTGGCAGAAAAAAATAGAATGCGTATCGTTGACGTGCCAGCACAACGAGGCATTATTAGTGATCGCAACGGCATCACCCTTGCCGGAAATACGCCCCGCTTTTCTCTCATGATTACAAAAGGATATCTTCCAAAAGAACAAGATGCACTCCTGCACACCATAGCACAAGGGACAGGGGTTGATTTTGAAACAATAAAAAAAAGCATAGCCACGGCATCACAATACGATCCCGTATCGGTGATAGAAGATCTCGATTACAACCGTGCCATGCAAATACGGGTACAACTCAAAGATGTTCCAGGAACAGAGGTAGCGCCCGTCTCAACACGTTCATACGTTCTCAATGATACCAAGAGTCTCTCTCATGTGCTGGGCTATACGAGTAGTATTTCCGAAGATCAATGGCGTGCGCATCAGGATGAGTATGTGCGCCATGCACAGACGGGAGCAGAAGGGGTAGAGCGAGAGTATGAGACAATCTTGAAGGGGGTATCAGGAGAAAAAGAGGTAGAGGTTGATGCACTAGGGACAGCGAAACGGATCGCCGCAGAAAAACCTCCCATCGATGGAAAAAATCTTACACTAGGAATCGATGCATCCTTGCAACATGACATTGAAATCATCCTCAAAGAAACCCTCAGCGAGTATCATGTCTCCAAAGGAGTAGTAATCGTTTCGAAGCCACAGACAGGAGAAATCCTCAGTCTCGTATCCCTCCCTTCCTTTGATGCAAATCAATTCGCCCAAGGAATATCATCAAAAGATTACAAAACACTCATAGAAGACCCCGACAAACCACTCTTTAATCGCGCAGTGCGCGGAGAATATCCAGCCGGTTCGACCATAAAGCCCGTAGTGGCAGCAGCAGCGCTTCAAGAAAAAATAGTTGATGCATCGACCTCGTTTATGAGTACAGGGGGAATCCACTTCAACACATGGTTCTATCCCGATTGGAAGGCGGGGGGGCATGGAAGAACCAACGTAATCAAAGCACTCGCAGAATCAGTGAATACCTATTTCTATATCGTAGGCGGAGGGTATGAGTCACAACGCGGGTTAGGAGTTGACCTTTTGGGGAAATATTTCAAAAATTTTGGAATCGGCACCCCAACAGGCATTGATATACCCAACGAAAAGACAGGGTTTATCCCTACGCCACAATGGCGAAAAGATACGAATAGGGAACACTGGTACATTGGAGATACGTATCATCTTTCTATTGGACAAGGAGACCTCCTCGTAACCCCACTCCAAGTACATATGTTCACAAATTATTTTGCGAACGGAGGACGCACATACACACCGCATCTTGTCACCAGCATTCATGACGACAATGGAAATACTGACACGATACCACCAAAGATCGCATATCAAAATATCGTAGATGAAAACGTAATGGAGACCGTACGACAAGGAATGCGTGCAGCGGTAACCGATGGGAGCGCACGACGGCTCTCAACACTTCCCATGTCATCGGCAGCGAAGACAGGTACTGCACAGTGGTCCACACAAAAAGCACCACACGCATGGGTCACAGGATGGGCCCCCTATGAAAATCCTGAAATAGCGTATACTATCCTTATTGAGGAGGGGGAGGAAGGGAGCAAGAGTGGTATGGCGGTCGCCTATCGACTCTTACGAAGATATTTCAATCTTGATGCCCCCGTAGTGAAAGGAACACCTCCCACATCATCGGTACCTCTAACGACATCACCCACACCTCTGGTGCCCAAGCCCTAGAACACCGATGTGGATAACGAAGGCTTGACGCAAGGGCACAAATACTCTATACTCCCTAACCGTAGATCTCTACGCCTAACATCCTGCATGTATGTCACATTATCTCACCAAAGAGGGGCTCAAAAAGATAAAAGATGAGCTCGAAAATCTCAAAACAGTGGTACGTAAAGAAGTCGTGCAGCGTATTAGTGCTGCAAAAGAATTGGGCGATCTGAAAGAAAATGCCGAGTACAGCGAAGCAAAGAATACCCAGGCATTAAATGAATCACGTGTTCTTGAGATTGAAGATATACTACGCGACGTCCAGATTATCGATGATTCAAAACATGGTGCCGATCATGTGGGCATAGGATCGACCGTTCACGTGAAAGTAAACAACAAAACGTTCACCTATAGCATCGTAGGCCCCGAAGAAACAGATCCTCCGCAGCGTATCTCTTTTGAATCACCGATCGGAAAGGCGCTGCTTCAAAAACGCGTCGGGGATATGGTAACCATTACCACCCCCGCAGGAAGCTTTAACTACGAAATCGTCAAAGTGGAATAGCAACAAAAACCCCTCCAGAGACCTCTGAAAGAGGGGTTTTGACTTCATGCCTCGGCGACGCTATACTGGGAAAGTATTTTTATATATATGGAAGAACAATACGTACGAATCCAAAAAATGAACGATCTCCGCGAAAAGGGTATAGAGCCTTTTCCTAGCTACTCCGTACAGGGGCGCACAACGTGCTACGACGCACGAATGCTCTTTGATGGACTTTCTCAAAATGAAGAAATAGTAACCCTCGTGGGGCGCATCCGATCAAAACGTATCCACGGCGGCTCCGCATTTCTCGATCTCCACGACGCTACCGAACGCATGCAGCTTTTTTTCAGTAAGGGAATCGTGGGTGATGAACCCTTTGAGGACCTCAAGGAACGCATTGATCTTGGCGATTTCATTGAAGTGAAGGGGACACTATTCCATACGCAAAAAGGAGAGAAGACACTTTCGGTGCAAAGCATGCGCTTCCTCGCAAAAGCATTGCTTCCATTACCAGAAAAATGGCATGGTCTTTCTGACGTAGAGATTCGCTATCGACAACGGTATCTCGATCTTCTTGCAAACACGGCCGTACGAGATATTTTTGCAAAGCGTGCTACGATCATACAAACGATACGCGCATTTTTTGAGTCACACGGGTTTATCGAAGTGGACACCCCCATGCTGCAACCAATCCCCGGGGGAGCGACCGCACGACCGTTCATTACGCACCACAACGCACTGGATACCGACCTCTACCTTCGCGTAGCACCGGAACTCTATCTCAAGCGCCTCATCGTAGGCGGATACGAGCGAGTATTTGAGATAGCACGCTGTTTCCGCAACGAAGGCATCGATCATACACACAACCCAGAGTTCACTCAAGTAGAAGCATACATGGCGTATGCGGACTATGTCGACCTCATGGCACTTACGGAAGAGCTGATAACATCACTCGTACAGTCTATCCACCAGTCGGATCGATTCATGTATCAGGAAAAAGAAATAGCATGCAGCACACCCTTTGCACGCATAAGTTTTAAAAAAGCACTCGAAGAGTACGGAAGCGTAGATATTGATGAATATCCGACATTTGAAACCCTCTCCCAGTGGGCAAAAGAAAAAGGAATGACCGTTGAAAGCACCGGAGGACGAGGACGACTTCTTGATGATATGTTCAAAAAATACGTAACACCGCATCTCCTGAATCCCACATTCATCGTCGATTATCCCATAGAACTCTCACCCCTCGCAAAGAAAAAAGCAGATAATCCTCAATACACAGAACGATTCCAGCTCGTGATAGCACATACCGAACGCGTGAATGCATTTACCGAGCTCAACGACCCCGTCGATCAACGACAGCGATTCGAAGAACAACAAAAGCATCGTGCCGCGGGGGATGAAGAAGCACAGCGTGTTGATGAAGACTTTTTGACAGCCTTAGAACATGGGATGCCCCCTACAGCAGGGCTTGGTATGGGTATTGATCGCCTCGTTGCGCTCCTCACCGATTCCCATAGTCTCAAAGAGGTAATTTTTTTCCCTACCCTCCGTCCAAAACTTGACGAAACGGCCGAATAACTCCCACTCCTATGCTCGACATAAAATACATTCGTGACAATAAAGATACCGTCGTTAATGTACTGCGCAATAAAAATATTGAGGTAGATATAGATCTACTCCTTGCCCTTGATATGGAAAGGCGCGGACTAATTAATGTCACCGACGGACATAAGGCACGACAAAATAAAGTAAGTCTAGAGATTCCACAACTCGATGGAAATGAGCGAGCAACGAGAATTCAAGAAATGGCGGTACTAAAGGAACAAATTAAGGCCAACGAAGAAAAACTTGCAGAAGTAGAGGATCGATACATACACCTCCTAAAAAAAGTACCGAATATCCCCACCGACGACGTCCCTGTAGGAAAGTCTGACGAAGAGAACGTCGTCATAAAAACGGTCGGAGAAAAAACAAGTTTTGATTTTGAGCCAAAAACCCACTGGCATATCGCAGAAGAGCGTGGATTGATAGACAAAAAACGAGCAGCGAATGTAGCGGGGGCACGATTTGCATACATAAAGGGAGATCTCGTGAGATTACAACTAGCAATCGTCCAGTTCGTAATGAACACCCTGACGAATGAAAAAATAATTACACAGATTGTTGCCGAGAATGAACTGAAAGTGAGTACAAAACCATTCGTTCCCGTGTTGCCCCCTTTGATGATTCGCACGGAAATGTATGATGCGATGGATCGTCTTGAGCCTTCTGAAGATCGCTACAAGATTGAAGGAGAAGAGTTATGGCTACAAGGAAGCGCAGAGCATGTGATAGGGAGTATGCACGCCGATGAAACCTTTGAGGAAAAAGATCTCCCGATGCGCTATATCGGATACGCAACCTCTTTTCGAAAAGAAGCAGGAACATATGGAAAGGACACGGAAGGGATCTTTCGCGTACATCAATTCGATAAGCTCGAGATGGAAAGTTTTAGCACCCCCGATACATCACTCAACGAACATCTACTGTTCGTCGCTATCCAAGAATATCTCATGCAACAGCTAGGCCTCCCCTATAGGGTGCTCCTCAAATGCACCGGCGATATCGGCAAACCCAACGCACGAGGTATCGATATTGATGCATGGCTGCCAGGACAGAATGCATACCGAGAGACCCATACCGCTGATTACATGACCGATTATCAAGCACGCAGGCTCAACACGCGAGTAAAAAATAGCGAAGGAAAATTCGAATTCGTACACACGAACGACGCAACGGCATTTGCCCTAGGGCGTATCCTTATCGCCATCATCGAAAATTATCAAAATGAAGACGGGAGCATTCGTATTCCCGAAGTATTGATTCCGTATTGTGGATTTAAAACCATTCCATAAAAAAAAGCTCCCCAAAGAGCCATCGCCTCGCTGGACAGCATTCAAAGCACGTGCAGTAAAATTTTGCATACGTGCAGGATTGTTTGTGGTACTTCCCGTAGGAATAGTGAGCGCGCTGATATTCTTTCTGTACTCACCGACGTTCATGATTGATTATGTACACATCAATACGGTAGAGGGACTCGATACAACACGGGTACGCAGCATATTGTTCGGCCAAATGGATGCACCAGCAGTGCTCATCGCACGACAAAGTAACATATTTTTATTTGACGTCGATGCCGCGCGAAAAAATCTTTTTGATGAATTTGCGCTCGACCAGGTAACGATTGAAAAAGAATACCCGAACACACTCCGTATTGATATCGCACAACGCCCTTTCCGTATATATTGGTATGATGGCAAAAAAATGTTCGATGTGGACTCCAAAGGAATCCTCGTCAAAGAAATTGATCCCGCCCTCCTCTCGTCACTCCCCGAAGGATACCTTACTACTACATCTCCCGCGCCAGTGCATACCGCAGCCCCAACACCCATCCCACAAACGCCGCAAGACTCAGGCCCAACATTCGTAAAAGAAAGCACGGGTATAGAACGGAAAGTAGGGGATAGCGTACTGTCGCGTACCATTGCGCTCTCTCTCTCAAAAGTAAAAGACGCTCTTCATGAAAAAAGCATAGAAACACGATACATTCTTATGAACCCAGCAGAGGTAGATGCATCAATCGTCACCACGGAAGGGTGGACGCTTCATATGAATCTGTTTAGTGATCTCCCTACACAAGCAAAAAATGCATCAATCCTTTTATCGCAAAAAATAAAAGATGACCGAAAAAAGCTTGACTACATAGATGTTCGCTTCGACAATCGACTATATTATAAAATCAGATAGCCATGCGCATTGCACTGGACGCACGACCGTTACTAGAGGATGGGGGAGGGGTGTTTGGGTATACATACAATCTTTTTGAAGCACTCATCCGCCTTTACCCAGAAGATACGTTCGTTCTATTTTGGACAGGAAGGAATAAACTTCCCAAAGCGATACATGCGCTCAAAGCCCCTAATACACAGTTTCTTCACATCAATGTCCCAAACAAAATAATAAACGGCTTTCTGGCAGTGATCCGTAAACCACAGCTTGATACGCTGATTGCTCGTAAAACAAAAATGTCGGTTGACGCGATATTTTTCCCTAACCTAGGATTCATCACGCACTCAGCGCGCATTCCCGCCCTTGTCACCGTTCACGATATGAGTTTTATCGTGCATACGGAGCTATATACACACAAACAGCAATGGTGGCATACTCTCATTAATCCCTATCGAATACTTCACTCCGCAAACGCATTGTGTGCCGTCTCTTCACAGACGAAGGGAGATATAGAATCTCTCTACCATGTTCCCTCAGAACACATCTACGTCACCCCACTCGCATGCCCGGTGTCACCAAAGAACGACACGAAGAGAACAATACCCGAAGGTCCGTATGCATTGCTTCTCTCAGCACATGACGCAAGAAAGAATGCCTCTGGGGCTATAGAGGCACTACTACGATATCGCATAGCCTATCCTTCGAGTTCAGTACGACTCGTTTGCACGACAACACATCGCGCGCTTTCGGACCTAGAACGATATATAGCTCGGCATCATCCGCTCCAAAAAGATATGATTGTTCTTGTGACCAATGTAGACGACACATATCGCAATGCACTCCTGAAAAGCGCACAGGTACTCATGTACCCCAGCATGTACGAGGGTTTTGGACTCCCTCTCCTTGAAGCAGCACGGTGGGGGATACCCGTAATTGCTTCGAGTAATAGCAGTATCCCCGAAACAATACAGGGAAAAGCAATCCTCGTAGATCCCTATTCCGTACAGGAAATAACCCAGGCAATCACTGAAATATTTGCTCACCCATCACCAGCACCATCAGCGAGCACACAGAGCAACGACGAACAATATTCCTGGGATCAAACCGCACGACAAACAAAAGGTATCTTAGAAAAAATATGCGCATAGGAATTGACGCACGATTATACCAAAAAGGGCTCGGTATAGGACGATATATCGAACAGCTTCTCCTTCAGTACGACACCATGGTATCGCCAGAGGATACACTATTCGTGTTTCTCACTTCCGAAGCAGCACAGCGTTTCCGTCCAAAAAATCCTCGCATCATTCTCGTAACAACAGACATTCCGCACTATTCATTTGCGGAACAAATAGTATTTTCACTCATCCTACTGCAATATCATCTCGATCTCGTTCATTTTCCCCACTTCAATATTCCACTGCTCTATTGCCGCCCCTTCGTAGTCACCATCCATGACTGTATACTCCTCAAACACCCCGAATCCGCGACGAGTGCCGCCTCTACGCGCTTTCCTGTGCTTCACTGGGTTCGTTACCAGGGATATCGCATAGCGCTCTATAATGCCACGCATAGGGCAAGAAGAATAATCACAATATCAGAGGGAGTAAAAAAAGATATACAAACGTTGCTACACATACCACAGGAACGCATAGTGGTGCAGTATGAGGGAGTGATTCCCTGTAGCCCACGAACCACAACAACAGAAGCAGAAGAAAAATACCTCCTCTATGTAGGAAACGCATATCCGCATAAGAATCTGACGCTACTGCTCGATATGATGGAGAATCTTCGTACAAAGATTCCCGATATACATCTCTATTGCGTGGGGCAAGAAGATTTTTTTATGAAAAAATTCTGTGATGAAATAGTCAAGCGCAAACTCTCTGACCGAGTAACACATCGGGGCAATGTCTCCGATACAGAACTGTGTACCCTTTACGAGAATGCCTTCGCATTCGTGTTCCCCTCCCTGGAAGAGGGATTTGGGCTTCCTCCTCTCGAAGCGATGAGAAGTGGATGCCCGGTGATAGCATCGAATGCATCGGTGATGCCAGAAATTCTAGGAGATGCCCCCCGGTACTTCTCACCACATAATGTACACGAACTTCTTGAAAAAGTTATTGATTTATGGGAAAATAAGGCGGTAAGAGATACATGTATACAAAAGGGGATTATACAGGCACGTCGCTACACATGGGAGGCCTGCGCCCGTGAAACGTACGCATTATATCACATTATATGACCACAATACTCCGCATTCTCGGCATTATCAGCATCCCCATCGCAATCGTGTTACTAGGATGGTATTCACCTATGTTTCCTGACTGGTATTTTTATATCGCCATAGGAACCGTACTTCTCACGGATTTCATGCTATTTCTTATTATCCCACGATACGCGGAGAAATCGTTTGTGTACACGCTCACTATCCTCCCGCTCCTTTTGGTCCTCCTAGGGTTCGGCGTTTTCTTACTCGACGACTCCCAATGGATGGGATATGCGATTCTGTTTTTGCAGACACTGTACTTATGGGCATACGCATGGGTGCTATGGGTATACTTTCACAAACACGAAGCATACCAGCAACGTTCATTAATTCATTTGAATAGCTACGCGAGTATACTGACATTTTTCTATTCATCTCTGGTTGCATATGGGGTGATCTATCTCTTGAATACTCCCTGGTACTACTCCCTCGCAGGTATGCTCATGGTGACAACCCTCGTCCTTCTCCATACTGTGTGGGCCTATGGAAAAAATGTAACCCACATGAAAACATTCATGGGAACAAATATAGTAGTAATTGTCCAGATATGGGCAATACTTCTCTTGCTCCCATCAATATATTTCGTAACCGCAATTCTTTTTACGATCATCGCCTCTATAATACTCCAAATGAGCATGTATGCTTCACTGAGAGAGCTGACAAAACGCAGCATAATCCGGACTTTGCTCATAGGGGCAGGTATGATACTATTAGTAATAGCCACCTCTCGTTGGCGTTAATACCTGTCTTGTGGAAAAAACCGCTTCATTTCGGACGATTTCGACCATAGTGAGCATTACGGCACTTGCGCTATTTTCTGGCATAGTGGGAGGGGTGATGTCGCAGCAGTACTTTGACGCACGATTTGAAGAACTCAAACGACTTTCTCTACAGGAGATTATTCGCCCCCAAGCTCCTAAGAATAAGGACGTAGGGGAGATAGCGGACTCTATCAGCAAGTCTATCGTACGGGTTATAGGGTCCACCCAGAAAGCAGGACAAGAAAATACTCCACACTACGGTATCGTTCTCTCATCCGACGGATGGGTCGTGACGACAGGGAATGAAGCAGAGGTAAAAAAAAGCTCAATCATAGACGACAACGGAAAACAGTATCCTATTCTTCGTACTGTATTGGACGATGCAACAGGGCTCATATTTGCAAAGGTTGACGCTCATTCCCTTAAGACAGTATCTCTAGAAAGCACGCCACGATACAGTACGACCAACGCATTCGTGTTCTTCGACAAAGATATTGTCTCAAAAATCCCTATCAGCCCACTACGATATCCGACGAACACAGTACTTTCTCAAGCACCACTTTCTTCAGACATATTTTCAAAAATGTATTCCTCGCTACCATATGACAGCGCCGCTGGCCTCCCTGCAGTGAGTGACGCAGAAGAGATCATCGGAATAGGAACAGGGTCAGGAATTATCCCATCAACATACATTCGCACCATTATTCAAAGTATCATCGAAAAAGGAATACCCGGAAGACCTCGCCTCTCGCTATCATATATCGATACATCAACACAAGACGCATCGGTTATAAGTAAAAAAGGAGCAGTACTCACCACAGAACGCAAAAAC
>JAHFHK010000016.1 GCA_023246955.1 Candidatus Uhrbacteria bacterium
CGCAATAGTGAGGGCACCCACATCGCGCGCTAATTCAGCAACCACCGGCGCAGCACCGGTTCCCGTTCCTCCTCCGAGACCACAGGTGATAAAAACCATATCAGCGCCAGCAAGCGCATCGCGAATCTCATTCTGACTCTCCTCTGCGGCGAGACGACCCATAGCTGGATTCATTCCTGCGCCAAGACCCTTAGTGATGGTCTTTCCGATATGCAGCTTCACTGCCGCCTGGGATACATGCAATGCCTGTATATCAGTATTGGCAACCAAAAACTCTACTCCTCTAATCTTTGTCGTAATCATACGATTGATCGCAGAACCACCACTTCCACCGACACCGATAACTTTAATTTTTGCGAATGTTTCAATCTCGGGTCTAATTTGCATACCCACGTATTGAAATAAAAATAAGATGGGAGAGAAAACACCCTAGCGGTATTTTTTTCATCACACCCATCTTATCATCGCACCATTTCTATGGCAAGAGTGACCTGAACCATTTTTTTACTCGATCCTGTGCATCACCTGAAGGAGCAGTGCCAAAGAAGGTTCTTTTTGATTTTGAATGCTTTTCCCCCTGCATCCATCCCCAATATGCCAGACCAAGAGCAGTGCTGAAAGAAGGGTCAAGTAAGCTATCATGATAGGTGAACACATCTCGTACTCGGGCAAATGAAGCAGGGAGTTTGAGCTTTTTCTTAGCGATATCCACAATGCCAGGCAGATGAGAGCCCCCACCCGTAAGAATTATACCTGCGGGAAGTGTACCACGCATACCAATAAGTCTAATTTCATCTTCAACCTTCTCAAAAATCTCCTCAACACGTGCTTCGATAATCTCAGCAATATAGCGACCAGATACCGTACCTCGTTCATGGGGATCAATAGATTCAAGCTGAATATCCCCTCGCTTGGCTCCATCGCGTTCCGAAATACTCCCATATTCCATCTTAATTTTCTCGGCAGCATCGAGAGAGACCCGCAAGCCTATCGCTATGTCAGAAGTAATGTGATCTGAGCCGAGAGGAAGAACGGAGGCATGATAAATCTCTCCTCCTTCAAATACCGCCACCGATGTCGTTGCTGCCCCAATATTGACAATGGCAACCCCAAGATCCTTTTGCCTCCCAGAAAGAAGCACGTCTCCTAATGCAAGGGGAGAAAAAACAATATCATCGATATCCAGCCCTGTTTTGTAGATAGTCTTTGTAAAATTCTTTACGTGAGTAGAGAGCCCGTGAACTATACGGGTATCAACCTCAAGATTGAGGCCACTCATGCCAATAGGGTCCTTGATACCCCCTTGACCATCAATCATACACATGCGAGGGATAACATGAAGGATTTCATGATTAGGGAGCATTGCGGCGGTACGAGCAGTATCAATGGCGCGCTCAATATCCTGCTGGCTAATCTCTCCGTTGGCCTTAGATACAGAAATATGCCCCTTACTAGGGCGGGTATTAATATAGCTTCCCGATACTCCGACCCATGCAGTCTCAATAGGAACCCCTAACGCCCGTTCGGCGCGCTCCAGGGCAGTGACAATACTCCGCGCCGCTTCGTCCATCGAAGCAACGGAATCCCGCGCTATCCCCTCGGAAGGAACCATAATAGCGCTTTTGATAGTCAAAACTCCACCTCCCTCACCTTCGGAGGGGCCGGCAACAATTACGTGGATCATCCTGGATCCCACATCAAGACCTACAATATATCCATCCTTCATAAGAAACCCTATTCAAAAATCCCTCAATAGAGCAGAGGTAAGTACTTCTATTGTAATAAAAATATGCGGTCTAAGCAAACAGCAAAGCAACAATCTTAGGAAAAAATAAAAATACCCCTACAATCAAAGCACTTACCGCGAGAATACTTACCGCTGCGGCAGTAATATCTTTCACCTCTTTTGCATACACCGTAACACGAGGATTCATTGCATCGATAAGACGCTCAAGAAGTGAATTAGCAACTTCCGCGCCCAGTACGGATGCAATAACGATGGTCAATATCTCCCACTCTACGAATGAACACTGCAAGATGACGCCCAAAATAACCGCGACAAGAGCAAGGCCTAGTTCAATACGAAAATTGCGCTCCGCCTTGTAGACAATAGCAAGACCGGAGTATGCGTAGACAAAACTTTTCCATACAGGATGGTGTTTCATAGAATTTCTTCTTTCTTTGCTCGATACATAACGCGTCTCTCTAGGGGACGCATGATAGCGCGATCTTTCTCTCTGATATGATCAAAGCCATGAACATGGAGAAACCCATGAATAAGGAGTCGCGTCATCTCTTGTGCAAAAGAAGTAGTATAGCGCTTAGCTTGGCGTACCGCCTGTGGCACCGATATAATGACCTCTCCCGTGACCGGCTCCTGAGGCATAAGTGGCGGATAGGTGAAAGATAGTACATCCGTAGTCTTATCGTGCCCCCGATACACTCTATTGAGCTCGCGCACTCGCTCATCTCCTTCCAGCACCACAGTAAGCGCATACTCTTTCCGTATACCAGCACATACGCGAACAATAGCATAAAGGGACGCATACCATCGTGCGTCCCTCAATACACGTGAAGCTCGTGCGGGAAAAGGCGTATGGGCAATAAGCTGAAGCATGAAACCTATTTCACAAAAGAAAGATCCGTAAATAAGAAACTCTTTATCAACATTTGAAAGGTAGCAATAAAATTGAGTTCCTTCAGTGAACCAGGATGATAGGTTATAACAAATATATTCGCCCCTACAGTCTGCCCTTTATCATTCTTTGGCGTAAGATACACCTCTAGCCCATCTTCACTCATAACACCGCTCCAGGTGTAGTAATCCATAGTCTGCAGCGAAGTAGATGTCGCACCGGGAGATTTGACGGTAGTATACCATTCTACCGCAGAAAGCTTCTGAGGATTATCTTGTACGGTTACAGAATAATATTCCCCCGTCGAAGACGTAACGAGAACTTCCTTGTTTGTCTTATCTATCGCCTTGACAGTCCAAGAAGAAGGGTAGAGAAATGAATATTTAAATGCAGGATTCTTGTAGGTACTGACAAGTCCAGAAGTCTCTATCTTTGAAGGAGTGGGCGTGAGCGGATCATAGAGAAACTTCACTTCCTGTCCGTCTAAAAATCCATCACCATCAGTATCAGGTTTTTCCGGATCAGTAGTATACATACGCTCTTCTATATCAGTAAGCTGATCACCATCAGTATCAATACTGGATACATAACTCGTCGGTTGAGGAGTGGTCGAAGGCGTTGGAGCGGGAGTAGGTTTATTCTCCGGCGTACCAGCTACGGGAGCCGCGCTAGGACTCGGTGTCGATGTTTCGGGAGAGGCGCCACCAAGAGAAGGAACGGTTTCAGCAACAGGAGGAGTAGCGAGGGTATTATTAACGACACTTGATACCTCTTTATTGCCTTGAAGGGAGTACCATGCAAAGATTCCCGTTCCCACAACGATAACGAGAACACCCGCAATAACCAAAAACATCATAGGTGAAGAGCGCTTTCCCGCGGAAGACGCCACCTGCTTGTAATACTTCTGCGGCATGGTATACACCACCGGCTCCCCGGTAGCATTCTCGCTTTGACTTGCCTGTAAAGGCTCTTCTATGAAATCAAACATACGTAAATATAAATAGACGATTACTGAGTTTTTGAAGCGGGTTGCAACTCCGTAGGAATAACGAGAAGTTTGCCAGCACCATTAGGGTTATATCCACTACGAACCTCGTCACCATCGAGATACCCATCACCATCGGTATCTGCATTCAAAGGGTCCGTTCCATACACACGAATCTCCTCTCGGTCAGAAAGTCTGTCACCATCAGTATCCACCCTATTTTTATCAGTCCCCGCCTTTGCCTCTTCTTCATCCGTAAGCCCATCACCATCGGTGTCCTGAGAAGCGGTTACCGCCGCAGGTGCAGGCGCTGTTGACTCAGAAGGAGTGGGCGTAGGAGTTCCCGATTCCGGAGAAGGAGTAACGGGGGTAGGTGCTGGAGCCGAGACAGGAGGAGTAACGGGAGCGGTGGGGGAGGGAACGGTGGGGGTAACAGGAGCTTTCTTTGCAGTATTACCCATCATATAGACGACAATACCGATGACTACAATAAGGGAAACTACTACACTCGCTCCAATAATAATAAATCGAGGATTCATTCCTCCAGATCCCGCCGAGGCAACAGGAGGAAACGTCGTGGGAGCACTTGATGGAGAGGAAGCAAAAGCAGGAGTACTCCCAGAAGAACTCATCGGTTGAGAAGAGGTACTCACCCCTGACGACAGATCGCCAAAGATATCTTGAACTTCATTGGGAGAATCTTGCATAGAGAGATGGATGATAAAAAACGAAAAATGAAATATCTACTATTTAGTATACGCTATTTTCCTCCGGACATACAGTAGATAGTTCCTTCACGGGTAGCAACACCAAAAGTCGAGGGAGGATTTTCCAACCGCGCGCACACATCAAAGTTTTTCCCTGCATCACTCCGATACGTATAAATATGCGTGGCCACGTTTCTTAATGCGCCAAAAACCCCATCGAAAGCAAACTTCTTCTGCACTTCATTCCAGCACGTTTTAGCATCATATCCTTCAGGACATTTCCCTAAAGGAGCATTGCCGGAAAGAGGATCAACAGGCATCGCTACCTTCAACATATTCCCCAAAGTCCCCTGCCACGATGGCCATGCACTCGTCGATTGCCCCTTCAGATACGAACCGGCATCAAGAGAAGGATATCCCCCATTCCTTGAAATAAAGTAAGAAATATCAGAAAGATCAGCTATGCGCAAAACATCACGACGAATCGATAACGCTTTATCAGAATCAGGCGACAAAGAACGTGCAAGTTTCCAGCGGTCTATCAGAGAATTATATACCTTGAGTGTCTTCTCGCTTGCACCAATATTCGTAGTGAGAAAATACACGTACAGCTTGCCATCCTTCCCAGGGGCACTCACATACACCCCCGCGCTATCCTGAACACCCTGGAAATTATCCACAAGACGAGGTGCAGGACGCTGTCCATCTTGGCCATGCAGCTGGTACCAGACGACCGGAGAAGCGTTATTCCCAGAGAACGTGGGAGAAGTAACGGTATTTCTCGCAACACGAAGAACAATCACATCCTTGTTCGTGGTATCCACCGTCGTAGGGGACTCAGGATCCTGAAAGCTAAAAATAAGTTCCTTTTCCCATAACGCGCTCGATCGACATTCGGTAGATCCCTGATCTTTGATGCAGGAAGGAGTATCAAGAAGTCGAGGAAGGAGGTCAACATCGGTAGCTCCCCTACAGTATGAAAGATCAAAATCATAGTCAGTACTGGTGTACCGCCATGGCTCCTCCGCACACAGCTCTGATTGAATCGTAATGATTTGCGTGAGCTCCTTTGATCCTTTGCGCACCCGAACACGGAGAGTCGTATTCCCTTTGATAGGTCGAGCGGTAATCTCAATACTGGATCCCTGGCTCGAAGATAACGTAATGGTTTGCTGCCCCTCGATAGCCCAGGTAATGCTCGTAATATCGCTCAAAAGGTTTCCTGCGGCATCCCGTGCATCAACAGTATATTTATGCTGATTACCCGACTGACCGCTATTCACATCCTCGGGACAGGTATCCTTTGCACAGCTGAATTCATCAGTTGTTCGTTGAATACTACTACTGTTAATAAACACCGATATAGTAGCAAGCTCGGCAAATTGAGTGGTGGTAACGAAAGAAGATTGCGTCGAAGAGGAAAGGATCTCACCAGATTCACTGCGTATTGTTGGTAATATAGTTTGCGTGTATTCCTGTCGAGGATCAAGCGGCTTTTTGGGAACGCAACGCGCCTCTGTTTTTGCCTCATCGCCACTCCCGATACTACGAAATTCCCAAGCACAATCAATAGGGGGAGTAAACGAGATCGCAGAAGCGACGCTCGATTCATCGACTTTCTGATTGAAGGTAAACGAAGGTACTCCGTTACGAGGGACTGCATTCCCTACCGCACTCCTCTTTTCAAGCACGAGAGGTTTCTTTACTTGCGCGCATTTCCCATTCATGCAGTTGTCGGATTGGCACTGTTGGCTGCTCTCACATGCAGCGCCAAACACCCGAACCCCCAGCGTACAAATATTCCTATTGCACGCACCCGATAGACAATCATCTTTCTTCTGGCATGCCTGCCCTACGAGACGCGCCACGAGACGACATTGCTTTTGGTCACATGCCTGACCTTCACTACATTCGCTATCCCAGTCGCATGCCTCCCCTTCTTTTTTGGATCCCCGTATACACTTTTTGGCGTCACAGGCCTTCGAAAGACACTGCTCATTACGCTCACATGCTTCGCCATACTGTTTCAAATCCCCGGTAAAAAAACTCCACGCATACGTGCATGCTTGTTTTTCATCACTACACGCCCCGACGGAACGACAACTCCCATCACCACAGCAAGAAAGCCCAAGACCACATGATGCTTGTGTACAGCGCCCTACACCGAACAATATAGAATTACTCAGCGTCTTATTCGCATCAACAATACGAAGACGTCCTGACTGAACATTGAAGAGCGGGATAGAGCTCTCAATGTAGGAACTGTTCCACGCCCCATCAGCAACTACCGCATCAGCATCGCCCAAAACAACACGTCCTTTTTGTGTTCCAAAGCCAGACCCATAAATACGAACTTGCGTTCCCGCAGGACCATTATCGGGAGTCACCGCACAAATCCCCGGAGGAGGCGTTCCCGAAGTCACAATAAACGTTTTTTCATCAGAGTTCTTTTGATCAGAACGCGTAAGCTGAATCTTGTATTGACCGGGCTCAAACCGATCAGGAACCCGCACAATCGTATAAGTATCCTTCCATGTATTACCATCACATTGTGTAGGGAACGTAACATCGGCAGGAATACGTTCCCCGCGACGAACAAAATAGACACTTCCTGGATTTGTTCCAAAATTCTTCCCTTCGATAGTGACATATTGCCCAGGCACCCCATCGGAAGGGGTCATACGCACAATCTCAGGATTTCCGGCAAAAACCCCCTGAGCGCGCACCGTAGAGCCAAACGCCCATCCAAAACTCACCAAAGAAATGATCGCCAAAACCATGACCGCCCACTGATAACGAATATAACGAAGAGAGGAAGAAGGCATAGAATATTAGCGAAGAGGGCCGCTACAGGGATTAAAACAATTTTGAAACGCATCACGCGCAGAAGATTGCACCGATGGACTATACAATGTATTTTCCTTCAAAGGATCATGAAAAATAGTCGTTGTCGTGGTATCTTTTGTCGTATCACGCGTATTAGAAAGCCAATAATTCACATCTTGTCCCAAAAGTACCGAACGTGGCGTGAGTGATCCTAAGTCCATCTGCTTAGAGAATGTGATAGTGAGAGGAGTCTGACGGTCAACACGAGGGGTATCCCTACGAGGAGTCGTCGATGCAATACGCGGCAAAGAGATATCAAGAGCGCTTCCGATCCCAAACGTCCAAAAATACGAATCGGTAGCGGGTCCTGTCGCCTTACCATCCTTCTTCGTACCTCGCTCACCACCACCATCAAATGAATTCCCTGCTAAATCGACCAGACCATCAAAGGGTTCAGTAGCGCGATACGGAGATGATGAATCAGCCGACATAGAAGTAGGAAGAGATGCCGCTTTTATAGAAACCTTCACACGAGCACGCTCAGGGAGACAATACATTTTTTGACCACACGTATTCGCCCCACATGTCTCGGTCGGGGTAAAGAGGAGCGTTGTATAGGCATTCCCCAAAGTCCACACTCCGTCGATAGGAGTACCTTTCGCTTGATCGACAACCGTAAGTTTGCCCCCTTCAAGAACGGAAGCATCAATGCTCTCGCTGAACTGAACCTGAATCATAGCATTACGAGGATAAGAAACAGCATTCACGGTTGTGCCAGGAAAGATACCGACAACAGAAGGAGGGATGGTATCAAGAGTCGTCCCTGTTTCAAATTGCCATTCATAAAATCCCGTCGACCCAAACGCCGAATCCCCACTCTCTTTGAGCACGGTAGCGGTAACCTGAACACGATAGAGTATGGAATGCTCTGAGGAGCCGAGAGCAGGCTGAGGGGTAATCTTGAGTGTCTTCTTGTCGGAAGAAAGTACCGCCTTACCCGTCAAAGGTTCCTTTGAGAGCGTATCATCATCATTTTTGACACGTATATCAACCGCGCTGACATTCAGAACACCAGAGGGAGCAACTGAATCAAGACGTATTGCATCACGAAAAGTGATCACGATCGAAGCATTGCGAGGAACATCTTTGGCGTTCCTTTGAGGATAGTGCGCGGATACTTGAGAAGACGCCCCCATTCGCTCACCCAAGCCAACCACCTCTTCATTTGAGGAAGAAGGTGCCCCTGTCAAAGGAGACAAAGCGGGCTTATGGCTATTGCTCTGAATAACAAAAAGTATAATGCTCACCACTACTGAGACGCCCAGGCCAATACTTGCATACAGAATAATACGTTTTGCCTGCTCCACTGCAGCCAAGTCCTCGCTGTTCTGACGATACTGCCACACTCCCCATCCCAGAACGCCAATACTCGCGAGGCCACACACGCCCCACACGATCTGGAGAATAAAGAGTACAATCTGCATATCTTAAGAAGTGAGTCGCGAAGCAAGAAGCGCACTAACACGAGCAGCAGTGCTCCGCCCTTTAACGTTTTGCATAATCTCCCCCATGAGCTTTCCTTGATGCACAGCCCCCTGCTCTTGCGCCGCTTTCACGCACGCATCAACAATTGCAGCAAGCTCAGTATCGGTAAGAGGCTCAGGGAGATATCGTGCAATGACCGCAATCTCGCCGCGTAACGGTTCGGCTAAATCTTCACGCCCCGCCTTTTCAAAATCCCCCAACGCATCGTTCAGTTTTTTATGCTCGCGAGCAATAACCGCAAGTACCTGTTCAGGAGTAAGTATTTCTTTGAGACGTATCTCTTCATTCTTCAAAGCAGAACGAAGCTGTCGTATAACCAGTAAGTCCCGTTCATTCTTCGCCCTCATGGCTTCTTTGAGTTCTCGATCAAGTTGTTCAATACGTGTTTCCATATATATAGTGTAGCAAAAAAAAGAATATCCCCGAAATCGTGTACTCCTCACTTTCGCGAGAAACGCACGTCTTCGGGGATAATCCGCTAAAATTCTATAGTTTCATGAGTGTCTTGGTCCCAGGAAATTGATCTTTCAATTTTCCGACTTTCTTAAGGTAATCCTTCTTATTCTCGATCTTCAGTCTGCGTAATGCAGTTTCTTTACGTGATCGATCATTTTTTGGACGTCCATAAAAACGAATCTTTTTTGCCTGGATAAGACGACCACTTTGCTGCATCATCTTATTAAAACGACGCAAAAGAGTCTCAAATGATTCTTTGGGTTTCTTCTTGATTTCGGGCATTATTCGTCACCTCCTTTTCCTTTTGTCTCCATAGTATCTATGAGAGTATCAATTTTTTTGTGAAGAATAGGGATTATTTTCTTAACATCGACCACTTCCTGTTCTCCACCTTCCATATTACGGATAATTATAGTTCCGTCAAGAAGCTCCTTTTGCCCCAGGATCAGGGTGAACTTGACACTCATCTTGTTCGCCGACTCTAACTGGCTCTTGAGACTATCCTTCGCAAAGTTCTCAGCAATAGGAAATCCCTCATTCAGAAGGTCCTCGTATAGGTTCATAGCACGACGTTTTGCCTGTTCTCCGAGCTGCGCAAAGAAAATAGTAACCGTGCGACGAGGAAGCTTGAGCTGAATCTCGTGATCATCAGGAAGTTCTTTCATACGCGAGACGATACGCTCCATACCTACGGCAAAACCACACGCAGGAGTCGGACGCCCCCCCAGCTCCTCGACAAGATAGTCATACCGCCCACCACCTCCGAGCGCAACCGACTTATCATCCCCCTCAGTAGGAGAAAGAAATTCGAACACCGTACGATTGTAATAATCCAGACCACGCACAAGGAACGGATCAAGGTGGTACGGCAATTCAAGTTCATCCAAAAATTCCAACACCTTCGTAAAATGATCCTTACATTCCTCGCAAAGATAATCCACGAGATGCGGTGCGTCCTGCTTAATCGGCTGACATCCCTGCTCCTTGCAATCGAGGAGGCGCAACGGATTCTTCACGAGACGGCGCTTACAATCCTCGCAAAGCTGTGCGCGCTTGTTCTTATAGTACTCAGTGAGTACCTCTTTGTAGACGCCACGACATGAAGTGCAGCCAATACTGTTGATATGAAGCACGGAAGCGATCCCACATTTACGGAATAACTTGGCACCCATGAGAATAATCTGCGCATCTACTGCAGGGTTTTTTTCACCGAACATCTCAAAGCTAACCTGGTGAAGCTGTCGAAAACGATCTGCCTGCGGTTTGTCATAACGAAATACAGGACCGATGGCATAGAGCTTGACGGGCTGCGGCCAGTTCGCCATACCATGCTCAATATACGCACGCACCACACCGGAGGTGAATTCAGGACGCATCGCAACCATCTCACCCCCTTTATCCATAAAGGTATACATCTCCTTTTCTACGACATCCGTTTGCTTACCGACACCTCGAGAAAAAAGCGCCGACTCCTCAAGAACGGGAATATCAATACGATTAAACCCATAATCAGAGCCAATGACCTCAATAAGATTGCGTACATACTCCCAGTATGGCTGATCGTGCGGCAAAATATCTTTCATTCCTTTGACACTCTGAAAATTCTTGCCCGATCGAGGAGCACCTCCTTCGGTATCCTTTTCTTTCTTAAGATCTTTTTTAACATCCTTGGACTCCGGCGCCTTTACGGGTGCCTTCGCCGAAGCTTTGGGCTGATCAATTTTTTTTGGCATATATTAATAGGTGGGGGTGTGAATGATAGTAGCTTTCTGGAGAGGAAATCCTCTGAACACGGCACGACCGACGATATGATCTATATTGACAGGGCCAAATCGTTTTGAGTCATAGCTCACGGGACGATTATCGCCAAGCACATAGTATTCATTTTGACCGAGGATCGCATGAGCAACATCAGGAAGATTATAATCAGGCAGGTAAGGCTCGTTAAGTACAAACCCATCCGGATGCTCCTTATTAACAATAGTGATAGTGTTGTCATGAATATCTACGGTCTCGCCAGGAACACCGATAACGCGCTTAATAAAATACTTCTTGTCCTCCTGCGCATAGCGAAACACGACCACCTCACCTCTCTCGGGCTGACGAAAGCGATACGACAGTTCATCAACGAGAAGATAATCGTTCTCCTTCAGCGTCGGCTCCATAGAGCTCCCTTTGACGAAGAAGGGCTGAACAAGAAAAAGACGAATAGGAACGATAAGCGCAGCAGCAATAATAACAATCTTCACTATATCTCCCAAAAGATCCATCCATGATCGGCGCTCTAATGAAGGAACAACGTTTTCAATAATGCGAGGCACAGGATACGATGACATGGAATAGGAAGTAAGAGAATAAATCGCCAATGATGGCTCCTTGAGTATCTAGTATAGAAAAAAATGCCCCAATATGCACTATTTACAAAGATATGGCGCGGAGACCCCTGAAAAATTGATGAATTTTCATTGAATGGGCTGTTGAGATCCAGGAAACGTATGAATAATACGTTGAGTGGATTCGACGGGTGCCTATGAAATGAAAAGGCGCGATTTTGCAGGGGTCTCCCATGGATGATACTGGGCTCGAACCAGTGACCTCTGCAATGTGAATGCAGCGCTCTAACCAGCTGAGCTAATCATCCTCAAAAAACAGTACTCACAGTATACCGAAATATCAAAATCCTTGCAAGTCTCGCTCCCCTACGGTATAATCAAGTATTGTCTGATAATAGAAGGGAAATCTATTCATAAATCGTCCTTTTGTTGCGCAATGTTCGCCGCGTGAAAACAAAAATGTCCCCGTATGAAGAATATTCACTTGAATCTTCTCGAATCCCTTGCCCAAGAAAACGACACCCTCCCCTTCCACGATAGTACTCCGCTCCCCCCACGCCGTCCTCGTGCTCGCATAGCAAAAAGACTGGGGGTAGTTTTTTTTAGTCTCCTTATACTCCTCACGGGAACCACCGCCTACTCCTACTATGCAACACAGAATGACAATTCCCCCATCAATCGAACATTCCAGCGTCTCAATGTCGCGCAAGCAATCTCACGCCTGAGAGACCTGACTAAGCCCAATCTCCAAGGAGAAAAAGACAAGCGCATCAACGTGCTCCTCATCGGTATAGGAGGTGACGCACATGAAGGAGGACAGCTCGCCGATACGATCATTATCATGAGTATCGATCCGGTACAAAAACGTGCAGCCATGTTTTCCCTTCCTCGTGATCTTCTCGTTGAAATTCCTGGACACGGCCTCCGCAAGATTAACAACGCCCAAGCCTTTGGAGAATTTGAAGAAAAAGGAACTGGCCCCACGGTTATGAAAAAGGTCGTTGAGGACACCTTTGGTATCCCTATCCACTACTATATCCGGGCAGACTTTGATGGATTCGCAAAAATCGTCGATATCCTCGGAGGACTCAATATAGACGTCGACCACTCATTCACCGACTATGAATACCCGACATTGAGCAAGAAATATCAAACAATTTCTTTTGCCGCAGGAAAACAGATTATGGATGGACAGACCGCACTCATGTATGCTCGCTCACGCCACAGCCTCATGAATAACGAAGGATCAGACTTTGCGCGCAGCAAACGGCAACAAAAAATCCTCGCCGCCATCCGCGAAAAAGTTCTCTCCACCGACTTTCTCTTGAATCCAAAAAAGATCTCCGCAGTCACCGATGAACTCCGCGCGAATATCACAACGAACTTCTCGAATTGGGAAATGCTTCAATTCGCCCATCTCATGCAAGATGTGGACACCAGCACTATGACGAACGTTGTCTTTGATGATGGGCCACAAGGGTTCCTCTACCCCGATACGCTTGATGGTGCCTTTGTCCTCCGCCCCAAAGGAGGAAGCTTCGACGCAATGAAAACAAAGATTCAGAATATTTTTGGTGAAGAAAATATCGTCTCGTCTCATAGTCGCGATGCAAAGATCGTCATCAAAAACGGCACGCGTATGAGTGGCCTCGCCCTCACCGCCTCAGACATTCTCACAAAAGATGGATTTGAAGTCCTCTACTACGGCAACGCAGCAAACCGTGACGCACAAAAAACCGTCATCTACGACCTCACTAATGGCAAAAAGTCCGAAGCACTCATGGCCCTCTCAAAAAGCCTCAACGCCGACGTCATTCAAGGAACCCTCGACGAGACTGAAAAGATCAACACCGACGGCGCAGACTTCGTCGTCATCATCGGCAGGCCGCTGGAATAAGGTTCTCCTTAGATCCACAGTGGGATACAAACGCTTGACAAAATACAAGATATGCGCTAGATTGAGGCTACATACGGCATGCTTTTCAAAGGCTAATATTGAGAAGTAGCGGTATAGTGCTCTTTAATAATTCAAAAGGATGGAACAGAACAAGTGAGCAATCGATTCAAAGAAGAGGCAAAAGAGGCGGGACATGCGACAGTGTGGTGGTTCTGGGGACTGGCAATTGCTATGGTTAGCCTAGGTATTATCTATGCAGTGCAGCCCTACTTTGTTGCCAAAGAGACCCAAACAACACGACAGAGCAATGCATACATAACCAGTAAGCAATCTGCTCTTCGGACATTCAAGTCCGATTATGACAACCTTGCTACAAGAAAGGCAAGTCTCCCCAATGACAAATCGAGTACACAGATTTCTGATGCTCTTGATGCCCAAATGGCAGGAATTATTCGGCAGATGAAAGAAGAAGCCGACAAAATTCCCGGAAATGTACCCTCTGATATCGTCCCATTTCTCAGTACAAATAGATAATCACTAGGGAGGAGAAAAAGCATGAATCTCAAGAGAAGAATGACCATGGCCTGCCTGTTGATTATAGGAGGTTTGTACGGATGCGACGGAAGCTACCAAATCGAAAGAGAAAATGTTGAGCGACAGGATATCATGTATGCCAAAAATCAACCGCCACCTATGTTTGATTGGAGTCTCGAACGGCACCTTATGACCGAGCTATACAGTGCCCGCAATAAAGCAGTGGCTACCTATAGTTATGTACGCAACCAATACAATGGCAAGGTTATGTCTTGGTGTCCCAGCATCGGGTTCCCGATTCCTGCGAACGCCCAGCTAACAAACCCACAGAAAGTGGTTCACAGTAATGGTGGTGTAGTTTCCCAGGCCGAACCAAATGGCCTCTATACATCCCCGAGTACCAGCGGAACATACGTAATGTGTGTCAATAAAGAAGGGAAAGTAGTGCCTCGATATTACGAACAACACGTAGAGGCATACCTGGTATCAATGGTAGAGAAAAACGGCATACTAGAAGAAGTAATAGGCGCAAAACCATCGCTAACGATTGATCCAAAAATAAAGATTAGGCGTTAATAACCCCTATCTTTCTCGAGCTCTCCCCTGTGAGAGCTCTTTTTTATTCTAAGCTCTCCTGATATACACCCCACACCCCCTCTCGCTTGCCCACAACGTACAGTGAAACTTTTTTTGGATCAAACGACGCATCAGTAATTTTTTCAAATGTAGTAAGCGGATAAATATTATCATTCCCCGTCGAAGTATCTTGTGCGATCAACGTCGTCCCGTCTTGCATATATGCAACATAATTCGTCTCTGGAATCGCAAGCACTGGTGCCGATATATTTCCGTGACGAGTAATGAGATCCTGTGAAACCGAATCAGCAGAAACCGTAAACCGCCATACCTCAATAGGATTCACGCCATACAATACTCCATTGGTCGCAAACAACGTTGCATCAATATCCGTCACCTGCGGTAAAATCACCGGCTTCTTTGCGCGACTAAGAGGAATAAGGTAACCATTAGTGTGCGATGCGAACAGGTACTGCCCACCGGGAACCTCTTCGTGAAACGCCAAACCTATTTCATCGATATCCATAACGCGCTCCGGCGTTGCACCTCCAGCTATCGCTCCTTGCCACACACGAGTTTTTCCTCCCTGCTCGACAGCAAAGAAAAGCGTTCCACCATGTACCGCCAATGCCACAGCGATATCCTTGCGCCACAGCACCGTCGTACCCGTAGTAGTATCAAAAATAAATATTCCCTTCTTGTTCCCGAACACCGCGCCGCTTTCCGTAGGAGCAAACGCATTAACCACTTCAACACCAACAGGAATATCCCACACGGTTCGCTTGGTACCCGTCGCCATAATCTTGTATCCCGCGCCCTCTTTCCATGCGATCATAGTGCCGCCCGAAGAAACCGTGACATCCTCCATAGTATCTTTTGCAGTGTAAACGCGTTCAAGAGCACCCGAACGAACATCAATGCGCGCCAAGCCAACACTATCAGCAATCAGAAGACTATTAGAATCGCGAGAGACAATATGCGCATCCCCCTCCGGCAAAGCAGCCACCAATTCAGCATCAACGTGGGGCAACAGACGTACATCGGTACGATACGTGGTCTTTTGTACTTCTACTGACACTTGATTCTTCCACGGCCAATATCCCATCTTTTCCAAAAGCACCTCATAGGTACCCGGCAATATATATTCTACCCGTAGCGGCGTTTGAAATTCTGGCTTGTGAAATAACGCACCAAGGAAACTTTCTTGCACTCGCCCATTGATCGTCGCCTTCGCACCTCCAGGCTTTGTTTCGAGCACCAAACCTCCTGTTTGCTCCAAAGCATTCTTCGAAGGATTCCAGCGATATCCATTCGCGTACAAAATAAGACACACCGCCGAAATCAAGAACAGCACGACAAAGCTATAGAACAAGATCCGCCGAACAGTAATATTCATATATGATTATTCAGTTGCCCGCAGCTGCGAACGTATATGCGCACGCGCCACGCCAGTTTTTGCAAATTTTATCCAGTCAGGATTAGGCTTTTTACGATTCTTGTCCGTCATGATTTCCACCACATCACCACTCTCCACGACCCGATCCAGTGACACCATCGTACCATTTATTTTCGCCCCTATACACCTTCGCCCCACATCAGTATGAATACGATACGCAAAATCAATCACCGCAGACCCCTCGGGAAGATTGATTACATCCCCTTTTGGCGTAAATACAAAGATGCGATCCTGAAAAATATCGCACTGCACCGTATCGAGGAACTCCTGGTTCTGCTCCTGCTGCAAATCCAGCACCTCCTGAAGCCACTCAGGCTTCTCCAGAGCGCTCCGAGCCTGCTTTCCGGACTCATCATAGTGCCAATGTGCCGCCACCCCGAATTTTGCCTCACGATCCATGTCGGTAGTCCGAATCTGAAATTCCACCACCTCACCCCCCTCGCAAAACACCGTCGTATGCAATGCACGATAGTTGTTCGCCTTCGGTTGGGCTATATAGTCCTTGATCCGCCCAGGAAACGGCTTCCAGAATTGGTGAATCACGCCAAACGCCGCATAGCAGTCACCGACCGTAGGCACAACGATGCGCAACGCAATGAGATCATACAATCCATCAACCTCAAATGTTTTTTTCTTCGCAAGCTTTTTATAAATACTATACAAATGCTTCACACGACTTTCAATCTTCACCACCGGAATATTCGCCTCCTCGAGATGCATCCGTGCTTCCTTCTCTACCCCTACGAGATATTCTTTTGAATGCGCGAGCAGCGGATCGATCACCGCACGGAGTCGTGCATAGTCTTCCGGATATACATACTGAAATGCAACATCTTCGAGGCGGCTCTTGATCGAACTCATCCCGAGACGATTCGCAATCGGTGCATAGATCTCCAGTACCTCTCGTGCAATACGCTGCTGCTTTTCTTCCGGCAATGCCGACAGTGTTTCTAGATTATGAAGTCGATCCGCAAATTTAATAACCACGATACGTAAGTCACGCGCCATCGCGACGAACATCGCGCGCAAGTTTTCCGCATATCGTTCAATGCCACGATACTTGAGTCGTCCCAGCTGTGTTACCCCTGCAACCAACAATGCAATCTCTTCCCCAAAGTTCTTCTCGATCTCTTCCAGTCCCACCCCCGTATCCTCCGGCAAGTCATGAAGCAGCCCGCCGATGATCGTCGCATCATCCACTTTGAACTCCGCTAAGTACATCGCCACGCCCAGATTATGCACAATAGTATCATCCCCATTGGCCCGCTTCTTCCCCTGATGCGCCTCCGCCGCAAAATCAAAAGCAAGGCGTATCAACGCCTCATCCGTCTCTGAATTATAAGACTTCACCGCCTCTATGAGGCTATCAATAGTCACCATATCTCCCCTAGCCTAGCACGAGGACAACAAACAGTCGAGAGCGCCTATGCAGCATGAAAAACTTTCACTTCTTGCTGCAATACCTTCGCAAGCCGAGACGATCCAGCCTCCAGATCATACCGAGATTGTAGATTGAGCCAAAACTGGGCAGTAACACCAAAATAACGCCCTAAGCGAAGGGCAGTATCGGCAGTAATAGCTCGCTCACCATGTACTATCTCATTAATCCGACGAGGTGACACAGAGATATCCTTTGCGAGACGATACTGGCTAATCTCAAGAGGCAACAAAAATTCTTCATTGAGAATTTCACCAGGGTGAATAATAGGTATTCTTTTCGGCATATGATCCATTATAGCAGGAAGCTTAGTATGCTTCTTATAGTTTAAACCTCTTCACCATCCCCCGAATCTCCCCCTGCAACGCATATCCATCGCAATGCTCCAGCATACCGAGATACGACTGCACTGTGCTCTGTAATCTCCTTTTACCAATAAACCCCCGCTCATAAAGAAAAATCCTTTCAGCGATGGTAGCCATCATCCTCTTCTTGGTCACCAACCTCATCGCGGTATAACGAGGAAATGAAACATATCCCAAAAAATCAATTCCCTGTCGCCACGTTCGTATACTGATTTTATGAGGATGCAACTCCAGCGACAATTTTTCCTGCAAGAATCCACGCAAACGGTCTATGAGATCTACGAGCCATTCTCGATCATGACTTAAGATCACAAAATCATCACAATAGCGAATATAATACTGCGCTCTCAAAATATGCTTCGCGAACTGATCCAGCTCATTAAGATAGATATTCGCAAACAGCTGACTCGTGACATTACCAAGAGGAATCCCCTTTCCTTGCGCCGTACAGAAACTCGATACAATCAGACACAACAAATCCATCGTCTCCCTATCCTTCACCTTCCCGTAAATTGTATCGAGAAGCATACGATGATCGATCGAATCAAAAAACTTCCGCACATCACACTTGAGCACATATACGTTCCGGGTATTATTCCTACTCTGCTTCCTCAAAAAATCCCCCAGCCTCGTCACCGCCCTATGCGTTCCCTTCTCCCCGCGACATGAATATGAGTCAAAAACAAACGAAGGATCAAAAATCGGATTGAGAATCCGAAAAATCGCATGATGTAATACTCTGTCCCGCACCTGCGCTTTATGAATATGGCGCACTTTCGGGTCGGTGATATAGAATGGAGTGTAGCGCCCGTGACGATACCTCCCTGCCACGAGCTCCTCATGAAGAAGAAAGAGACTATCCTCAACATGCAGCGCAAATTCGTTGATATCCCCCTTGTCCCATTTTCCGCAGGAAAACTCTCTCCACGCAATGAACAAATTTTCAAGACTAACTATTCTCTCAAAAATACTATGGTTACTAAGCCCCCCCCATGATTTCGGCACTATCCCTGTAATTCATAAGACATCTGAATGGTATAAAATTATCTACCGATATTCCTCAAAGATCCCAAAAAAAGATCGCTTTGGTATCTATCTCAAAATAGAACAGTACACTCTCGAACTCATGGATTTCCTTCTCACTGCTGCCTTAGAAGACAAAGACAAGAAGCAACCCCACCTTCGTGCAGCCCGACTCAAGGCAGAATCAATCAAGCGCCTCCTCCGGCTCTGCTATGAAATAGGCATCGTCGATATGAGGCATTATATCAACTTCGAATACCACTTGCAGGAGATATCAAAAGACATCAACAAATGGATTGGCTACGACGAAAAGAAAAGGGCCCCTTCACCCGTAAGCAAATAAGGACCCTTTTCGTGGTTTTATCGGAAATTACCTCGCGGACACGCAACTTGTCATTCGAATTACGAGTGTTGTTGTAGTTGACGTTGAGCTTGTCGTCGTTCCAATTCACGTTCGGGACATTGCCATCAGAATTGCGCGACCCCGCACACTATACATATCCCTTTCCGTAGTCACCAACATTCTTTTCCAAAAATGTCTGCGTTAGCCATACACGCCGTATGGGAGTTATGCACGAAGCCATTGCGAGAGCAACAAATCTTCGATAGGAATATGCACGCAGTTTCCTTTTTTATACCACTTGGCAAACCGATGTCCCTTGCGAGACCGGTTATAGGAGCCACGAATATAGTGTATCGAAAAACGGAGCAAAAGAAAAAGGACTTCGGTGAATATCACTGAAGTCCTCTATAAATTCCTTTTCTCCTTTATGCCACTAAGGTAACAAGGGAAAGAGGGTTAGAAACTGCCTCGCGGACACGCAACTTGTCATCCGAAAGACGAGTGTCGTAGTAGTAGACGTTGAGCTCGTCGACACTCCAGCCCACGCGCACAACACTACCACCAGAATCGCGCGACCCCGCACAGAGAGTCCAATTAATGACGTCAAGGTGTTTGCCTGTTTCATCGAAATAATCGATTTCGTGCAGCAAGCGTTCCCGCAGTGTGACAGCTTTTATCTTCTTCGCAGTGATATCATCAGCCGAGATGTTTTTGAATTCCTCATCAGCTTCGATGACATCTCTGACCCAAATGGCGTAGCCACCGTCACGATTCGGACAACGGTCGTTCGTAGGAACGGCCTTATCCAGATCAGTGCTGGTATATTTCCAAGCGCCGAACTTTTCCCGACACTTCTGAAAGATCGCTTCGACCGTAAGACCGGCAGCAACCACAATGAGTCGCCACTTTCCTTCTGCTGGGCGAGGTGGTATGACGATGGCC
>JAHFHK010000017.1:0-7926 GCA_023246955.1 Candidatus Uhrbacteria bacterium
CGGACTTTTCTTGCTGCACACTATCGGTGGGAATACGTCTGGCCATACGTTCGAACCGTGGCTTGGGAAATATATTTTTCCGAATGCGATGCTTCCTTAGGTGGCACAGATTGCGAAGGCGGCGGAGGGGCTCTTTGTCATGGAAGATTGGCATAGCTTTGGTACCGATTATGACAAAACTCTTATGGCGTGGTCTGCGAATGTTGACAAAGCGTGGCCTGAGCTCAAGGGGCAGTATAACGAGCGGTTCTATCGTATGTGGAAGTATTATCTCCTGAGCTGTGCGGGGAGTTTCCGTGCGCGCAAGAATCAGCTGTGGCAGGTGGTACTTTCGAAGGATGGAGTGTTGGGAGGGTATATTTCAATACGATAGGAAGGGAAGCTGAAAATCTTTTAGAGTCTTTGACGACCCCTAGAGCTTATTCTCTCTTACGAGTTCGCGCACTAAGCGAATCATCCCTTTTTCTTCGGGAGTTCCCTGGTTTGAAGTCATACAAATATCGAATCCCTCGACTACGTAATCGGGTTTTTGGCCTTCATGCGGGCGAAAAATTCTGGTGGTTGATGATATGTCCATGATGTTGTTCTGGTTTTGTAGTCCCAAGTCTCTACTATTAGGTGCTTCCCTATCCGCTTTTGTTGAATGAGCGAGACCGAGGAGATGACCTGTTTCATGGGCTGTCGTTTGCCGCACTGTATGTATGAGGTATTTTTCTCCTATTCCTCGTTCTATCACTTCTCGTGTTGTTGGATCTTTGAGACCGGGGAGATCGTCTTTTACTGTTGATACGTCCTCTGTGTTTTCGAGTTGATAGATGAATCCTTCTTTGCCGCCAAGATTTATTTCCGTTTTGTCGAGTGTCTTTTCGTTTTCTTGCTGGAGTGAAAAGTGGGTAGTGAGCAGTGCGTTGGAATGTCCGGCTACGTGTTCTCCCGCGAGTCGCCGTGCATCATCGGTTGGATTTCCTAACATCAGTGGCGTCAATACAATGTTCGCTTCTGATTTTGGTACCGATGTATAGGAGAGACCTGAATATTCGGCAAGCATTTTGACACCGGACTGCATAGTCGTAATCATGGTCTTTTCGTCGAGTTTGGTCGTCGTTGCTTTTATACCAAAACCTTCTTCATTTTCGATATATACTTTCATTCCTTCGAGAAAAACTTTTCTATTGACTGTCAACTTTACTTTTCGTTCTCCTGTCTCGCTTTCGGTAATGGCGGTTACTGTTTCAAATTCTTTCAAAACTCCCTCGAGTATTTCTGATGTTACGCCGGTGCGCCGCATCATTTCCGGAGTGAGTTGTTGTGCTACCGCGTCATGAATTTCTTTTTTCTCACGTTCAGTGATGGCGGTGTGTCCTTCGATGTTCTTTTGTTGCCCCTGTTCCGGTGTGTGTTCGGTGGTATGATTGGTCCCCTGCTCGAGCTGCTGTATCTTTTGCCGTAATTCTGCAATCTGTGCGCCGGTATCAGGGGTAGTGGGCATAGATTTTTGTCCACATCCCACCGTTGTAAATGTAAATGCGGCGAGAAGGATTCGTTTTGCGACCTTTTCGATGGTTTTTTGCTCTGGTGCTGTGGGTTGAGGAAATTGCTCGAAATTCATAGAGGAGAAACATTTATCGCTTATTGTCATGATTATAGCAGCTTTTTTATGGCTGTTTATCCCCTTTTGCCTTGACAAGCGGTGATTTTTATTGTATAGTGGGCGTATTCGTAGAAAAAGGAGATTTTCGGGATGAAATTCGGATTTAAAAAGAAAGCGAAGAAACTTCAGTTGGACGTTGATAATGTATGGAGGGAGGAGGCGCTTCAAAATATTAAAGACCAAAGCTATAGATCTTTTTGGAATGCATTTACTAACGTGGAAGTGTGGCAAGGGGTTACTACGGTAATATCTATAATATTTGGCATTTTTGGTATAATCCTCACTGCTTGTGCGTATGACGATACAAACATTCCTCTCGCCGTAGTTGCTGCCGTTACCGGTGGTTTATGGATTGTTCCTGTATCTATGGGATGGTTCATGTATCGGACTGAAAATAAAGATTATTTTTTGAAGCGTAAAGATGTCTGTAGGGGTGTTGGAAATCCATCTCAAAAATCTCAATACGTTGCTGACTTTTTGAGGAGAAAAGTTAATCTTTGTAGTGAACTCATCAGGAAAGGTCCATTTTCTGATTTACTCGGTGAGATTACTGAAGCTAAGGAAAACGCTGAGCAGCAATGTAATTTTTGGCGATGCGCATTTGAGACGTCATCTTCCGGTGATCCATCTCTAGAGGATCGAAAACGATATTACGCTGAGGCGCAGGTCTGTCTTGAGCGTATAATGCCGATATATGCCGAACTAAAACGCAAACGAGACCTTGTAAGTCAATGCATCGACAAGCTGAGTGGAAATTTGAGAGAAACCGAGCGTGCAGTTTCTGAATACTTCATGGCTCAGTCGTTGAGGCAGCTCAGTGAATCAATCGATGTTCTTGGCAAAGAAGTCAGTGCCATCAACTGCAAACAATTCAGCAATTTTCTTGAAGGGGTCGGCACTGTGGACTCTGTCGTACGGTCACTCATGGAAATGAGTACCTTTGAGCTTACTCGAGGAGGAGCGGTTGATATGGGTCGCCTCGAAAAGCTGGGGGAAAAGGTGTGCGGCGATTTTGGTCGGTACGAAAAGGAAATCCAGGCGATTTTGGTATCCCCTTCCTGAGGCTATTTTTCGCTCATAATGAGCGACTGACTCCGTTTTCACCGTATATGGTGGCGACGGGGTCTTTTTTTACTGTTTTTTGGTATTATGCTTATTTTTTCGATGGTTTCTAGGATATGATCAGGCTGGACACTCCCCTATTTGACAAAAATGGGGATATGTCCTATTATAGAGGGTAATAAAGAAGTCCTCAGCGGGGCTTTTTAAATTAGATGAATTTCTTTATGGTAGCTCTCCTCACTTCAGTCAAAACGTATTTTTTCGAGTCATTTCTTGAGCTTCGTCGTGTAGTATGGCCCACTCCTAAGCAGGCACTCTTTTTTACCCTTGCGGTGATTATCATGAGTATTGCTTTGGCGGCGTTTTTGGGGCTTTTGGACTGGGTGTTTGCTTTTGGCGTCAAGGCGCTTATCGAACTCCATGCTCGTGTTAAATAATTACGTTGTATAATTCGCTCATTCGCTCTTTTATCCTTTTGCTATGGCAAAACAACAAACACAATACGGCCGACGCTGGTACGCCATTCATACTTACTCTGGGTATGAAGAAAACGTCGTCCGCAACCTCAAACAACGTACTGAATCCATGGATATGGAAGACAAGATCTTCAATGTCCTCATTCCGATGGAGCAAAAGATCAAAATCAAGAATGGCAAGCGCAAAACTGTCCAGGAAAAGATCTTTCCGGGCTATGTGCTCGTCGATATGATGGTGACCGATGATTCGTGGTATGTGGTGCGTAATACCCCCAATGTGACGGGGTTTATTGGCTCTGGGACTACCCCTACCCCTATTTCAGATGATGAAATGACGTATTTGCAGAAGCGCATGGGTGCTGATGAGCCCAAATACAAGCTTGATGTCGAGATCGGTACGACCGTACAAATCAGCGATGGACCGTTCAAAGGCTTTGAAGGGAAGGTTTCCGAAGTGGATGAAGAACGTGGCAAGGTCAAGGTTATGGTATCGATGTTCGGTCGTGAAACCCCTGTGGAGCTTGACTTTTTACAGGTAAAGAAGGTATAACGTGTATATTCAGGAATGAGGTGCCTCTCCCATCCCATTTTAACCCTATTATATGGCTCCAAAAGTAAAGAAAATTAAAGCACTCATAAAGCTTCAGATCCCTGCAGGGGCAGCTAACCCTGCGCCGCCGATTGGTCCTGCCTTGGGACAACATGGGCTCAACATTGCTGAATTTTGTCAAAAGTTCAATGCGATGACCCAGGGACGCGACAAGGAAGTCACTCCAGTAGAAATCACGGTATACGAGGACAGAACCTATGAATTCATCCTCAAAACTCCTCCGGTAGCCGAGTTGATCAAAAAAGCCGCTGGTATCACGAAGGGTGCGGGCAAACCCCCTCTTCAGAAGGTAGGCAAGATCACGAAGGCACAGGTGAGGGAAATCGCAGAAAAGAAGATGCCTGATCTTAACTGCAGAACCGTCGAAGCAGCAATGAACTGCGTAGAGGGGACGGCGCTCCAGATGGGCGTCGACGTAGTATAATTATCAATAATCATGTGGGACGGCTCGGGCCGGTTTGAACCACCAATATATATGACGAATCGAAAACAATCGAAAGATTTTAAAGCCAAGCTCGCGACATTTGATGTGAATAAGCGCTATCCCCTTACTGAAGCGTTGCAGATGGTGAAACAGAATGCATATGAGAAGTTCGATGCATCAGTAGAAGTGCACGTAAATACTGGTATCGATCCTCGTAAAGGAGACCAGCAGGTTCGTGCATCAGTAACGTTGCCTCATGGAACAGGAAAGACAAAGCGCGTTGCGGTGTTTGCTGAAGGAGATAAGGCAAATGAAGCACGTGAAGCAGGTGCGGACCTGGTCGGAGGTGCTGAGTTCATTCAGGAGATCAAGCAGAGTGGCAAATGCGATTTTGATATCGCTATCGCAACGATGGATATGATGCCAAAGCTCGCATCTCTCGCAAAACTCCTCGGTCCACGCGGCTTGATGCCTTCGCCAAAGAATGAAACGGTTACCGCGAATGTAAAGCAAGCAATCGAGCAAGTAAAGAAAGGACGCATTACTTTCAAGAATGATGACTCAGCGAATGTTCATCTGAGTATCGGTAAAGTTTCTTTTGATCTCGAGAAGCTCACTGAAAATTACAAAGCATTTCTTGACACCATCAAGAAGAGCAAGCCTTCTTCTTCGAAGGGAACCTTCCTTAAATCCATTACGATCAAGAGCACGATGGGTCCCGGGATTAAAGTCACTATCGAATAGCACACGTTACGACCCCTGCAAAATCCATCGATTTTTCAGGGGTCTTCCTTTGTTACCATATACAGCTATATACCTGGAGTATATCTTCGTGATACGCTATACGTACTATGCCTACTCCCCTCTCCTTTTCCTATACTATTGGTCTTGAGATTCATACGCAGCTTGCGACGCGGTCGAAGATGTTCTGTTCGTGTTCTAACACTGCGGAAACCGAGGAGCCAAATGCTGCCGTGTGCTCTATTTGTCTCGGTCATCCTGGCGTTCTTCCCGTGACGAACCAGGAAGCGGTTGCTATGGGCATCCGTGCCGGGCTTGCGCTGAACTGTGCTATCAATGAATATAGTAGTTTTGATCGCAAGAACTATTTTTATCCCGATCTTCCTAAGGGGTATCAGATTACGCAGTATGACCTCCCTATTGCGATCAATGGGTATCTTGATATCACGCTTCCTCAAGACGCACATGATGACGCGCGTGAGCAATTCCATGTTCGCATCAATCGACTGCACCTGGAAGAGGATGCGGCGAAGAATAGCCATATCCCTGGATATACACTGGTTGATTATAATCGTGGGGGTTCTCCTTTGGCGGAAATTGTTACTGAGCCAGATTTGAAATCTCCAGGGGAAGCGAAGGCGTTCTTGCAAGAACTTCGCCGTATCATTCGTTACGTTGAAGTTTCGGACGGCGATATGGAAAAGGGGCATATGCGATGTGATGCCAACGTTTCTATTCAGTTTGAGGACAATGGTGTTATGGTGTCCTCTCCTATTACGGAAATCAAGAATCTCAATTCATTTCGATCGGTGGAGGCGGCGTTGACGTATGAGGCGCAGCGTTTGTACGATGACTGGATGGTGGGTGGAGAATCGAGAATGCGCACTGCGAAGGTTACTGTTGGGTGGGATGATGTGAAGAGTGTCACTATCGTACAACGCAGCAAAGAAGAGGCGCATGACTATCGATATTTTCCCGAACCAGATCTTCCCCCGCTCTATACTCCTGAAAATGTGGTGCAGGAGTTTCGTGCTTCACTTCCTGAATTACCGGGTGCAAAGCGGGTTCGGTTTGTCGAAGAATATGGTGTCTCTCTGGTGGATGCGCGTACGTTGACGGAAGAAAAAGAAACGGCGAAGTTTTTTGAACAGGCGGCGAGTGAACTTGCTGAGTGGCTGGAGTCGAATGATATGCATGGCGAAGAGAACGTGACGAAAGGCTACAAGCTTCTTTCTTCTTGGTTTATCAACAAACTGTCAGCGCTTTTGACGGTGCATGCTACTTCGTTAGCTGAGTGCAGGATAACTCCTGAAAATTTTGCGGAGTTTGTTTCTTTGGTGATGAAAGGTGTCGTGAACAGTACGAATGCGCAGGTGTTGCTCGAGGAGATGCTCGTGACGGGTGCCGAACCCGATCATATCATCGCTGAGAAGGGTTTGGCACAGGTGAGCGACGAGTCTTTTATTCGAGAGGCGTGTCAGAAGGTTATTGATGCGAATGAGAAGGTTGCGGCCGAATACAAGGCCGGTAAAGAGAACGCGATTATGTTCCTCGTGGGTCAGGTTATGAAAGAGAGTAAGGGTACTGCGCAGCCGCAGATGGTGAAGGAGACACTGATGGGAATGTTGAAATAGTGTTGGTTTTTGGGAGAACTTCTTATGGCTCCACGAACGATCGTGGAGCTTTTTGTATACTATCCCCTTGACGAATGTTATGAATGACTGTAGTGTGGATACACTGTACTTTGAAAGGAAATGATACGTTCGATGGAAAAAGCTGTTATTATTGGAAGTTTTCCTCCTGCCGAAAAAAATGTTTCTGATGCGCTCCCTCCTGAATTACGGAGGGCGGCACAACGAGGGTTGAGTAGCATTCCCAAGGCTCTTCTTAATTTTCATGATTATGAAGTGGTTACCGATGACAATGGTCTTATGAAACTTCGCCCCAAAGAAACGGAAAGCCCTCGGGAAAAGAAAGAACGATGTGAGAAGATTCTCTTGGTCTACTCTGGCTATATTGCGGAAATGTACTATGAGAAGCTTGATCGTTTTGTGAAGGGCGTCGATAGCGCTCTTTTGACTGATGAAATCGATCGGATTGAAACCCAGGCTGCACAGTTCAAGAGTCGAAAGTATCGGATTTATCCGACCGATCTTCTTGAAACTCTCACTGATACGGAACGCACTGCTCGTCTCGCGACTCTGGTTGTAAATATGGTGACACGTGCTCTTTCTCATGGGAAAAGTGCTGTGATGCTGCAAATGAAGAATCCTCCCGATATTGAGGCTCTTGTTGCATTCCGTAATCGAGCGTTTCGAAGTTTTGATCGCATTGATCCCGTTATTGCTAAAGAACTTTCTTGGGCTCTGGATCGGATCGGTATGGCTCCTCTCGTGGAGCATATTCCTGCTGTTGTATCTTCTCTCGAAACTAATCTGCGAGACTTCGATTATATTGACGTGAGCGAGTCTATGCCGGCTGCTTCGGTGGTGTCGAAGATGAAAGGCCTGTTTGCGACCCCATTCTGGTATCTTCAGTTTCACGAAGATGAGGTGAGGAGGTTCGCGCAGAATATTGCTGAACTCAAAATTCCAGAAGTAGATCTTGATCGCATGCGGTATATTTTCCGCCACGCATAGCGGATTCTTGTGTTCTTGTATCGTCGCCCGCTTCTCTAATGAGGGGTAGGCGATTTTTTATTGCAAGAATTCTTCAATCAATTGCTCTGCTTCTTGTTCATTTTTTACCCAGTGGATGCGTGGTTCTTTGCGGAACCAGGTCATTTGTCTGCGGGCGAATGAGTGAATGGCGTATTTGAGGCGCTGTATCATTTCTTCTTCGCTCTCCCATTTTCCTTCAATATATTCAAAGCAGAATCGATATTCCTGTCCAAAACCATAGAGACGTTCGTTCGGGACTCCTGCGCCCATAAGCCTTTCTACTTCCTCGATCATTCCTTGCC
>JAHFHK010000017.1:7936-20052 GCA_023246955.1 Candidatus Uhrbacteria bacterium
TAGAGCTCTTCTCGTGATATTTCGGGGGCGATCATAAGGACTTCGTATTGGGGTTCTCCTTTTCTATCAGTTTGAGTGGGGGTATCATCTATTCCTGTTACGGTCTCTAGTGCACGTATCACTCTTCGCTTGTTTTGAAGATCGATCTTCTTATATTTTTCTGGATCTTTTTCTTGTAACTCACGCGTGAGTGTTTCCAGTGATTGTGTATCAAAATGTGCGCGGAGGCGGGGGTCTTCTGTCGATGTCGGGAGTATGTAGTTATCAACAATTGCCTGGATATATAAGGGGGTGCCTCCGACGAGAAATGGAATATTCTTGCGTGTAACAATTTCGTCGATTGCCTTTTCTGCGAGTGGTTTGTAATCAGCAAGTGTGAAGCGATCTGCGGGATTCGCCACATCTAGGAGATGATGAGGTATGTCCCCCATTTCCTTGTGGGTTACCTTGCCCGATCCAATGTCCATCCCTCGGTATACTTGGCGAGAATCAGCGGAAATAATTTCTCCGTGGAATTTTCTAGCAAGCTGAATAGAGAGATCTGTTTTCCCTGATGAAGTGGGGCCCGTAATAACAATAAGCTTAGGTAAGTGAGCCATAGAGGGTCCATTCAAGCACGCGATCAATGCGCACTGATTGTATAGTTCCTCGCATACCCTCGTCTCCGCGGAAATGTATGCGTTTCATTTCGGATGAATTGCCTTGGCACATGCCGTTCGCGAAGGTATCGACGAGGACTGAAACGGTTTTGTCGATGTATTGCTGATTTTTTGCGAGGACGATTTCTTTCATGAGTTCATGAAGTATATTCCATCTTTGTTTTTTTTCTATTTTGGAAACGTCATCCTTCATGGTTTCTTGGGCTTTTGTATGTGAGCGGGGGGAATACATGGCGTTGTAGGAAATATCAAATTGACATTCGCGGTACATTGCGAGCGTCTCTTCGAATGCGCTATCTGATTCTCCGCAAAATCCTACGATGATGTCGGTGCCGAGAGCGATGTCGGGTTTTGCCGCTTTGATTTTGTGGACGAGATCGATATAGAATTCTGAGGTGTAGGGGCGGTTCATGCGTTTGAGGATTTCGTTGTTGCCGGCTTGTACGGGGAGGTGCAGGAAATTGACTTGTTTTGGCAGAGATAATGCCGTGATGACTTCTGGGGTCATGTGTACGGGGTGCGGTGCCGTCCAGTGGATACGCTCGATTCCTTCTATTTGATTGAGTTCCCACAGGAGTGCGCCAAAATAGTTCCCGCGATTGGTATTGAGGGGGTTTGCAGGAGAGAAGGTTTCTGGATCTTTTGGGCGATACCAGTTGACGGTTTGCCCGAGGAGGGTGATTTCGAGACATCCTTTTTCTGCTAGTGCACGGACTTCGGCGATGATATCTTTCGCGGGGCGATCTTTTTGGAGACCGCGGGCTGCGGGGACAACACAATAGG
Organism: Candidatus Uhrbacteria bacterium; assembly: GCA_023246955.1. Classification (GTDB taxonomy): domain Bacteria; phylum Patescibacteriota; class Patescibacteriia; order JACQRZ01; family JACQRZ01; genus JAHFHK01. The sequence goes on from JAHFHK010000017.1 coordinate 9,379, forward strand.
CGCAGAACTTGTTACATCCTGTACCTATCGTTACGAAGGCTTGAAACGTGGCGGTGTAGCGGGGTTGAATCGCAAAATAGTCGTTATACTCCTCCCCTGTTGCCGTATCGACAAGAAGTGGGTTCATTTCGGATATCCATCGCGGGAGGTGGACCATCTCTTGGGTGGGGAAAAAGAGGTCAATCCAGGGAAGGCGTGCTTTGATTGCTCCATCTTTGTCTCGCCCCGCCATGCACCCCATGAGTCCAGTGATGAGCTTGGGGTTCTTGATTTTGAGGTCACGGATACCGGTCATCATGCCATATACGCGGTCTTCGGCGGTTTGGCGAACGGAACAGGTGTTAAAGAGTATGAAATCGGCATTTTCCCAGTCTTCTGTTTCGGTCATCCCTGCGGACAGCAAAAGACCGCGAGCTCGTTCGGAGTCGCTTTTGTTCATTTGGCAGCCAAAGGTGAGGATGTGAAACTGTGCGGGCATAGTGAAGGCACTATATCAAAAAACCACCTCTTATTCAAGAGATGGTTTTGATTTCGGGAGACATTGTTTCCATTGTCTATATGACACGAATTTCATCGTCTTCCGAGGTTATGTATGGGTTATCAAGAGACAGTGGCGTAGTCGTCTTTATAGACAACACCTTATTCGTCTTCCTGAGTTTGGATTCTAGCGAAGGGACAGTCCTCTTTACATCATTGCTGACATGCCTTGCTGCGTCCCTTCTATGGTGTTACTTTTTGAGAGAGGACATGCCTTTTATCGTTATTTTTGACAAAGCCCTTTGCGTCCTCTCTGTGCGTTGATACTTTTTATGAGAGACATGTTTTCGATCGTTTGTGAAACAACGGTCTATTCGTCTCTCGTTTTTCGATCTTTGGGCAAGGGACAGTCACTTAATCGCCGTTATCGGCATGCCTTCTTTCGTCCCTATGCTGCTCGTTTTTGGTCTTCTGCGGGCATGTGCAGTTTTTCGCCGTATCCCCTTTCGATTTTCCACCACTCTCTGTGGAGCCAGCGTGCAAAATCGGAAAGGGTTTTCCAGGTGGCTGTTCTGTGAATATGGAGATCGTTCCATTTCTTTTTGCCTTTTTCGTCTAACACTACTTCTGGATGTATATTCTTTAATCGAGCCTTACGCCAGCGCAATCTCTTTCCCCATAGACTTTCAGGCCGACGGCTGCATTGATCACCGAAGAGGTAGAACGCTTGTCGCGCGTTTGGTTTCCAGCTACTAGTTTTTCCTCCTGTATTTCTCGGAAATGTTCCGTCTGGCATGAGATGGAGACCGCAGAATGCCTTTAGCTTCGCATCAGTTTCGAAGCGGCGGATGTCACCAATTGCGGAGATGATTTCGGCGGCGATAACTGGGCCACATCCATCGACGTGCACGAGGAGTTCTTTCCAGACATCCAGATCTTTGACGATCTTTGCGAGCTCTCTTTCGCGTTGGCCTTCTTCTTTTTCTAATGCTTGGTATACGGCATCGTTTGCGCGGAACGCCTGGTATTCTTTTTCGATTGATCCCTGAGGGAATCCTCCGGTTTCTGATAGGAATACTTGACCGACGTATCGTTGCTGAAGACGATTACCGCATGCGATTCGTGCCCTCATCGCATCGTTGCGTGCACGGAGAGCGCTGGTTACTCGGATGAGGTTACGATCGCGTACTCTCGTGAGCGTGAATAGTTCGGGTTTGTACTCCAGGAGTTCTGCGAGGAGTCCCGCATCATGCTCTTTTTCCTCTGATCTTTCTTCTTTGAGTTTGTGCGGAGTTATGCGATATACCCCTAGAGCGCCAATCCTCTCGCTTTGTGTGGAAAGGGCTGCTGCAAATATATCACCTGACCCGCCGAGAGACATTGCGATAGCGTCTCCGGGCTGAAACCCTTGATGATATGTTGCAGGAACTTTATCAGGCACTTCTCCCTTTTTCTTTGTCCCCTCGCGTTCCACCGTCTTCATTTTGATGTGATGAGGTGGAAAGGAGCTGAGATCCTCATCGGGAGTAACCTTTCTCCATGTACGCGGGAGGCGGTTGAGAAGGAAGTCGAGTTCGGCATCTTCGTCTTCGAGCTTTAGTGTCTCGATTTTGTTTTTTTCTTTTCCGAGGATGAGAACTGCGACCTCTGTCGGTCGCGCTTCGTTTTCCTTTGTTTTTTTTACGCGATGGCGGATACCGATGACCCGTTTTTTTTGATCGAGAACGTTCGTTCTGGTTTCCAGTAAACTTTTACTTTTGCTCATTTTTTCAAAGACCTCTTTCGTCCAGTGGACATTGGTTTTTTGCGGAGAGACATGACCATCCTCGTCTTTTTGACAAAAAACAATTCGTCTCTCCTACAAATCTTCGTTGTTATACAAGGGCTTATAGGAAAGCGGGAGACACGCCGCTATGTGTCTACTTGACATCTGGTTTCTCGTCTCCCGAATTGGATTTTGTACTGAGGGACAATTATCAGATCATCGTTTTTGACATGTTGCTTCTCGTCCCTCATCGCCACAGAATAGTTGTCTATTTTACGATGATGAAGGGGTGAGACAAGATGCGATTCGCCATATATATGACATTTAATTTCTCGTCTCGCCGATTCGATGATTTTTTGTGAGTGGTCACGCCTAGCCTCGTCTTTTAGACATTGGCGTTCTCGACCACTTGGGTGGACAGTATCATATAGGGGTCATTTTGTCAATAGTAGCTTAAAATTACGGGGTATTCTGGGGTAAAAATGCTTATTTTATGGTTTTTTCTCTATATTGGATGTTTTCGAGATAAAAAAATACTCTGCATAGCTATTGGCCTGCAGAGTACCGGGAAATGGGAGACAAAATATGACTTGTCTTACGAGACATCTGGGGGTTCGTCTCCCGGGCTTGATTTTAGTGAAAAGACAGCTGATGCCTCGTGTATAATATACATTTTGCTTTTCGTCTCTCCTATGAATTCCCTTTTTCGAAGGAACTCATAGGAAAGCAGGAGACACAACCATATTTGTCCATTACGACATCTATCTTTTCGTCTCCTGAATTGGATTTTGTTTTTGAGGGACATTTCCCTGAGCGTCATTTTTTACTAACTCTGTTTCATCCCTCAATCTATTATTGATATTTCGCAATGATGAGAGGGCGAGACATGACGCCGTTCGTTATTATTTTAATAACAAAACATATTTCGTCTCGCCGGTTCGATAATTTCTATGAGTGGTCAAGGCTGAATTCGCTCTTTAGGGCATCTCTTTTTTCGACTACTCGACTGTATTTTTTTGGTGGCATGTACTGAATCGTCCCTGGGACTTTATATAGTTCGCCTCTCCTATGAATTCCCTCTTGCAAAGGAACTTATAGGAAAGCGGGAAACACAACCATATTTGTTCATTGTGAACATCTATCTTTTCGTCTCCCGAATTGGATTTTTTAATGATCGGCATAAGGAACTTTGTCATTGGTTGACATTACTGGGTTCGCCGCTCATCATCGTAGAACAGTTTTCTGCTCTGCGATGATGAAGGGGCGAGAGATTTCTTCAGACGTCATATTTATGACATGGGGGATATCATCTCGCCGATTCGATGATTTTTTGTGAGTGGTCATATGCTTGGTCGTTTTTTCAAACATGTCGTATTTCGACCACCTATGCAGAGGCTATCACATAGTCGGAAACTCGTCAAGTGGTCGAGCGGGGTAATAAAAAACTCTATAGCGGCATTTGCGCTATAGAGTATGATTTGCCGTTCCGTTGTTAACGGAGGACGGTATCGAGAAGCTGGACACCCCCGTATCTTTTCTTTATTTCGGAAAATGACATCAATGGACTGACTTTTTTTCCGTTGTATCTATTCTCCTCAGTGACGGTAGAGTCTTGGATCCCTTCGGGCAATCCATTGTCCGCCCAAATAGGTTGATTATTGTCATCAACCAATATTCTTCCGTGCCTACTATGTTGGTCTCCCACGGCAAATTCCCCCTTTGTTGATAATGAGTAAGTGTACAGGAAAACGTTAAAAATGTTAAGAACCTTTGAAAAAATAAGAAAAAGCCGGGGTTACCGGCTTCTCTGCTTGATTTCTTGTGTGATTTTCGTGATGAACTCTTCTTGGGTGTAGGGAACCGTATCTTTGGTGCCTCTTGCACGGACGGGGATGGTGGGTTGTCCTACTTCCCTATCCCCTATCACGATCATATAGGGAATCTTTTGGGTTTCGGCTCTGCGGATCTTGTATCCTACGGTTTCGTGGGCAATATCGATCTTTGCGCGGATTCCCTGTTCGCGCATTTCTTTTGCGAGGGTTTCACATGCTTCGACGTGTGCATCCCCCACAGGAAGGAGCGCTACCTGGACTGGTGCGAGCCATGTAGGCCACACACCCGCATAGTGTTCGATGAGGAACGCGGTGAAGCGCTCGTGGGTGCTCAGTGGTGCGCGGTGGATGACGAAGACGTCGTTAGCGTCTGTGCCCTCTGAGCTGGTGTAGGAGAGGTTAAAGCGGTCTTTGGCAGCAAAGTCTAGCTGAATGGTTGACATGGTCTCTGTGCGTCCAATAACGGACTTGAACTGTGCGTCCACCTTTGGGCCGTAGAATGCTGCCTCGTTATCTGCTTCGACGAACGTGACGTTGAGTTCTTGCAGTACTTCACGGAGTACTCCTTCGGCAAAATCCCAGTTGTCTGGTTGGTTGATGTATTTATCGAGATTATTTGCATCCCATTTTGAAAGACGGAACCAATAGTCTGTGAGTCCAAAGAGCGTAAAGTATTCTTGTGTCATCTGGATTACTTTCTTGAATTCATCCTTGATCTGATCCCTGCGACAATAGATATGTGCATCATTCATACTCATCTCGCGTACCCGAAGGAGCCCTGCTAGGGTTCCTGAGAGCTCGTTGCGGTGGCACATGCCATATTCGGCAAGGCGGATAGGCAGATCACGATAGCTGCGTGGCTTAGACCGGTATATGAGATGATGATGGGGGCAGTTCATCGGCTTGAGGTAGTAGGTGCCATCATCCATCACCATCGCGGGGTAGGTGTCATCCTTGTAGTACGGGAGATGCCCAGAGGTGAGATACAGTTCTTCCTTGCCGAGCAGTGGGCTGGAAATTCGTTCGTATCCGTATGCACGTTCTTTTTCGACGGCGAGGTTTTGAATTTCATCTCGTATGATGGTTCCGTTCGGGAGCCAGATAGGGAGGCCTTTTCCTGCGAGTTCATCAAAGAAGAAGAGTTCCTGTTCTTTGCCGATTTTGCGATGGTCACGTTTTTCGGCTTCTTCGAGCATGGTGAGATAGGCATCGAGGTCTTCTTGGGTAGCGAAGAGTACTCCGTAGATACGTTGGAGCATGGGATTCTTTTCATTGCCGCGCCAGTATGCGCCTGCAACCGACATGAGTTTGAAGACACCGAGATTCGCTGTGGTATCTACGTGAGGTCCTTGGCAGAGGTCGACGAATGTTCCTGTTTCGTAGACCGACACTGTCGTGGGCATCTCCTCGGATGTTTTCACATATTCCTCATCTCCTATCTTGGTTGTTCCCTTTTTCTCGATATCATCGATGAGTTCGAGCTTGTATTTCTGATGATATTTGCCAAAGAGTGCTTTTGCTTCTTCAAAGTTCAGTTCTTTTCTTTCATATGAAAGATTCTGTGCAGCGATCGTGCGCATCTTTGTCTCTATTTTTGTCAGGTCATTGGCACTGATGGGGGTTTCAAGATCGACATCGTAATAGAATCCATTTTCTATTGCAGGCCCCACGCCGAGCTTGGCGGTAGGAAATAATTTGAGGATTGCTGCTGCCATGAGATGGGCAGCAGAATGACGCATGGTTTCGAGGGGGAATTTTGGAGAATCTTCCATAGTATGGTATTACGAGTGAATTCGCCCCCGTATCCTGCGGAGACCTCTGTAAAATCGCGCCTTTTCATTTCACGGGCACCCGCCGACTCCACTCAACGTATCAATCCATACGTTTCCTGGAGCTCGACAGCCCGTTCAATGAAAATCCATCAATTTTTCAGAGGTCTCTGTGCGCTACAGGGGTGTGCCTACTTCTTTATCAGTATATTGACGTGATCAGAGAGGAATGGAGCGTTGATTACCCAGAAGGGGTAGAGACGGACATCGACCGATTCGATATCCTCGTATGCTTTGAAATATTCTAATATCTGTGCTCTATTTTTGCCCATAAGGCGTTTTTTGTCAAAAATATCGGCATCGCGGGCTACTACCTTTCGTGCTTCCCCTCCTGCCTTGAGTGTTGCCACCTTTGCGGTTGCATCGAGCTTTTCTATGGAAAGAGAAAGGTCTGCGGGGTTGGGGGCGACGAGCTCTTGGGTGGGTGCAAGGCGTTCTTTGAATTTCTTGTTCGCTTGGTCACCTACATCAGATTCGTCGAAGGTAACGGTGCCTATCTTTGCGGATACGGAGAGGGTAAATTGGTCTGCTGTTTTGCCTGCACTCACTGAGCTGTGTGATGTGATGTTCGATGCCTTTACGAGTGTGACTGCTTTTTTTGCACTAATTGCAAAGGAATCATTTGCTGCTTCTCCTTGCGCTTTTGCCTTGAGTGTTTCTACGAGCTTGCTCTCTGCATCTTCGATGTCTTTTTTTGTGACAATCTTACTATCCTTGTTGCCTCCTGTTGATGGCGTAAATCCTTGACCATAGATGCGATCTTGTGATGCGGGATTCAACCCGGGGAGTATGAATTTTGTGCTCTTGATTTCCCCTATGTCCCCTTCTGCATCGGCGTATACTGCTGCATCTATCTGGCCTTTTGGCGGTACATTCACGTAGTCTTTGACATGAAACAATATTCCGTCGGCATTCTGAAGACGTGTCGTCGCGCGGAGGGGCTGTGCGGTAGGGCCGGTGTTGATGAGAGTGATGGTGCCTTCAGTGCGCTGTGATTGTGATTCTTGTCCTGATGCACTAAATGTTCCTTCCGCAGTTAATGTGGATTCTTTCACTACTCCCTTGATGACTCCTATTGATGGATCCCCTTCTGGGTTGACATCCAGTGAAAAGCTGCTGGTAAATCTCTCAGATTTTGGGGTTATCGTAATAGTTGCCCAACTGAACGCGACATAAAAAATCATGAGCGCAATAATACCGGAGAGAAGAAAAAAGGAAATCGCGATTTTTTTGTACGCGTTTGTTTTGTTCTGGGTAGCCATCATAGGAAAGATCAATTAGGCGGCATCGGGAGATGCCATATGTTCACGCATTTTTTGAATCATCTCATTGGTTACCTCTTTTGCGGTATTGCAGATGATTGTTGTCTCCCCGTCTTTGCGATTTACGCGCCCTTCTACCGCTACAATGGTATCGGTATTCCAGACATTTTGTGTCGCTTCGAGAGTTTTGGGGAAGACTATTACTTCTATAGTATCGCTCAAATCTTCGATTTTTACAAATAGCATGGGGTCGTTCTTCTTGGTGTATATCTTCTTTACTGTGGTTATTATACCACAGGTGCGAATGTTTTTTTCGAGAGGGGCTTCTTTGGCGGCTTTGCAGGAAATTACAAAATTCTGTAGTACTGCCTGGAGTGACTGGAGGGGGTGCTCTGAAACGTAGATACCGAGCAGCTCTTTTTCCCACGTTAGTTTTTGTCGTGGATCCATGGGGGGCATTTCTTCGAGTTGCAAGGAAGAGATTTTGAAACTCTCTCCGAATAACGATGACTGTCCGTTGTTTTCTTCTCCGGTGACTTTGCGATGGAATTGGAGTATGCGTTCGGTATTGCCGAGAAGCGTTCCTCGGTCGCCGAACCGATCGAGTGCACCTGTTTTTATGAGACTTTCGATAGATTTCTTGTTGAGGTCTTTGTCTTTTACTCGCGTCAAAAAGTCTTCCAGCGATGTAAAATGTCCTCCTTTCTTTCTTTCTGTAATGATTGTCTCTACGATATGTTCTCCCATATTCTTTATGGCGAGAAGGCCGTACCGGATCGTTCGAAAGACTGTATTGTTTTCTTCAGGGACGACGCCAAAGGTATCGAAACTTTCGTTTACGTCAGGAGGAAGCACCGCAAGACCCATTTGGCGACATTCTTCGATTTCAATAGCAATGCGGTCGGTATTTCCGTAGTCACTCGTGAGGAGCGCTGCCATGAATTCTGTGGGGTAATGTGCTTTGAGATATGCGGTCTCATATGCGATCATGCCGTAGCAGGCTGCGTGAGATTTATTAAAACAATACGCCGCAAAGTCCTCGAGACTTAGCCAAAAGTCTTCCATCTTCTTTTTGTCAGCACCATTCTTGATTGCTCCTGCGATGAATTGCTCTTTCATCTTTGCCATGACGGAAATTTGCTTCTTTCCGATTGCTTTACGCAGGGTATCCGCCTCTCCCCCACCGAATCCGCAGAGATCTTTGGCAATTTGCATGACTTGTTCCTGGTATACCAAAACACCATAGGTGCTCTTGAGGGCACTTTCCATGAGGGGGTGAAGGTATTCGATCTTTTTTTTGCCGTGTTTGCGTGCGATAAAATCATCGATCCATTGCATTGGACCTGGGCGATAGAGTGCCACCATAGCGATAATATCATCGAAGACGGTTGGTTTGAGATCGCGAAGGTATCGTTTCATTCCTGCACTTTCTAGCTGAAACACTCCCGTCGTGTCTCCCCTACTTAGTAGCTCAAAGGTAGGTGCATCTTCAAGAGGAAGGGTGCTGATATCAATCTCGACGCCGTGGAGTCTTTTTATGATGCGGAGGGCGGTGTTAATGATAGAAAGATTAGAGAGACCCAAGAAGTCCATCTTGAGCAATCCGATCTGTTCAATGGGATTCATGGAATATTGGGTCGCTACTCCCCCTTTTTGTGCGCGCTGCAGTGGGGCGAAGTTCACGATGTCGTCGGGCGCGATAACCACGCCAGCAGCATGCACCCCGTGTGAGCGAATGGTTCCCTCGAGACGGGCTGCAAGATCTATTACTCGTTTTGTCGCAGGATTTGACTGGTATTCTTTTTTGAGATCGGGGTCGTCTTTTATACTCTTTTTTAGGGGGATATGTTTTCCTTGGATGGGAGGGGGCACGAGTTTGGCGATACGATCTGCATCTCCGTAGGCAACGCCGAGTACTCGTGCAGCATCACGAATGGCGTTGCGTGCCGCCATCGTTCCGAAGGTGATAATCTGTGCTACTCTTTTTTCTCCGTACTTTTCTACTACATAATCGATAACTTCTTGACGACGGGTATCTTGGATATCAACGTCGATATCAGGCATGCTGATACGATCAGGATTCAAAAAACGTTCAAACAGAAGATCATATCTCAGCGGGTCAAGTTCAGTAATATTCATGGCGTAGGAGACGATCGACCCGGCTGCACTTCCACGGCCAGGGCCAAAGATGATTCCTTGCGCTTTTCCCCAGTTAATGAAATCAGCAACAATTAAAAAATACCCATCATATCCCATACGCCCCACTACATCGAGCTCGTAGTTGAGACGATCGAGAACGCGCTGTGGAAGTTTGGGGATTATTTCTTCTTTTGTGAGCTTTGCTGCATCGGTACGAGACATGCTACAGTATTTTGCTGCTGTTCCTTGGAATACGAGCTGGTGGAGGTACTCTCTCTCGGTCACCCCTTCGGGGACGTCAAATTTTGGAATGAGAATTTTGCCTAAATCGAGCTCTACCGAACACATGTCGGCGATAGCTGCAGTATTTGAAAGCACTTCTGGCATATGGGACCATCGTGCGAGGATATCTTTTGGATCAGAAACATAGAGATCCATGTCCATACTCATGCGATTCGGATCATCGAGTTTCTTCCCTGTCTGGACACAGAGGAGCACTTCATGGGCTTCCCTGTCGCCGTGGCGAGCGTAGTGACTGTCTGCGGTGATAACGAGCTTTGTATCGGTATCTTTGGCGAGGTCGAGGAGGCCGGTGTTTATCTTTCTTTGGGTGTCCCATTGATGGGCGTGGTCTTGGAGCTCGAGGTAGTAGCGATCGGGGCCAAATACTTCGCGGTACCACATCGCGGTCTCCCGGGCCTTGTCATATTGTCCAGTACTCAAAAAACTGCCCACTTCTCCGCTGGCGCAGGCGGAGAGAGCGATGAGCCCTTCATTGTATTGTGAGAGGAGTTCTCGATCGATACGTGGCTTGTAGTAGTATCCTTCCAGATGAGAGATACTGATGAGCCGCATGAGGTTCTGGTAGCCTTGGTGGTTGTATGCGAGGAGGATGAGGTGATAGGGATTGGCATCAATGCGCGCCATCTTGTCGGTATGGAGACGCGGTGCCATGTAGGTTTCTACGCCGATAATTGCTTTTACCTCTTTCTTTTTTGCTTCGTTATAAAAATCAATGATACCCGTGAGGGTACCATGGTCGGTGAGCGCAACAGAGTCCATCCCTAGTTCTTTGACGCGATCGAGAAGTTCGGGAATTTTCTGAAGTCCATCGAGAAGGCTATAGTGACTATGGGTATGGAGATGCGTGAATCTCATGATCTTTTGCGTTCGTTTTTACGTGTTGTAGTTCGATTACTATACGCTTCCGAAGCAATGCGTGCAACATTGGTAGCGGCGCTCATGTAGGTAGAGATGTCAGACACTTTGTCTGTTATGGTATGGATTGCGCAGGTGAGGTGCTCAATACCTCGCTCTCCCTGGTCAAGAAAAAAAGCAATGCGCTTCAGCACCGTCGTTGTATAGAACAG
>JAHFHK010000018.1:0-18456 GCA_023246955.1 Candidatus Uhrbacteria bacterium
ATGCAAAATAGTCCCACTCCACCTCAGGATAAGCAACACGCCTGAATCCTAACCGCGTAAAAATCCGCTCAATCTCTTCGATCGCATACGTAACAAGATGAAGATGCCCCTCAGGTCGCTTCTCACCAGGAAGCGTAACATCGATATATTCTTTCGCCCCCCCTTTCTCAGAGAGAGAACCGGCAAGTGTTTCAAGTTCTTGTTTCAAAGCTCCGAGCACCTGCCCTGCACGAGGCTTCTCTTCTTTGGAAAGTGCACCCAATTCTTTACTGAGCTGTGCATAACTGCTTTTGCGACCCAAAAATTCCTGCAAAAAAACCTCCCGGTCAATCCCCGTCTTTGCCGCTCCTGCCGCCTTCTCATGTATCTGTGCAATCGTTGCAAAAAAATCCATATACCGCGCGCGTTATCCCCTATACTGGTTAGGCTTCTTCGAAATAATAAAAAATTCAGCGACGGTAAGCCCAATAATCAAAAATGCCACGTTATACCATGCCAACACCCGTGCACTCTGCAACAACAGCAGTCCCAGCACAAGCAGCGCAAAGAAAACCCCCTGGCGAAATGCGATAATAACTTTCTGAAAAACAAGCTCTTGTTTGAGAAGAACGAGCCGGATAAAAAAACCGATCACCGCAAACGTTCCCGTCAAAGCAAGGGTAAGGCTCAGGTAAAACAATGTCAAGCCAATAAACCCCGTTTGAGAAGGAGTCACGATCATCACCACCGTCCACCATGCACCCCAGCAGAGCGCGGTAGTAACGGTCATAAGAAGAAGATAGCGGAGAAGAGTCATATGAGTTTATTGAAAGCCAGCAGAAGTCAACGTATGAATTCCTTTTTTCCCATATATGCTACCGGTTTCCTGACGAAATGTCACGCGATACTGCGGACACCCAATCGCAGAAGTACATAACGTAGCACCGTCTTGAGAAACCCCCACATACTCGATACGATCAATATCACCCTCGCCTGTCCGAAACATCAGATAGGGCTTCTTAGTACACGCCTGAGAAGCACGCTCGACAAATCCCCCCATTCCGAGACAATCGCGCCCTTCAATACCCACCACGATAGCGCCCTCCGCAGTCGGAGGGTAGCTCGCGCGATTACGCGAATACAGCTCAAGACTCCCTTGAAGTTGATGTACGATACTCGCACGCACCGCATCACGAGATTTTGCCTGCTCGTGGAGGAGCAAAAATAATCCGCCAATAACAAAGAATGCAATCAGGGGAAGTCCGATAAAAAGGTCACGCTGTTTTGTATTTTCGGAGAGGATACTCATGAAAGTACACGGATACGTTCAACAATAGGTTTGCCTGCTGCTTCGTTCATTGCTTCAATCAGCATCGTTTCGACGCGACCGATATAAATCGCAATAGAAGGAGAGAGACAAGCAATGTGCAAAGTTTTGTAGCGAATATACACAGGACGCACATGAGGACTTCCTTCTTCACCCAAAATCTGATGCAAAATCCTTGCCGCAACATCAATGGCGACCGAATCACGTACCTGTCGATCTATCCCGTTACGGCGAAGATTTCGCGATAAGATAGATTGAAAATCAGTAAACGCCATACAAAGAAGTTAGTCCTGTCGAAAATCGCAAATATCTTTAAAATCACAATACCGACACATAAATCCCGGAGTAGGGGCAAAATCTGATTCCACGAGTTCCTGAATGGTCTCCCGAACCCGTGTCTCTACCCGCTCCTTTTCCTGAGGGGTTGCAAGGAACTCAATAGAAGATCCATCTTCGAGATACTGATATTGTAACGCAACGACCGACTTCTTAAAAATCTCCTCAGAAGCAATTTGGTACAAAATGAGCTGCTCTTTGTCGGGGAGGGCCAACGCGTCCTCTTTTTTAGGAGTACCCGTTTTGTAGTCAACGATCGTAACTCCCGAAGCATCTTCATCAATACGATCGATACGCCCCTTGAGAGAGTAGGGACCAATCTTGAGGATAAAGTCCTTTTCAACGCCAAAGACCTTTGGTGGCTTTTTTGCAAAGCCTTCGTACCAACGAGTCAATAACGCAACCCCTCGATCACGATATTCATCGCGCGCATGAGGAGTCCCATACCACTCATCAGACCACTTTTCGGCATATATCTTCAAAAGATTCTCCAAAGTGGGAAGCTCGTCACTAGTAGTATACGACGTATCGCCTGATCCAGCAAAACCCGCAGACACAGGGCGCCCCTTTTCCTTCCATTGCTCCATAAACACCTGAAGCGTAGCGTGCATAGTCTTTCCGAAGGTCAACGCACCCTTTCCGGGAACCGGTATTTTTATAATGAAAGCAAACTTATACTGAAGGGGACAGGTGCGAAATGATGAAAGCTGCGTATAGCTAAATACAGAAGGAAGGGGATTAGCAGGACTCGCACTCTCCACCTTCCCTTCTTTGACAGGTGTGCGGAGATTATTGTGCGACGCATCGGAAGGGGAAGTGGGGACAGTATCTGGTTTTACAAATCCCATTTCATCGAGGAATTTTGAAAGTTTTTTTGCCCGAGCTCCTCCATAGGATTCCGCAGAAGTAAAATACACTCCTCGTTTTGCACGAGTGATCGCCACATACATCAGTCTCCTCTCTTCTTCGAGATGCGATTCACGCGTCGGCGGAGGTTCAGACACAAGCCCTGCAGGAAGCTCAATAGAATCACTGCGCGGAATAGTCGGAAATCGCTTATCAACACAGTGCACCACAAACACATAAGGAAACTCCAGTCCCTTTGAACTATGGATACTCATAATCTTGACCGTATCAGTATCGAGCTCTTCCGATGGTAATGCGCCATGCTCACCCGCCTCCAGCTCCAGTTCAATCATTTCAAGAAAATCCGCCAAGTGCGCATTCGGCGTCTCCTCTTGCAATGTACGCATTTTTTTCAAAAACTGTTCCAAAAGAGCACACTGCTCGATACTCACCGCCTCCGGCAAGCTCATAATATGATCGAGATACTGGGATGCAGTGAGGAATCCGACGAATATCTCTTGAGGAGTGGCAGTACGCGCCTCCTGCGCGTGTCCCGATATGAGCGCAGTGATACTCTTGAGTGCAGCGTTGTCATCGTCGGAAAGTCCTTCCACCGAATCGCACGCCAAACACGCATCCCACAGCGTCACTGAGTTCTTGTGTGCATACTGCATCAGCAGTCCCAGTGAAACTCCCTGAACAGAGACAACAGGAAGCGACAGGACGCGATAGAGATAGATACTATTCTGCGGCTGTGTCACGCACCGCAAGTACGCCAGTACATCAGTGATAAGGGGTTTTTCATACAGCCCGCGGAGTGCAAAAAAATAGTACGGAATACCACGGGATTGCAGCGCAGCAATAAAGGGAGCAGAAGAATCATTTGCACGTACGAGGATTGCAAAATCCCACCACGAAAGTGTCTCATCTTCCTTGCATCGCTTCTCGATCTCATCCACCACCGACACCGCTTCCTCCTCATGCGTCGCAGAATGTATATGGCGAATGGAAGCTTTCTCATCGTTAGCAGACTTGAGCTGTTTTGAAATCCCTTCTGCCCCGCCTTCGAGAGTACATTCAAGACGATGGGGATTATTACTCTGAATAAAAGAATACGAAAGGTCGAGTATCCCTTGCCGAGAACGATAGTTATGTGTCAGCACCACCTCCTTACTCCCCGCAAAATCCTTTTTGAACTGCAATATGTTCGCCAAAGACGCACCCCTGAATCGATAAATAGCCTGGTCATCGTCCCCCACCACCGTTATATTATTCCTCGGCCCCGCCAAAAGCTTTACGAGACGATACTGAATAGGATTCGTGTCCTGGAACTCATCGACGAGAATATAGGTGAATTGCTCACGATATTTCTCGAGAATCGCGGGGCGCTCCTCAAGAAGCCGCACCGCCTGCAATAACAATCCTCCGAAATCCATATACCCATTCTCAAGCAAAATCTGCTCATACGTATCATACGCATGCGCAAGCTCGAGAACCCTACTCGCCTCGTCCCCACTCCCTCTGACGAGATCTATCTCAAATCCCTCACCGCTCGATCGCGCCGTTGCGTGACGAATATAGTCACGCGGAGCAATCGCTTCATCTTTGAGACGAGAGATATGCTGAATCAATGCATGAAGAAATTTTGTAGGGTTTCCGAGGGGCCGATAATAGGCAAGATCAAACCGGGCAAGATTCTTTCTCATGAGCAGCCACGTACTCGTACGATCGAGAAGTTTGAAAGGATACGGCAACCCGATATCGAACGCATGAGCACGCAAAATCCTCTCACAAAACGCATGAAAGGTCGAAATCCATAGCGGCGCATAGCCATAGGGAACGAGACGATCAACACGCTCCTCCATCTCACTCGCCGCCTTTTCCGTAAAAGTCAAAGCCAAGATAGCCTCCGGATCACATCCTACCACCTCCATCAGCCATGCAATGCGCCGTGCAATCACCGTTGTCTTCCCTGTCCCTGCCCCCGCAACAATAAGCAACGGCCCCTCTGTATGAGTGACCGCTGTCATTTGCGCCGCATTGAGATTTTCAAGAAGTACCGCTTCCCGTTCCGGGGTGTGCATAGAAGTTATTCTAATCCAAAAAGCTGCACTGCATTACGAGTCGTCCTTTCTAGAACCTCTTCAGTGGTGACGCCTCGCACTTCCGCAATCTTCTTTGCTATATATTCAACATATCGCGGATGATTCCGTTTTCCTCGATGAGGAACAGGCGAAAGAAATGGCGCATCCGTTTCAATCATCATTTTCTCCAAAGGAACAGTGCGTATCACCTCATCATAATCATGCGTGAACGTAATCACTCCCGTAAGCGATATCATAAATCCAAGATCGAGATAGCTTTGTGCCTCACGAACAGTTCCCGTAAAGCAATGAATCACTCCATGCTCCCGCGTAGAGGGGTTATCAGCAAACGAACCAAAGCGATTTTCAAGAATCCCGATCATGTCATCATGCGCCTCACGACAATGGATAATTAACGGCAAAGCCAGATCGTGGGCAATATCACATTGAGCCAAGAATACTTCCTTTTGGCGACGAACCTGCTCATCAACGTCTTTTTTTACATCAAGATGAAAATAATCAAGCCCCGTTTCTCCAATCGCTCGTACCTTGTGAGTACTCACCGCAAGAGTACGAAAGAAATATTCATCAAAGTCCTCAGGATTATCAGTAGGGTGATGACCGACGGCCGCCCAAAGAGACTGCGTCGGATACTGATCAGCAAGTACACATGCGGCACGACTCGAAGCTGCATCGCATCCGACTACCATTAGTCCTACATCGTTCGAAAGGCATTCATCAATAACCGCAGTACGATCTTCGTCATAAGGCGAAAACTGAATGTGGCAATGAGTATCTATACAACGCATAGCTTTTTATATTACAACAAAAAACAGGGTGACTTCAGAGTGAACCGCTACTTTGTCTTAGGTGCTGCTGGAGAAGGTACCATCACAGGAACGCCTCCTTTCTGAAGAGCGCTATTAACTGCCGCAGGAGTAGGAAATGTGAACGTCGCACCAGCGTCAAAAACAGAAGGCGTTAGTTTCGTAACATCAGGCAAGAATGGAGTAATGATCCCAGAGAGTACCACTATCTTAGGCGCAAAACGAGATTCTCTCAATTTAAGAGCAATTTCCGCAGAAAGTGGGTAGATGCCAAAGAGGTACACTGCCCCAGCAAGAACCAGAACCCCTTCAACCAAACCAACCACCGCACCTCCCACACGATTGGCAGTTTTGGCAAGCGGAATAATGCTAAGAACACGAAATCCCGAATCCACCATCTTGACGATGATGCCAAAGAGAAGTTTGACGATAAAAAATACAAAGAAGAATCCCGCGATCCTCGATAGAGGAAGCGCATAGGCAACAGTAGGGCCAATAAGATTTTGAATATACGCACCCGCACTCAAGTAGTAATGTCCCGCAACAAAAATAGCAACAAAAAACCCAATAATAGACCCAATGGACTGGATAAATCCTTTTACGAAACCAATAAGGACAAAAATGAGCAACCCAACGAGAATGATAGTATCAATAAGACCCATACGAGAGAACTATGAATAGTCCTAGTATTATAGCGCGTCTTCGCCCTTTACCTCAAGGGGAGGAAATAGCGCGTCTCCTTTTACGACCGTTCCTGCAAAAATGGCTCCATAACATTGTTCTGGATACTGCTCCCGAACGAGTCCCAGCATCCCATCAATTTTTGCAGCCGTAGAAGGCATAAAAGGACGTACCAAAAGCCCCAACGCAGATATCCCCTCACAAAGAGGACGCATCACAACCACGAATTGCGCAGGATCGTTCTTCGCGAGTTCCCACGGCTTGTGCTTTTCAATATAACGATCCATCTCAGTTATAGCCATCCACAAAGACTCCAGCGCCCGATCAAAAGCGCAGTTTTCAAATGCCGCCCACATCGTAGCCTGCGCAGTCTGAAATGCCTCTCGAATAGGCGCCCCCATCTCTGCATCAATATCTCCACGTAAATCATCCACTGGAACCTTCTGGGCCAACGCAGCGATACGCGACACGGTGTTCCCTATACCCTTTGAAAGATCAGATACGTACCGCTCCTCATACCGTTGAAAAGAAAAGTCCCCATCTTCCCCAAAACGAATCTCCCGAAGCAGGAAATACCGCAATGCGTCCACTCCCCCTCGTTGTGCCAAAGCAACCGGATCGATCGTATTCCCCAACGATTTACTGATTTTCTCTCCATCTATCGTAAAAAACCCATGAGCAAAGACTTTTTTGGGCAAAGGAAGGCCAGCAGAGAGAAGCATCGCAGGCCAGAGCGCACAATGAAACTTAATAATATCTTTCCCGACGAGGTGGAGGTCAACGGGCCAGAATTTTTCGAACCTGACGTCATCCTGTCCATAGCCCACCGCCGTAAGATAATTCACGAGAGCATCGAACCATACGTAGATAACGTGAGTCTCATCGATCGGCAGCGGGATACCCCAAGAACCTCCCTGACGAGAGATACTCACATCCTGGAAGTGATCCTTGATATAGTTCACGACCTCATGACGGCGAGAAGCAGGCTGAACACTATCGGGATTCGCCTCAATATAGGCAAGCACCTGATCTCGATAGCGTGAAGCAGCAAAGAAATAATTTTCTTCCTCAATAAAATCGACAGGCTTCTTATGAATGGGGCAGAGCTTCCCTTCGAGCAAATCGCTCTCGGTGACAAACGCCTCACACGCGACACAATAATATCCTTTGTAACTCCCTTTATAGATATCGCCCTTCGCATGCACTTTTTCAAAGAATGCATAGACAGATTTCTTATGACGCTCCTCAGTAGTGCGAATAAAGTCGGTATAGGTAATGCCAAGATCCTCCCAAGTTTTTTTCCAAATAGACGCTTGAGTATCAAGATATTCTTTCATATCAGCGACACCCGCTTTCTGGGCCGCTTCAACGTTCTTCTGACTATTCTCATCAGTGCCCGTCAGAAAGACCACCTCATCGCCCAGTAGGCGATGATGACGCGCAAGCACATCCGCAGCAATCGAAGTATACGCATGACCAATATGTGGCTTGTCGTTCACATAATAGATCGGCGTAGTAATGTAAAAAGTTTTTTTCATAAAGTGCTATCGATCTCCTTCAATAATAACAACGTACTCTCCCTTGATGGGCGCACCAGAAACCTTCTCGAGAATTGTCGCAGTAGTGCCTCGATACACCGATTCGAACTGTTTGGTGATTTCTCGGCAGACCACAACCTTTCTTCCTGAATCACATAATGATTCAAGTGAAGTAAGGAGTTTAAGAATCCGATGTGAAGATTCATAGAGCACAATCGTACGCTCTTCACTGACAATCGTTTCGAGCGCAGTCTTTCTCCCCTTCTTATGAGGGAGAAAGCCATAAAAGACAAACGCATCAGCAATAAAGCCAGAGACACTCAATGCCGCGATGATGGCGGAAGGACCCGGAACTGCGATAACAGACAACTCATCGCCAAATCGCTCTACCAGCCGAGAGACCAGCTTTCCTCCCGGATCACTGATCGTGGGCGTTCCCGCATCGGTAATCAGGGCAACATCCTTTCCGTCAAAAAGCACATCGCCAATTTTGTCCTCACGAGCAGTCCCCGAGTGCTGATGGTAGCTGATGAGAGGAGTGGTGATATCGTAGAGCGAAAGGAGCTTCTTGCTATGCCGAGTATCTTCACAGGCAATAACCGAGACTTCTTTGAGAATACGAAGCGCCCGAAAAGTAATATCTTCCCGGTTTCCTATCGGTGTCGCAACGATATAGAGTGTACCCATATATACTCTATTCTAAGCAAAAACCCCATTTTTTGCAATAAAAAAGCCCCGTCTCAATCAATTAAGATCAAAACGGGGAGATGAAAAGGATTTGCTACACACAACCGTCCTCGTTGAAGGGCGGAAGAGGGGGCAAGCGATAGATGCACAGCCCCATCGGAATAAGAAAAAGACAAATTCCAGCAATGATTTCGAAATTATCTGCTCCCACAAAACCATGAGTGGAGAAAACCAGATCAACAAATACCACTGCAGCGAAAGCAATAGATGCCATTGTCCAGGGACAATAATTGACATTCATTCCTGGCAATGATTCCAAATATTTGTCATAGATGAGCAAGAAAGACAGGGCAGTAGTTACACCGATATAGTTCGCGATCGGGAGATACACACCGCGAGTCACAGCCAGCGCTGCACATCCAAAAGCGATAATATACATAAACAACCCCATGAAACCATCGTTAGGTTTCTTTTTTCTAATGACCCCTCTCATCGCTAGCTCCTGTGCAATTTCGTCAAGAGTTAGCCCATAAACTTCAGTAACTTTTCCTTCCACTATCTATTCTCCTTTTTATAATGATATTTTAATGAACGATCTCTACACTATACTCCTATTGCGCTCATTTGTCAAGGGCATTTTATCCATAAACCCCTATAGAATAAGGAAAAATAGCAGCTATAACTTACTATTTCCCGCTCAAAGTCCGCTTCTTCCTCTGAAATGTAATCGCAAACCGATGTGCCTCATCACGCAATGCACGGAGCATCTGCAACGATGGATCCTTAAAAGGAATCGCAATAGGCTCCTTTGCCCAAGGAACATAGATCTCCTCCAGCCGCTTCGCTAAACCAACAACCGGCATCTCCATCGCCATATCTTCAAGGACCGATAGGGCAATATTGAGCTGCCCTCGTCCCCCGTCCACAACGAGAAGATCAGGACGCTTTTCTTTGCCATCAAGGATTCTTTGGAAAAACCGCTCAAGCACCTCTTTCATCGAAGCAAAGTCATTGATCCCTTCGACAGTTTTAACGATAAACTTACGATAGCCACTCTTTCGCGGCTCTCCATTGACGAACTGCACCATCGAAGCCACTGTATTCGTCCCTCCGAGATGAGAGATATCAACGCAATTGATGATATACGGCACTTGCTTGAGATGTAACACTCTCCCGAGCTCATAGAGCTGTCCAGCGCCTGTCTTGAGATGAAGAAGAAGGTTCTTGTGCACCATATCAAGCAGCCCCTTCTTGATCCCCTGTTTTGGCACAGTAAGCACAGCCTTCCTTCCTGAAAGCTTCTCAAGATACGCCTCCAATATCGCCACTTCAGGAGGCAGTATAGGAACAACGATCTCATGGGGAATATCATGCCCCAGATAGTACTGCTGCAAAAAGTCTTGAAATATGAGCACTTCTTCTTTTTCACCCAAAGAAGAAAGAGTAAGCGTGAACTCCTTTCGCTCAGAAATGATCCCTTTCCGAAAAGAAAACACCTGGATTATCATTTTTTCTTCATGAACAATATAGTTGATCACGTTCTGGTCAAAGATTTTTGGTACTGATACTTTTTGGTGTTCAAGCCCCTGAAGAGCAAAGTACTGATCACGATACAACGTAGCTGCTTCGTAATTGCCGCGTCCAGATGCATCGTTCATGTGGCGCTCTACTTCTTCAATCAAAGGGTGAAATTCCCCTTTCAAAAATCGCTCAACACGCTTCATGACTTCGCTATACTCTTCAACAGAAATAAGCTCTGCACAAGAACCCATGCATCGCCCAAGATGGTAGCGAAAGCAAGGCCTACCATGGCTATTCTTTGCCGTACATAATTTAAAAATATCGTTCGCCGCCTTTACAGCCGCATTGCGTGTCCCCGCATTCGGATAGGGCCCAAAAAATCTCCCACCAGGAGTTACCTTGCGTACGATACGAAGTTTTGGATACTTCTCTTTTGTAAGCTGAATAAAAGCATAGCGCCCTCCCCCTTTGAGATCAATATTATAATACGGATGATACTTGGCAATCAGCTGTGCTTCGGTAATCAACGCCTCCACTTCATTATCAACAATAATATATTCGATATCCGCAATCCGCGACACGAGTGCCATCGTCTTAGGATCCTTCGAATTCCAATACGAAGCAACCCGACTCCGCAAGTTCTTCGCCTTCCCAACATAAATAATCTCATCGGCGCTGTCCTTCATGAGATAGCACCCAGGCTGCGCAGGAATAGGTTTAAGAAATGGTGGTTTCATTACTTCAACACCTCCTTCAAAAACTGCCCCGTATAACTTCCCTTCACTTTTGCAACTTCCTCGGGAGTTCCCGTAGCAATAATCTCCCCGCCGCGAAATCCCCCTTCGGGACCAAGGTCGATAATATAATCGGCAGTTTTAATCACATCAAGATTATGTTCAATGACAAGAACCGTATTTCCCTTTTCAACGAGTCGCTGCAACACACCGAGCAGTCTCTGAATATCCTCAAAATGCAGCCCCGTCGTAGGCTCATCCAGGAGATATAATGTCCGCCCGGTATCACGACGGGAAAGCTCAGTAGCGAGCTTCACGCGCTGCGCCTCACCACCCGAAAGTGTCGTTGATGATTGTCCGAGAGTGATATATCCCAACCCCACATCATTGAGCGTCTGGAGTTTATTTTTGATACGAGGAATGTGCCCAAAGAATGTCACCGCCTCTTCGACGGTCATATCGAGTACGCCCGCAATACTCTTTTGCTTATAGAGAATCGAGAGCGTTTCATCATCATAGCGCTTCCCGCCACATACTTCACAAGCAATATAGACATCAGAAAGGAAATGCATCTCGATCTTTATCAACCCATCTCCATTACAGTTTCCACAGCGTCCATCGGGAACATTAAAACTAAATCGCCCTATCTGATACCCGCGCATCTTTGCCTCTTTGGTCGAAGAAAACAGTTCACGAATATACGTAAAGAGTCCCGTGTACGTTGCAGGATTAGAACGAGGGGTGCGACCAATAGGCGTCTGATCAATCACCACCGCCTTATCGATGAGTTGCAATCCCTCAATACGATCGTACTCTCCGGGCTCCTGGGACGCATCATAAAAATGCTTCGCAAGCGCAGGATAGAGCGTATCATTAATGAGCGTACTCTTCCCGCTTCCCGACACCCCCGTCACGCAACAGAACGTCCCGAGAGGAATCTCTGCGGTGACATTCTTCAGATTATGCTCATTAGCATTCACCAGCTTCAAGACTCCGCGCGCGGGACGTCGTTTTTTTGGAATAGCAATCTTCTTTTTTCCCGACAAATACTGCCCCGTCATCGAGTCCTTGTTCTTCATAATCTGCGCAGCAGTTCCCGAAGCAACAATCACTCCCCCATGTACCCCAGCACCAGGCCCCACATCGATAATATGATCCGCCGCACGCATCGTATCCTCATCATGCTCAACAACGATAACGGTATTCCCTAGATCACGGAGGTGTTCAAGGGTATCGATAAGACGACGGTTATCACGCTGATGGAGACCAATAGAAGGTTCATCGAGAATATAGAGCACACCTCGCAGTTCTGAACCAATCTGGGTTGCAAGATGAATACGCTGCCCCTCTCCTCCAGAAAGCGTTTTAGTACTACGACTCAATGTAAGATAGTCGAGCCCTACATTCACGAGGAACGAAATACGCCCCTGAATCTCTTTGAGAATCTGACGGGCAATAATCTCCTCGCGCTCTGGGAGTTTCAAACCCTCAAAGAAAAGATACACGTCCCCTAGCGAAAGATCCGTGAGGTCTATAATAGAGCTCTCTCCAATACGTACCGAAAGGCTCTCAGGACGAAGACGCTTGCCCTTACAAGCGGGACACATCTTCTCGCGCATATACCGCCCGATCTCTTCGCGACGATCATCGGAATCCGTTTTTTTGAACAAACGTTGCAGCTGAGGAATCACCCCTTCAAACGCACCACTATACACTAGTCCTCCCCCTCGATGCGCTTGGATACCGCCCCCCATATTTTCTTCGGTTCCAAAAAGTAAAGCATCAAGCGCTTCACGAGGCACATCTTTCAAGGGTGTCCATGGATCAAAATTAAAATGTTTCGCAAATGCCTCTATGGTCTTCACGGGCATACCTACCACTTTCCATGCGGCAATACCTCCCTCCATTAAAGAAAGGTCACTATTCGGAATCACACTCTTTTCATCAAACTCCTGAATCGACCCTATACCATGACACTGCGCACACGCCCCCTGGGGTGCATTAAAAGAAAACGATCGCGGCTGCAATTCTTCAAAGCTAAGCCCGCAATCAGGACACGCTAGGTGCTGACTGAACATTTTTTCTTCATACTTCTCACCGGCAGTAGTAAAGGTTTTTTCAGGTCTCTCGATGAGCAGAGTCATAGACCCGGCCCCCAGTTTCAGAGACTGTTCTACTGCATCATGAATACGCGTCTTCTCTTCCCCGTCCACCGCCAGACGATCAACGACCACTTCAATAGTATGGCTCGCATACCGTTTCATCGGAATCGTTTCCGTTCCAAGGTTATAAAAAGATCCGTCAACACGCACACGACTAAAGCCCTGCTTCTTTAAATCAGGAAACAAGTAATCATAGGTTCCCTTCTTTCCTCGAATCAAAGGGGCGAGCAAATACACCCGCGCACCGTTATGCTGATTGAGGATCGCCTTTGTAATAGTCTGTGCATCCTGTTTTTTGATGACATGATCACAGAGGGGGCAGTACGGCGTCCCTACGCGCGCATAGAGAAGGCGAAGATAGTCATAGATCTCCGTAACCGTACCGACCGTCGAACGAGGGTTTTGAGAAAGTTTTTTCTGTTCAATAGAAATAGCAGGACTGAGGCCATGAATTGCATCCACATCCGGCTTATTCATCACTCCCAAAAACTGACGCGCATACGAAGAAAGACTCTCAACGTACCGACGCTGTCCTTCGGCGTAGAGCGTATCAAAAGCAAGGCTTGATTTTCCGCTTCCGGACAGCCCTGTAATCACCGTAAGTGAATCGATAGGAATATCGACGTCAACATTTTTGAGATTATGCTGACGTGCACCCCTGATCTCTATATTTTTGAGTCCCTTTTGCATAGTATTAATGATAACCATCCCAGCATATACCCTTTTGGCAAAAAGAAAAAGACCCACGACATCATTACAATGTCGTGGGTCTCCTATTACTCTTCTGCGAAATATTTCTCGCTCAGACGGAAGAGCTCATCAGGGAAGCCATTCACTCCACTGACATAGAGCTTTTTATCCCATTTTGAGTATGCCAGACTCCGAGGATTTTTCATTTTTTCAGGCATAGGAAATTTCTCCCAAATACCCGAGTCGATCCGGCTCCTCCAGATATATCCTTCATACCCAAAATATAAATGAGTATCTGACATATCAAAGTTAAGCCCAAGCTCAGGATCATTCCCTGCGTCGCTGATATCCTTTCCGGTAGCCTCGGCAAACCCCGTCATATTGATACTTTGATACGGCCCAGAAAATTCATCAAGACCAGTACTGAAAGTAATTGCCGGATGGCCAGCGTTCTTTATAGTCTCGGCGCCAACAACATGGAATATCCCTTGCATAGCAAAACCTTGCCACGCGTACGGTTTGTATTCGTAATATCCATTGCCGGTACTATCATCATAATAGCCAGCGCTCATCTTGGGCCCAACGCCGAGGAACGCCCAGCCCTTTTGAGGAAAGAGCCGAAACAAATAACTTGCACTACTCACGGTAAGAAACTTGTTCCCACCACTAGAACAAAACGGCAAAAACTCCTTGGGAAGTTGCCGTTGTATACCATCAGTAAATACGCAGAAGTTAAGATGAGTTACCTCAAGGATAACACCATCCTCTCCACGACGAATATTCTTTTGCCCCACCCCCGAAAAGTTCCTTAATACAGGGAAATCCGGGGCCGTACTGGAATCAAAACGCTCAACGAGAGGGTTAGATGTAGTAACAAAACCATCAACTGATAGGGGAGCCAAAGATGGTGCAAAAGTAGGAACCGTGACAGACGCCGGTGGAGCCAACACAGAAGGACGTGCAGTAGCAGCAGGTGGCGTCGGTGTCTTCTCGGCTGCCGGAACGGATGTTTCCATGAACGAAGGAGCAGCAGACGGAGCACTCGATGGTAATACAGTGGGAGCAGATGATGCGAAAAAAGAACTACCCGTCGGTACCGCCGTTGCAAAAACACTCGGCGAAACCTCCACAAAACTGGGAGCAGCAGAAAGTGCTACACTCGGAGAGGAAGTAGCCCTCCTCAACGCTTGCAGTACATCATCGCTACTCCCGGAACAACCAAAAAGAAAACATGCGAGCACCGATGCACCGGCCATAACAGCAAGAATAACTGACTTTTTCAAAATACAAATTCCTCCCTTGGAATAATACCCCCCATACTATACCCGATATGGCATACCGTCAAGGGAAGATGCCAAAAATCAATGTCATCAAAAGAAATTAACGCATAATACCAGAACCAAAGAACCTACTTTTTCGCCCGCTTTTTCTTCTTCTTTGTTTCTTCTACATGCTTCTCCTGCAAGTTTTTTATCTTCTCGCGCAGTGTGATGGCTTTCTCAAAATCAAGACGTTCTACTGCCTCCTGCATCTCCGCCTCTAACTCAGAAATCTTCTTCGGAAAAAGTTCGCCCGTATATACCAGCTCATCCGAAGGCACGATATCTTCGTTGAGTTTTTTGATAATAGTCGTCGGCGTAAT
Organism: Candidatus Uhrbacteria bacterium; assembly: GCA_023246955.1. Lineage (GTDB taxonomy): Bacteria > Patescibacteriota > Patescibacteriia > JACQRZ01 > JACQRZ01 > JAHFHK01. Next base: position 15,055 of record JAHFHK010000018.1, read on the forward strand.
GCCGTGCTTCTTGTTGTAGGCAAGCTGAATAATGCGACGACGATCAGTCTCGCGAATAGCGGCCTTCATCGAATCCGTTTCGCGATCAGCATACATGATAACCTTGGCATGGACATTACGCGCAGCACGCCCGATAGTCTGAATCAGGCTCGTTGCATTGCGCAAGAACCCTTCTTTGTCTGCATCAAGAATGGCTACAAGTGATACTTCTGGTATATCCAGCCCTTCTCGCAAAAGGTTTATGCCCACAATCACGTCAAAATACCCCAGGCGCAATTCCTTGATCAGCTGTGCCCGATCAAGAGTATCGATTTCACTATGCAAGTACCGGGCACGAATGTCTTGGTGTACTAGATATTCTGCTAATTCCTCTGCAGAACGTTTCGTGAGTGTTGTGACAAGCACGCGTTCCTTACGTTCAAGCACTGCGTAAATTTCATTTTTAAGATCTTCCATCTGCCCCGTGATGGGACGAATAAAAATAGGAGGATCAATCAATCCTGTCGGACGTACAATCTGCTCTACAATTTGCTTTCCATTGTCCGCCTCGTATTGCCCCGGAGTAGCACTGACGAACACCGTATGCTTCATATACTTCTCAAACTCTGCAAACTTCAACGGACGATTATCGAACGCGGAAGGAAGACGGAACCCGAAGTCAACGAGGTTCTTTTTTCGAGAATAGTCACCAAAATACATACCACGAACCTGGGGCACGCTAACATGACTTTCATCTATAACCATAAGAAAATCCTTTGAAAATGGATTGTGCTCAAAAAAGTCTATGAGACAATATGCCTGCTCCCCCGGTTTTCTCCCATCAAAATGCCGGGAGTAGTTTTCTACTCCCTTACAATACCCGATCTGCTCAATCATCTCGAGATCATATTGCGTGCGTTGTTCCAGTCGATGCGCTTCAAGAAGACCCAGCTTCGGAAGCTGTTCTCGTAACTCCTCACGAATCGATGCAATCGCATCTTTCCTTTTTTCTTCGGGAGCAATAAAAGGCTTGGCAGGATAGATATTTATTTCCTGAACTTCCTCTCGCACATCGAACGTCACGAGATCACAAATACTAATCGCCTCAATCTCATCCCCAAAGAATTCAAAACGATACGCATCACCCCCGAACGCTTGAATAATATCAATTGTATCCCCTCTCACGCGAAACCGCGCGGGTGCCAGATCCATATCATTTCGTTGATACAGCAAGTCGACGAGCTGCTTCGTAAAATCATTCCGCGTGATACGCATCCCCACAGTAAACCGCAAAACAGACTTTCTAAAATCAATAGGGCTCCCTAAACTATAGATACATGACACGGACGCCACCACGATCACGTCAGGGCGCGTCACGAGCGCCGCAATCGCCTCCATACGCATCTGATCAATCTTCTCGTTGATCATCGTCTCCTTTTCAATATACGTATCCGTAGAGGGCAAATAGCTTTCTGGCTGATAATAGTCGTAATACGAGATGAAGTAACACACCTTATTATCAGGGAAAAAGTCCTTAAATTCACTATACAGTTGTCCCGCAAGCGTCTTATTATGTGCCAAAACTAACGTCGGCTTTTGGACGTTCTGAATCAAATTCGCAATCGTAAAGGTTTTCCCCGACCCCGTCACTCCAAGAAGAGTCTGCGCAGGATACTTGTCATACCCCCGCGTAAGCTCCTTGATGGCCCTAGGCTGGTCTCCGTCGGGCTTGTAGTCGGATGTGATAGTGAATTCCATAGATATGATTAGTATGCCAGTTTGTGAGCAATAAAAAAAGAGTTCGATATTCTCGAGCTCTTCCCATTACTATTCTCATAGCCTTTTTACCCTTTCTTTTTCTTCTGTATTCTCACCGTTATCTTCTTCGCCGCGCGCGCTTTGAGAACCTTAGGCACACCAGCGTAATTCTGGTTTACTTGCATTCTCTTGTGCTGAGCGGACATAGAGCCCGTCGCCCCATGCAAAGCCTTGTGCTTTTGTTCGGCTCTCTTCTCGCCTTTCGTCTTCATATAGTCCCTCCTGAGGATTTATTACCTACACAATAGCACCATTTGAGCCATTTGTCAATATAATCATTGAAAATATAAGGAAAAATAGATGTTAAATATATAAAATAAAACATCGCCAAGTGATTCTGGCGATGTAATGATTCATAAAATTGTTCTATTTGTATCCTTGGGCAATCAACTTTGCTATTGCTCGCACCCATGTTACGGGATTGGTCTTGCCCTTGCCACCAAAACCGCCAGGCATAGAATTTTCACCGATGTAATGTAAACCATGGAGACCATCCTCCTCTATGTCTTTTCTTGATAGCGGTCCTTCGTCATTGCCACTCCGATAGGGTCTCGTCAGAGGTGATAGCACATACCATGCCCACACAGAGTGCTCATTATCTGTGCCCCAACTAGCATGAGAATGCAACTGCGATACAAGTACACAGCGCTTAAAACGACCTAACTGTCTAAGCATGATAACGCCACCATACCCACATCTGGATTCGTACCTCTCCAAATAGCATCCACCCTCACCCTTCATCCACTCATCTCTACGCGTCAACTCCTCTTCCGATAATTTAGAGACAATATTACCATTTTTGAGTACGTGGATAGCTGTCTCATTGTGTTTTTTCTCACTATTACAATCACTCAAATTAATTGTATTAGCCTTTTCAATGTACTCCGCGTACATTTTATTTAACTCTTCGTCATCTTCGGGTTCAAGAAAAAAATCTGTAATGACTCCATCAACCTCAGGCAACATTTTCAACGCTACCGAAGCTAACGAAACAAATTGGAATTCATGTGCCGGGAACTCTTTTGAAGCCTCTCTTGCGGCATCTAAATTCTTCGGATTGTCATCAACAACTAAGATTTTCAAAGTAACAACTCCTCACTATTATGTAATTTCTTGCCGTCACTATAGCACGACCCAGTAACGTTGTCAAGAGTTTCACGTCATTATTTTTTTCTCAAAACCCCCACGATATTATTCCCATCCCACCAGTGAGCAGGCGTTCCTTCCTTTGAATACAAAAGTGACTCAACCTCGAATCCCGCCTTTCGTGCCGCGTCACGAATCTCTCGTATCGTATAAGCCCGATACCACAACACATTCTCTCCTGAAGAATCCCCGAATCGCAAAGGAAGATCACGCTCACCCATCAAAGCACGCAGAATCCTTCGCATCCCACCCTTTTTCGCCATGTTCCAAAGACTCTTCTTCGCCGACATATTCCACATGTTCCAAAACGACACCACCATGCGCCCTCCTGGGGTAAGCAGCGTCGAACATTCAACTAAAGAATCCTCCAACCCGCGAACCAAAAGAATATGATGCAGCGTCGCAATACTCATAACCACATCCACGCCCCCCATCTCTTTCCTAAGCGTCTCATACAGC
>JAHFHK010000018.1:18466-19754 GCA_023246955.1 Candidatus Uhrbacteria bacterium
AATGCTTCAAAGGATCACCCCTGTACTGCTCTTTCAAGATACGTATGAGCTTCTCATTCGAATCCACTCCCCAGTACTGTACTTCCGAAGGCAAATATGGTATACCTTCACCATTGCCACACCCCAAATCAAGAACCATATCCCCGGCCTTTATACCCCCCAAAAGTGGCACAATATCACTCCATAAACGAAGCCGGCTCCCCTTATTAAAAAATCCTTCTCCCAGCGCATCATAAGACACCATTGTCTGCTCGACACGGCGCTTCCCTTCTATGCTCCCCGCTTCTTTGTCTCTGAAAGAAAAAATCATATATGCATTGCTCGAGGAAAACAACCTCGACGCTTTTCGTCTCCAAAAAATAGCACGGAACCTTTTAAAAAACCAGAACGCGTCCGTACCTACGAAAGCAACGATGCTCCGGACCTATCGCGATCTCCTCGAACAAGAACTCATCACCGCAGACAAGCATCTCGAATATCTCCTTACCACATGCGGCATACGCTCCCTCTCCGGAGTAGCGGTGATCACCTCGCTCACCATGCCCTTCCCTTGCCCCGGAAAGTGCGTCTATTGCCCCACAGAAAAACGCATGCCCAAAAGCTACATCGCGAGTGAGCCCGCAGCAGCACGCGCCCTATCTCTGAACTTTGATCCCTACAGACAAGTCACCATGCGGATGAAAGCCCTCATCATCAATGGGCACCCCGCCGACAAAATAGAATACATCATCAAGGGAGGTACCTGGAGCGCCTACCCACAAGATTACCAGCAGTGGTTCATCGCAGAGAGTCTTCGCGCCATGAACGAAGGAGGAGCTACACTCAACGATATTCCTGTCCCTCCCCCAGAGTCACTCTACTCTCGCTTTGTCGATGAAGAGCAAAAAAGCTGGAACATCAAAAAACTTACCGAAGCACAGACCGAGAATGAAACCGCCCCCTTCCGATGCATCGGCATCACCGTCGAAACCCGCCCCGATCATATCACCATAGAAGAGATAGCCCACCTCCGTCTCCTCGGATGTACACGCGTAGAGATAGGAATACAAAGCACCGACGATGCCGTCCTCGAAAAAATAAAACGCGGACACACGCAGCAAGCCTCCATCGACGCAACCCGCCTCCTCAAAGATGCAGGACTCAAAGTCGACTTTCATCTCATGCCCGGTCTCCCTGGCGCAAGCATTGAGTCAGACATGCAGAGCGCCCGTGATGTCTTCACCTCCCCCGACCTTTCTCCGGATACCGTCAAACTCTACCCCACCGTAGTCACGCCGAATACGCTCAT
>JAHFHK010000001.1:0-36540 GCA_023246955.1 Candidatus Uhrbacteria bacterium
CGCAGGTTACGACGTATCGTATGGTATGGAAAGTCGCTAATTCATTGCACGAGGTCCAGAATCTTCAGGTTTCTGCCAAACTCCCCGATGGCGTGACGTGGTCTGAGCGTACTCATGTTGATTCGGGAGACATTGCGTTCGATCCTCAAAGCAGAACAGTGACATGGTCACTCAATCGCATTCCACTTTCTGTGCCCACGGTGAGCGCAACATTTGATCTCAGTATCACGCCAACCTCTGAGCAGGTGAACCAGGTTATCACACTTTTGGGCGAGGCAAATGCGTCGGGGACTGATTCCGCAAACAGCGCACGCCTGGTCCAACAAGGTAAAGCCTTGACCACAAACCTGGATTATGATGCAATTGGGCGAGGAAAGGGCCTTGTAATGCCCTAGAACCGTACTCATATATGGATATTCTGCTCTACAATTCAGCGCATCGTGAGAAAGAACTCTTTATTCCTCTTCAGGAAGGACATGTCGGGATGTATACGTGTGGTATGACGGTGTACGACTATGCCCACATCGGTCATGGGAGAAAATATGTCGGGGATGATATCGTGCGTCGTGTACTCGAGCATGCAGGATATGTGGTGAAGCACGTCCAAAATGTTACCGATGTCGGTCATCTGGTTTCTGATGAGGATGAGGGGGAGGACAAGATGGAAAAGGGGGCGCTCAAGCACGGAAAGAACGTATGGGACGTTGCTGAGTATTTTACTGATCACTTCTATAGCTCGATGGATGCGCTGGGAGTATTGCGTCCGACTATTGTGTGTAAGGCGACGGATCATATTCCTGAACAGATTGCACTCATCGAAACGCTCGTTGAAAAAGGGTTTGCGTATGACACGGCCGAAGCGGTGTATTTTGATATAGCAAAATTTCCGGCGTATGGATCACTCTTCGGTGGGCAGAATTTGGATGATAAGAAAATTGCTGTGCGAGAAGAGGTGCAGACGGGATCGTTCAAAAAAAATCCTGCAGACTTTGCGTTGTGGTTCAAGAGGGTGGGGCATTTTGCGCAGCATACGATGCACTGGCCTAGTCCCTGGGGCGACGGATTCCCGGGATGGCACATCGAGTGTAGTGCGATGAGTATGAAATACCTCGGTGAGACGTTTGATATTCATACGGGAGGGATCGATCATATTTCCGTGCATCATCCTAACGAGATTGCGCAGAGTGAGGCGGCGACTGGGGTCCCCTTTGCACGGTATTGGATTCATCACAATTTTTTGACGGTAGACGGGAAGAAGATGAGCAAATCTTTGGGGAATTATTATACGATTGAGCAAGTGATGGAGAGGGGGTACGACCCGATGACGTTGCGGTTCTTGTACATGGGCGCGCACTATCGACAACAACTCAATTTTACATGGGAGGCGTTGACTGCGGCGCAGGAAGGTTTGGCACATATGCGATTGTTGGTGGTAAAAGTTTTGGCAGGTGTTGCCGAAGGGGATGGTGCGAATGATGAAAAGATTGAGGAATCTCAAAAAGAATTCTTTGCTGCGCTCTGTGATGACTTCAATACGCCTCGTGCGGTAGGGATATTGTTTTCGTTTCTCAAAGAGGCTGCTAAGGATCCCGCTCAGTACAGTAGTGAGGCGATGCGTGGGTATATTACTGCCTGCGATGCAATACTGGGCGTAGGGCTTGAGGGAGGTATTGCAAAGAGTGTCGAAGTCATTCCTGAGGATATACAAGCCTTGGTTATTGAGCGTGACGTGATGCGCGCACGGAAGGAATGGCTCGAGGCAGATCGCCTTCGTGCGCATCTTGAGAGCAGGGGATATACGGTTGAAGATACGGTTCATGGGACATTGGCAAAAAAATTATGATGTTCGCTCTTGCATGGCTGGTGGCATGTGTCGTGACGGTAGGAGCAACGTATTGCGTACGTCGCTACGCGCTACGCAAGGGAATCGTTGATGCTCCCGGTGCGAGCCGGAAAGTGCATACTGCGCCTATGCCTCTTTTGGGAGGGATGGGTATTGCGCTGGGGATTGGTATAACGGTGGGCGCGTGGCTTCTTTTTGGTGGGAGTATGGGGGAATTTTCTTTGACTGATGTTCATGTGACGTTGTGGCATATTGCAGGGGTCTTGGGAGGGATTGTAGCGCTCTGTATCGGAGGGTATCTCGATGATCGGCATGATCTTCCTCCGTATTTGCAGATTCTTGCTCCCATGATTGCTGCAGGACTTGTTGTTGCTTCTGGGGTGGGGATTGTTCATGTGACGAATCCTTTTGGTGGAGTGATTGTGTTTGATTCGTTCCGTATCGGTGGTTTTGCGCCCCTGGCTGCGTTGACGGGATGGATATGGATTCTGGTTGTGATGTATACGACGAAGTTCCTTGATGGGCTCGATGGGCTGGTCTCGGGGGTCACCTCTATCGGTGCGCTCATTGTTGCCCTTTTGAGCATTTTCTTTTTCGTTAACTATCCTACTGCACTGCTCGCTGCCATTGTCTCTGGGGCGTTTGCTGGGTTCTTAGTTTGGAATACTCATCCGGCTAAGATCTTTCTCGGTGAAGGGGGGAGTACGATGGCGGGGTTCCTTTTGGGCGTTCTGGCGCTCATTTCCGGGGCGAAGGTTGCTACTCTGGTCATGGTGCTCGGTGTGCCCCTCCTGGACGCAGCATGGGTCATTATGCGGCGTATTCTGGTGGCACGGAAGTCGCCATTTCAGGCGGATCGGACCCATATCCACTTTCGGCTCCTGGATGCGGGATTTAGCCAGAGACAGGCGGTGTTCTTCCTGTACGCGGTAGCGTTCGTTTTTGGGATGATGGCGCTCTTCCTACAAAGTATTCAAAAACTCTACGGGATCGTCTTTTTGGTTATATTTATGGTGCTTTTGGGCGTTTTTCTGGTAGGGCGGAGGGCGGAGGGTGCCAAAAAGGGCTCGTAGGGCGGGGAAGCTCTTGATATTTTTTGGGTATGTGATAGAGTATTCATGTCTCAAGTGTCTGTGTATCTTTGCTTTATTCCCCTTCGCACTGTTCGTGACAGGGTCGCAAAAGGCGCTTCAGGAGAACAAAGTAAAGATATACTACGTATAAAATCATAGAAAAAGATATGTTTGCAGTTATTAAAACCGGTGGAAAACAATATAAGGTGAGCGCAGGAGAAGTCCTTAAGGTTGAAAAGCTCGAAGGAGAGGTCGGCGCTGAGATTGTTTTTGGTGAAGTATTGCTTCGTGCCAATGAAGAGGGGACTGACGTGACTGTCGGCGCTCCTATGCTCGAAGGTACCTCTGTAAAGGCAAAGATCCTCGAGCAGGGCCGTGCAAAGAAGATTACCATCATCAAGTACAAGCCAAAGGTTCGCTATCGCCGTAAGCAGGGGCATCGTCAGCCTTTTACGAAGGTGGAGATTGTCGCGGTATAAGGATTGTATCGCAGTAGATCGGAAGCACCCTCGGATTCGCCAGTGGGCGAAGGGGGTGTTTTTTTGATTTTGTAGGTGGGGTTGACGTGATGTTATCGGCGTGCTACTTTTTTGAGGTATTTAATACAGAGGAGTACTTTACCAATGTCAAAGAATCGTGAACCCCTTTTTAGAGGTGAGGTTGATGCTATGTTTAATGATGCCCACTTTCGTCTTCGCGATATGCTTCCTTCTCTTAAGGAGCTCAGCGATCATGAGATCGCGGCAATATTTGTTCGTTATACGTTTGTCTTTCATGATCATTTCACTCAGTGGATGACTCGTGCTTGGGTAGAATCGACGGGGGATGTTCGCAGAATCCTTGCACAGAATTTGCTGTGTGAAATTCAAGATGACCATCCTGAATTACTACTCAAGCTCGCCCACCCTGCTTTTTTTATGGTGTTTGGTCCGCATTATTGTTTTCAGTCGTTCAATGATTTTTTTGATCTGAAAAATAAGGCAATGCGGTATGCCATTGAGCCAATGGGGGTGAATCCTCTTTATTCTCTTGCCTTGCTTGAGGGTCTTTCATTGAAATTTATCCCATGGATGAAAAAGGCAGCTCGGAAGATAAAGTTGTCCGAGCAGGAATATCTCGAAATACATGGTGTAGTGGATGTGAAGCATGCTGTGGCCATGAAGGAAGCCGTTGTGATTACTATGGTCGATGCAACGATGCAACATGGCATGTTGTGCGAATTTCAAAATTCTACCAAAGCCGTTCTGTATGCGCTTAATTGGATTTTTACTGGGAGCGCTCCCAGTAAGTAGGGTTGTATACTATATCGGAATTTATAGAGAACCTTCGCAATTGAGGGTTCTTTTTCATTACTGTGCTCTTGACGCTGGGATGATCTCGTGATAGCGTAGTGAGTACGTTCTTTATCAAAATAGTGAGGTATTATACGAATGGTTAGTTCTGTTGTTAACGTTGCCGATCTTGATCCCGAGGTGCGTGCGAATGTTTATTGGAAGCTCCTTGGAGTTCAGATACTTTTTAGACGGGAAGAGCTCAAACTGAGTCAGGAGGATTTGAGCGAAAAAACGGGCATTCCTGCGTCGACGATCGATGCTCTCGAACAAGGACGAGACGAGGGAGCCACTACCGATATACGAGAAATCATGAAACTGATCTGGGCGCTCGACAAAGATGGGCGTCTATTCCGTAAGGTGGATGTTTCGATGGATGATGTATATAGTGGCAAAAATGATCAAAGGATGAAGAAGATCCTGAAGAAACTTCTTGCCATGCCTACCCAGGAAGAGGTTGCAGCGGAAGAACAAGCAGTGCTTTTGAGCGCGTAATCAAATCAGGCAATATGGTGGGAGCTCAATGCGGCTTCCACTTTTTATTTTTGTAACTTTGACGTACTTGGTTGCGTTGTGATAGTCTTCGTCGAAGACGTTCTTTATCAAAACACAGCGAGGTAATTTTTCCATGGCAAAGAAGTATTTTAAATTCGTATCAGCCGTTTATCTTTTTCTCATCAGAGACGACCACATCTTGTTACTCCGTAGGGCTAATACTGGGTACGAAGATGGGAAGTATAGTCTCCCCGCAGGTCATATTGAGGGTAAAGAGAGGGCTACACGGGCGATGATCAGGGAGGCGGAAGAAGAAATAGGCATTGAGGTAGACGAACAACAGCTTCATATGGTTCATGTTATGCACAGGATTTCTCCTGGCACGCATCCTAGTGGCTGCGATGAAAGAATTGAGTTCTTTTTTGAAGCAACTGCCTGGAGTGGAGAACCGCGCAACATGGAGGTGAATAAATGTGATGACGTGAGGTTTTTCCCCATCAATCAGTTACCTCATAACATTATCCCCTATATTGCCGCTGCTATTGAGGCATATAAGAAAAAGTCTTTATTCTCTGAATTTGGATGGAAGAGGTAGAGACCGAAGAACATCGGGCTGTCGTTAATAGGATTTACAATTCTTGGCCTCAATGGAAAAAAGATATTATCACAAATGTATAACAATCGTGACCACTCAATCTATGGTACTGTAGATGGGCGGTTTTTTATTTTCGAGGTCAGGATTGACAGCATTGCTCAAAGATGATAAAAATACCGTAGTTCGTACCTTGAAAGGATGGGGGTGATTCATGAATCCAGAAATCGTGGGGCGCATCGCCGCGGGTATTACTATTGTTAATGCGATTCCGTATCTTGTTCGTGTTTATCAGGGGAAGATCAAGCCCAGCGTTACGAGTTGGTCGTTGTGGACATTAATCGGTCTTGCTTTGCTTCTGACTTATCATGGTCAAGGGGCTAAGGCTAATCTATGGCCGGTTATGCTTGCGTTCATCAACCCACTTCTCGTTACTATACTTGCTCTCAAAAAGAGAGGTGAATGGTCACCGCTCACCAAGATCGAGATCGTAAGCATCGCTGTTGCTTCAGTCGCACTGCTTATGTGGCTCTTTGTTCACAATGATGTTGCCCAGATGCAATATGCACTGTATCTTTCGATTGTTGCTGATGCTTGTGCTGCTTTGCCCACTATCATTCTTGTATGGGGGAATCCGTTGGAGGACCGACCATTTTGTTGGATAGTTTTTGTGCTGGCGTATGCATTAAATCTATTTGCAATTACCGAACACACTGTTGCGAATTACATTTTACCCTTGTGGTTCGTGTTGGGCGGCTCCGTTGTTGCTCTTCCACTAACACTGTATCGTATTAAGCATAAGATTCCGTTTAAGGAATGGATTTAGTAATGATGTTATTATCCTGCGTAAAAGCAGGATTTTTTTTGGAAACAGGGATTGATCATTGATTAATTCCAAGGATGACGGGTATACTTTAGTGAAGCACTTTACGTGAGGGTGGAGGAGAATAATGTATATCTATGTTTGATTGGCACTTAGTTTTGGGCATTGTAGCGGGAGTTATATCCTTTGGGGCTATTATTCCGTATATCAAGGATATTGTATATGGTACCACTCGACCTAATGTTGTTTCGTATATTCTTTGGACGGTACTTTTACTCATATCCATATTGGCTCAAATCAGCGCTGGTGCTTCCTGGTCTATTGCTTTTCTTGTTGGCGATTTAATAGGAACTAGTTTGGTCACAGCACTCTGTTTGACGGGGTATGGTTATGGAAAATACGGAAAGATTGAGTGGGTTTGTACGGGGCTTGCTGTTCTTGCTATTGTTTCTTGGAAATTTACTAATGAACCCGTACTAGCCATCATCTTTGCTATTATTGCGGATTTGATGGCGGCGGTGCCAACGGTGGTGAAGACGTACAGGGATCCATGGTCGGAGATTCCTACTACTTGGTTTATGATAGCTTGCGCTGCTATTCTTAGTATTGCTTCAACTACTATCATCGATTTTCCTAACCTTCTCTTTCCTGTATATTTATTGCTTGTAAATGGGACTACGGGGACTGTGGCATTTCTTGGCAGAAAGATGCAGCGGAAGCCAGTATAAAATTTATGGATACTGCTACTTGGGAGACGATAGTAGATTTTACTGAGATTAAACCTGGGGGGTGTTTCTATCGATGAGGTACTCCGATATCTTGAACTGTTATCTCGTTTGAGAGTGTAATCATAAAAATAAAACCAGATCTATTAAGATCCGGTCTGGGAGAATTTTGTCTCTGGACGTTGTCTATAGTTCCGTATCGAGAATCTTCATTTGTACACGAAGCGCCTCGTACTCTTCTAGGGAGAAATGGCTTGCGCCTACTGCATGACTAACACCACCTTTTGCGTTGAATATTGTTTTGAACTGCTTCCAAGCCGTACTGGCACGCTGGATTCTTTTTTCCAACGCGTAGGTTTTTTCCTGAGCGTTTTGAATGGTCGGCTGGCAAATCTCGTATGCATTACGTTCTCGATTTGCCGCCGCTGCAAACTCCATATCATCTTCGTAGCTCACGGTACGTATTCCTCCATAAAGATCGATTAATCGGATGGTAGCACTTCATGTCTGCCTTGGCAATAGTGGGCTTTGGAATCAGATGGGGCGGTATCCGTATTCTTGTTCTTTGGGGATTTTTTTAGTAGAGTAAGGGATATATATGAAAACAGTTGTATTAGCATCAACATCTCCTCGGAGAAAGGAACTTCTTGCAATGACGGGTATACCGTTTGTTGTTGATGCGGGGGATTATGAAGAAGATATGACACAGGATCTTCATCCGCGTGACCTCGTTCAGAATCTTGCGCTTGGTAAGGCGCAGTCGGTTGCGGGGAGGCATCCGGATTCGATTATCATTGGATCTGATCTAGTTATCTCTATCGATGATGTTGTTTTGGGTAAACCCCGTTCTCTCGAGCATGCCCGGGAGATGCTGCGATTATTGAGCGGGAAGTCGCATTCGGCATTGTGTGGCTATGCGATTGTTGATACGGCGACGCAGCGCGTTGTTCAGGAAGTTGTTGAGACAAAAGTATTTTTTCGCACCATGAGTGATATTGAGATTGAGGAGTATATTGCTACGGAAGAGCCCTTTGGCAAGGCGGGAGGATATGCAATTCAGGGGGCGGGCAGTATGTTTATAGAAAAGATAGAAGGGGATTATAATTGTGTCATGGGCCTTCCACTGTGTTCGCTCGTGCGATCGTTGGGCGAGTTCGGAGTGAAGCCGTTTGTGCCGGTAGAAGTTTTATGACAAATGCATTACTTGAGCAAGCAAATGAAGAGCTGGGTACTGGAAGAGATCTCTCCGATGCAGATTTCAGTGCGGTATCTTTGTTGTATCAAAGGACTGTTCATGTTCCTGATTCTAAACCAATACAGCAGGTCCTTCTGTGTCCCGTAGGTTTGGTGGGGGCGGGCAAGAGTACGGTCGTGAAGCCGATTTCCGAGAGATTATCTTTCGTAAGGATCTCTACTGATGAGATCCGGAAGCTTTTGAAAGAGCAGGGCTTTAATTATGGTCGAACACGTGAGATGGCGTATCGTCTGATTTCGGAATTCCTACAGAAAGGATACAGTATTGCTATTGATGCCGATTGTATTAATCAAGAAGCCAGGGATGCCATCAAGAAAGTAGCTGAGAAATATAGATTAGCTTCCCTTTGGATCCATATTAATCCCCCTGAGGAATTTATCATCAACAAGTTGAGAAATTTTCAGCATACATGGCTTTTTAGAGATGCCAAAGACGCAATCAACAATTATCGGAGGAGAAAACCTCTCCACGCAGAATATCTCAAGCTCATAGATTTTTATTTTACGTTTGATACATCGAAAAGTGATCTCGATGCTCAGATCAATCAATTTGTAGAAAAATTTCATCATGATTTTGGGTAGAGGTATGAAGCAGCTGATTATGGTACGGCACGGTGAATCTGACCTTGGTAGCCAGGAGCTTAATTCCAGGGGACGAGAACAGATCCAGTCACTGGCATTACACTTGCGCGGCTTGCGGCCTCTCGTACTTTCTTCAATGGGGCCACGCTCTATTGAAAGCGCGACTATTCTTGCTCGTGAGTTGGGGTCTATGGTGGTCTCTAATGAATTCTTTGGATCCAGTAGGCGAGAGGATCAGGCGAACTACTATCTATCGGCGGTAACGTTTTTGGAACAGGAAACTGCTCAAGATGATACAGTCATCATTGTTACCAAGGGGGAGTATATTACGGATTTTATACCATTTTTTGGTGATCGCTATCTTGGCGTTATTTTTCCTATATCAGAGTTACAGCATGGTAAAGCAGTGATGATTGATTGTGTGAGCCGGACAATTTCAGAGATTTCCTCTGTAGACTTATTTTAGGCTTACTTTTTATTTACATTTCTCATATCTTCCTCTAGTATTCCTCTATATTCTCTTCTATAGATTTTTCATGTATGAAACATATTGGCGTTCTCATCTATACCTATGATAGGGTAGACGATGCAAAAATAAACATGGAGATTGTACGAAATGTGTGGGGTACCAATGAGTATTTTCGCCACGTTACGATTGTGCATGCTTTTAATGGGGAAAAGGAATGGTATCCGAATGCATATTTGGAGGATGAACTGGTGACAATGAAAAACTCATGGCATTTTCAAGGGGCTTCTGATTTGATTGACGCAGGGATGCAAGTTTTTGTGGAAAAGTATCCCGATATAGACTATGTAGTCGTACTTGCTGCGGATACGTGGTTGATCGATCCATCGTATGTGCAGGGTGTTGTTTCAAAAATGGAACAAGGGGACTCCTATATCGCTACATGTACGTGGGGGTTGCCGGATCGTAATGAGATTAATATCATGGGGATGGCGGTTGACTTTTGTATTGTGGATCTTCGGTGGGCAAGACAATATAATATGTTTCCAATTCAATACGGGGAATTTTATAAAAAATATGGAGAATTATTCCTGTATCAAAGAGGGGAGAACGTGATGTTAGAAAAGCTGATGTATGCGCGCTATTTACAGGCGCTCAATCGAGAAGACAATTTTGGCGGGGTCGCACGAAAAAGAGGAATAGAAAAAATGCTCATGCTCACCGAACGAGAGTCTATTCACAGTCATAGTGACGAGAAGGGGTTTTTGCATAGGAATATGTATTGGCCAGAGATGGGGCTTCTTACGCATCATGATCCGGCGCCGAAGAAAGAAATTTTAAAGGTACGGAATATTGCTGCGGGCGCAAACGTTCAGAAATTGCTGCAAAGCGATGATTTGTCTTATTATAACGGTGGGACTACTCAGTTGGAGCATAATTGTAACTAAGTGAACATATGCCAAAAATTATCATTGCATCGGGGCCTGTCATCGTAGAAAATGGAAAAGTATTGCTCAATAAGCACGGGGATACGACGTTTTGGAAATTTTGCGGAGGGAAAGTGGAGGATTTTGAGACCACGCTCCTTGACAACGCCCGGCGAGAGGCAAAGGAAGAGGTGGGGATAGAGCTGACGATTCTTTATGAGGTTCCCTATTTTTACTACACGAAAAAAGAAACGAGTGATGGCCTCGTTGATGTTATCCTGGTACACTATCTTGCATCACGAGTCGGTGAGGTGGTACCGGGAGACGATATCGATGAGTGGGCGTGGCTCGATATTGCTGCACTCCCTGCAGATCTCGCGCCTAATATTATCCCTGCGCTTACGCATTTTAAATTGATATAGCATATGAGTGAAATGATGAATTTGGGGCTGACCCCAGAAGAGTTGGAGAGAAAGGAAGATGCAAAGTGGGAAGATCGATGCAACGACTTTGTAGAGAAGCATCCCGAACCAATGCCTTCTCCGGAAGAGTTAGCAAGCCCTGAAGATCAAGTTAAGGGGTTTGAGCAACTCTGTGCTTCTTTCGAGGACCAGTATCCTCTTGAGGATCTTCATAAGATAATCGACCTCACGCCACAAGAGGCTCCTTTGCATCCTTTGCGAGGGCCCGCTAAGCTGGCGTTGAATCCTATCTATGCAAGGCTTACCATTTTGAAAAATCTATTTGGAGCAGATACCGATCAATACAGGGGACTACAGGTACAGTGGCTACGTCTTTCTCATGCGGTAGGTCGGAGCAGGGGTGTTATTATCGTCCATGATTCGCCGTATACTCCACGATCGTAGTTATTTTGGAGGTTTCTTTTCTTTTCTGTTCTCATATCACCTTATAATCTCATTTTTTGGATGATGAACTCTTGACATGATAGGCGGTTTGTGGTATCCTCATTTCGAATTCTGAGAATAGAGGTTCTTTAAAAAATGGTTCAGAAGTTACGACAAATTGCACAACGCGCGCCGCGCCGCGGGAAGACAAAAACATCATTTGTGATTCCTGAAATCAATACTCATGACGATATTACTCTTTTTCATACCCTTGTTGAGGCATTACGTAGTAATGGGTATACGGTGGTAGTAAGAGAGGAAGATGATCACGTAATTCATCGCTTTGCCGTCGTCACCGGTAAAAGGATTTTTGGTCGTTTTGCTGGAGCGCATGCGTGCGATGATCCCTATGTAGGTCGTAGATTTGCATTCGACAATGCACAATGCTTTAATAAGTTTAGTGATTGTCCTTGTGCATTGCCGTTACCTAGAACTAGGGCGCAGATGAGATATCTCTTAGAAAGGATGGAATTCATGGCAACAAAAGAAGGGATGGGTCTGTCTGTTAACCGGTATACCCAGGAGCGAGACTATCCGTTTAGGGGGGCGCGTAAATAATGAAGGAATTTACTCACATACCTGAAAAAAGAGATTTGGCTGCGTTGCAGGAGTATCAACGCCAACATGACGCCGTGTTTCATAGTGATGTATTTCAGATGGAGACATGGGGACAATTGAGGCATGTTATGCAACATCTTACGATGATCGTTGGTGAGATGGCGAGATATTGTGACAGGATGGAGCATAGAAACACAGAGGCTATAGATCTTATTCGAGCGATTCGAGAAAATAGAATACCGGATCTGTTGGCATATGCCCTCAAGTTGTCGAATCTGTTTGATGATTCACTGGAAGCGACTTATCTTCAAAGGATTCAAGACGGGGAGGTGCAGCGTATAAAACAATAATGTAATCAATCGGTTAATCGATGGTAGGGAGGTAAGGAAACTTACCTTTTTTATTTGGTGAGCGGGGTATTTTTTGTATTGATTTTGACTGGTTTCGCTCTATCTAGTAGGCTATCAGTGAACGTGAGGATATTCCTATGAAAAAAATAATTGTCGCTTCTACAAATCCTGTAAAAATCGATGCCGTGAAGCAGGGTTTTGAACGAATGTTTCCTGGGGTTGATTTTGAATATAGTGGTGTTGCGGTTGCTTCGGGAGTTTTGGACCAGCCAATGAGTAGTAGTGATACCCTCCAGGGGGCCCATACGAGAGCTATGAATGCGAGCCAGGAAGTTTCTGAGGCTGAGTATTGGGTTGGCCTTGAGGGCGGTGTAGAGAAGGTCAATGGAGAGCTGCAGGCATTTGCGTGGAATGTCGTTCGATCATTGGTGCGGATTGGCAAGGCGCGAACGGCGGCATACTATCTTCCTCCGGAAGTGGTGCGTTTGATTGATGAAGGCAAGGAGCTGGGTGAGGCTGACGATATTGTTTTTCAGAGATCGAATTCCAAGCAAGAAAATGGTTCGGTAGGGATTCTCACGGGGAATGTTATCGATAGGGCGGGTTTTTATCGTGACGCGGTGATTCTCGCGCTCATACCATTCAAGAATGAGGAGCTGTATTAGGAGTTTTTTCTTGACTGCACACTTCTATTCATGTAAAAGAATAAAGTGCATTGTACAACTTATTTAAGGAGGTGTGTTATGCAAGACGATGAGTCTCAACATTTTATAGGAAAAGTTGCTCAGAAGGTTATTCTTGAGCATGGAGACGAGATTCTTGTTTGCCGCGCTCCCGGTGATCTATTATGGGAGTTTCCTGGAGGAAGACTTCACCATGGCGAAACGCCTCAGAAAAGTCTCAATCGCGAGATATATGAGGAGCTTGGCATTCGTATTGATGCGTTTGCCCCCTTTCATGTGTTGCTTTCCCACCACGTAAAGAGTAATACACACAGAATTCTGATAGTGTATCGTGCTCATGTGGATGGGACGGTGTTTGTGCTCAATCAAGAGGAGCTTGAAGAAGCACGATGGATACCGCGTGAAGAGTTGCGGGCATTGTCGCTGTATGATGATTGTCGAGAAGCGGCTTACGTGTTTTTGGGATTATAGTTCATTGAGAAAGGAGGTGATGTATTGTGATGAAACGTATTGTAGTGGTGCCTCCGGCTACCCGGAGGGTTGTCGATATTCCGAGAGATATTCCTCGGGTGAGCGGCGAAGAATTTGCCAAGGCTATCGGTGCTGAGCCCGTGGCTTTCGATAAATTGCCTCCACGCTGGCAGGCTATTGTGGGAACCAATATGCGCAGAGGTCGTTAGAAAATTCTAGGACTTCGAATTCAAGAGGGAGCTGTCTTAATAGATGGTTCCTTTTTTCTTTTCCGACTATTTCTTTGACATTTTTTTGTTACCATGTAGTCTTATACTATTCGAATCGTTCGTTACAATTAAGTGTAAAAATAGAGAAAGAAGGAATTTGTTCATGAAATATATTCATGTATATCTTGCGGGTCCCATTCGGGGGAAATCATATGAAGGGGCAACGAGCTGGCGGGATGATTTTGCGCGTTGTCTTTTTGAAGCAAAAAATCAGCTTGTATTGAAGCAGGTGTCATTTGTTCTTATGGATCCTATGCGATCCAAAGAACATATGAAGGGGATGGCATGTATCGGTAATGGTGAATTCAAGACTGATGGACTATTCGTGTCTCAACAGGCTATCGCAACACGTGATGAGGCAGATATTGCTCTTGCTGATATCGTTGTGTTTAACTTGTTAGATGATGAAACTATTTCCATTGGTACTTGTATGGAAATGGGTCTTGCAAAAGGTCTCGGCAAGATTGGCATCGTGGTGCGTACTCAGAATTCTCGGTATGATCATCCTCTCGTGAATGGGTGGAACGCTATGACGCTACACTCGTTGCCTGATGCAGCATCTTTTCTTGTGTCACTGCATGCAGGGGTGCTGATATAGTATGAGCACTGTTCATTATATGAATCTTCATCCGGGACCATTTGATCGGATGAAGGGTGGTGACAAAACCGATGAGCTTCGTCTGAACGATGAAAAGCGTCAGCGTGTAAAAGTTGGCGATCATATCATCTTTAGCAAACGACCGGATTTTACCGAGGGTGTCAAAGTCAAAGTAACTTCTTTGAAGTGTTATAAAAGCTTTGAGGAGCTCTATGAAGGAGTGAAGGGGCGGTATTCTCAGTGTACCAAAGAGGAATTCATCAATGGTATGCGTGAGTACTATTCTCGGGAAGACGAAGAGAAATTCGGGGCGCTCGAGATAGGTATCAAGCTCCTTCGTGGGCATCCGCTTGACGTCATCACTCAATAGGCGTAGTGTAGGGAATACGTTTTAAGGAAAAGGAGGTGCACGCATATGGCGTCGCCTATAGGAACTATTGTCGAAACGAAAGTATTGGGTAAGCAGGAAAAGCCTCTTCAGCCGCTCTATGTTGCCGATGAGGAAGATTGGGAGATGCTCCAGATGAGCCGCACGCAGCTCGTTTTGGAGAACGGTGGTTCTAACACTATATCGTCATCGGATCGTTTTTATAGGGATCCGCATGTGTATTACCACAATGGGTATCCCTAAAAGTCGAAGGAGAATTCCTTTGCGCAAAACTTCGGTACTATAATTGTATCGGAGTTTTTTGTTGTGCAAGGGGGTCTCAGCGATGTTCTATACCTCCCAGCGGGCGCGGAGAGCGTCGCTGAGGGTGATCTCGTCGGCATACTCAATGTCGGCACCTCTCGGGAGGCCACGGGCGATTTTGGTCACTTTGACGGGGTATTGCTTGAGAAGTTTGCCGAGGTAGAGGACGGTGCTTTCTCCTTCGATGTCGGGATTCATGCCGAGGATGATCTCTTTGATGGTGTTATCGGGACTCGTGATGCGGGCGACGAGTTCTTTGATGCGGAGTTGATCGGGAGTGATTCCTTCGACGACGCTGATAGTCCCTCCTAGGACATGATAGCGTCCGCGGAATTGCCCGGTGCGTTCAAAGGCATTTACGTCAGTGGTGTGTGACACTACACAGAGGGTGGTGGGGTCACGACTCGCATCAGAACATACGCGACAGGGGTTCTTGTCGGCGTAGGTTGAGCAGGTACTGCAGGTGATGATTGATCCATGGAGCGAGGAGAGCGCGGTAGCGAATTCTTGTACTTTCTTAGGAGGGAGGCGTAGCAAAAAAAAGACAAACCGCGTTGCACTGCGTTCACCGATACCGGGAAATTTTGCGAAGAAATCAATGAGAATGCGTATGGGGGTGGGGTACATGCTTATGCGTCAAAAATATTGAATGAGCTGGCACCTTCTGGCACGCTGTGGTGAGTATCGATATTGCGATAGCTGGCTTTTGTCGCATCAAAAAATAGTTCGACCATTCCTGTAGGGCCGTTACGATGCTTCGCGATATGGACTTCTGCGCTTGATTTTTCTGCATCCGTAAGATCTTCGAAGCGGTAGTTGGGATCTGCTGCTTTACGATAGATGAAGAGTACCACGTCGGCGTCCTGCTCGATAGATCCTGATTCACGGAGGTGGGCGAGGCGGGGGATAGCAGGCTTATTCAACTCTACGGCACGTGCGAGCTGCGAGAGAGCGACTACGGGAACGTCGAGTTCACGTGCGATTGCTTTGAGACCACGGGTGATTTCTGCGACTTCCTGCACGCGGCCTTCTTTGTTTCCTCGTCCTTCCATGAGCTGCAAGTAGTCGATGATGATGAGGTCGAGGCCGTGCTCACTCTTGAGACGGCGTGCTTTGGTGCGGATTTCGATAATACCCGCAGAGGCGGTATCATCGATATAGATGTTTGCTTTGGAGAGGGTGTCCATTGCATGTCCGAGCTTGACGAAGTCATTCATCTCTCCGCTGTCAGAAAGCTTTCCGGTACGCATTTTCCAGAGGTCAACGTTTGCTTTAGAGCAAATCATACGATCGACAAGCTGTTCTTTGGACATTTCCAGACTAAAGAGGGCTACGGACATACCTGTTGCCGTTGCTGCGTTTCTTGCCATATCGAGCACGAGACTGGTTTTTCCTACTGCGGGACGTGCGGCGAGGATCACAAGGTCTGAACGCTGGAGTCCTGCAAGGAGATTGTCGAGGCCGGTGAATCCCGTCGGAATGCCCTTGAGTCCTCCTCCGTCACGATGGATCATCTCTATACGTTCGTAGGCTTCGGTCAGGACTTGGCTGAGGGGGGTGAAGATTTTTTTGACAAATTTTTGCGATACTCCGTAGATTTTTTGTTCTGCTTTGTCGAGGAGCGTTTCTATGTCTTCGTCGGTCTGAAAGGTGAGCTGGGAAATTTCGGTTGCGGCGATCTGAAGACGGCGCAAAGAGGCTTTTTTTTGAATAATAGCTGCGTATTGTCCGATATTTGCAGAAGTCGGGACTATATTGGAGAGTCCTATGAGGTAGCTTCTTCCTCCGACACGTTCCAGGGCGGCGCGTTCCTCGAGGCGGTTTCCGAGCGTGAGGAGGTCAATGGGTTCATGCTTGTTGTAGAGCTCTAATACCACCTCAAAAATCGTGCCATGGGCATCTTTATAAAAATCATCTGAAGTGACGGAGTCGGCGATTTTTTCCATCGCTTCTTTATCAAGAAGTAGCGCTCCGAGAAGCGATTGTTCTGCCTCGATATTGTGTGGGGGGATGCGATCGATGAGTTCTTGTGCCATATAGCATGGGGCAGTTTATGTCGCATGTCGAGACCTCTGCAAAACCGCGCCTTTTTGCTTCACAGGCACCCGTCAAATTCACTCAACGTATATATCATACGTTTCCTGGATTTGACAGCCCATTCAACAAAAATGCATCGATTTTTCAGAGGTCTCTGTATCTTACGGGAGAAGCGGGAGAATGCGCAAGGTGGAAGGAGGGGATACTTTGGGGACAAAAGGTACGTTGCGTCTGTAGCTCTTTGCAGGAAAAGAAAAAGCCCACCAGAGGTCTGAAGACATGGTGGGTATGGGGTATTATTTTGGTGGGCATAGGAACACTTGATCGGTTCCATTCTTTGGCTGTGTTACGTTCTCCTCCCTATAAGCGTTTGAATCGTAGACTTTCCGTTGATGATACTGAGCCAGTCCTCGTATGTTCCCACAAAGTCTGTCCAGAGCGTCTCTTTGTTATCGGTGAGCCACTGTGCGAGCGCCCCTGGTGTTTCCATGACGGGTGAAATGGGGGTTCCCGGCGTTGTGGTCTCGTACATCTGGTAATGCGTCTTTTCGGCCTCGGGCCAATCAGGCATTATCTTGCATCCGTAATGGGGCGGTTCGTTTTTGAGCCAACCCTCGCTGAGCCCCTCCTCAATTTCTTCTTTAGTATATGAGAAGACATCTTCCAATTCAATATACCCATCTTCATTCTTCGGATGTTCCCAGTGTGCGGGAACTCTGCGTACTTGTCTATGCATCGGTTTCTCCTTTGTAATGCGAAAATGTTCTGTGTGCAGATTATCATATAATCCTTTTCCTGTCAAGCCCATTCGATCTTGTTTTTATAAGCAAAAACGAGCCTTTAGAGCTCGTTAATACATATGCGCCCACCGGGACTCGAACCCAGAACCATCAGCTTAAAAGGCTGTTGCTCTACCATTGAGCTATGGGCGCATGCGGAGTATGTAAAATACGGTATTAGTATACAGAAATTATAGGGAAGAGCAAGTCGTGGGTGGGGATGTTTTTGGTGCTGTTCTTTCTATGGCTTGATGTATAGGGGTATACTACGCTATACTATTCATACTTGTTCACATTTTTCATTCTACTACGTCTATGAATACTCTTCCTCCCCAAGGAACGTTGCCGGTTATACACTTGCCAGGCACTGGGTCGCTTCTGATGCGATCCGCAAAGATCTATACCCGTCTTTTTCGTCAATTGGTCGTGCTGTCTGCTTTGGTGCTTTTTGTGGCGATCGCACAATATGGTATCACCTCGTTTTTGCACTTTATCGTCCGTGATGCGGCGCAGGTCTGGCGTGCGGTGATGCAGGTTTTGGGGACGGCGTTGAGTCTGGGGCTGGGGTTCTTCTTTGCGTGGATGTTTGCGGCGTTCATCTATCTGACCAAAAATCGTGAAAATGTTGCAGAGGCTACCTGGCAAAATGCACTTGCGCGCGGTGGTACGATGTATCAATCTATGTTCTTTGCTGGCGCGTTAGCGGGGCTTGCGATTTATGGTTCTGTGATTACGTTGATCCTTCCGTTGTTTTTTAGTGTATGGTTCTATTTTGCGGGTTATATTATCGTCAATGAAGGTAAGAAGGGAATTGATGCGCTCTTGCGTAGTCACTATCTTGTACGTGGTGTGTGGTGGAAGACTATGGGACGTGGCATGGTTCTCGTGGGACTATTGGGAGTGGCATACAGTATCGTATATCTTTCGATGGGTATTCCTGTCATCGGATGGTGGGTGTATTTGTTGCTTGTCGCGGTGCTAGGGCTCTTTGCCGTTCCTTTCTATGTTGTTTATGATCAGCTTCGCTATGAAGATTTGACCGCTCTTTCACGTTCGCTCGAGTTTCAGTCGTTTACGAGCCGTCGTGTTGAGGTTATTGCCTGGAGTATTCTTGGTACCTTTGTTGTATGTCTTGGCTGGGGAGTGAATCTTCTTGGCTGTGACGCTCGTGCGGCAGTGCAGAATACCGTTCGTCTTGCCATTGGCAGTGTACAGGGTGGTCTCGGCGTAGAGCTGAGCAAGAATACTACGGAGCTCACGCGCTTTATGAACAAGATCACATTCGTTTATGATCCAGGATGTCGTGCGCCCGCAAATGCAGCAGGGAGCGTTCTGCCCTCTTCGTATCTTCCTACCATTCCTTCAACAACGACACCTACTGGGGGTACTCCTGCATTTCCTGACCTTACTGTTCCTGATGAAGCGCAGCCATAATCTATGATTCGCGTACGCATTGCACCATCGCCAACGGGGAATTTTCATATCGGTACTGCGCGCACTGCGTTGTATAACTATTTGTTTGCGCGGGCGAATAAGGGCGTGTTCGTTGTACGTGTTGAAGATACGGACGAGATGCGTTCTGAAGAGATTTTTGAAAAGGATATTATTGATGGGTTGCAGTGGTTGGGTCTTTCGTGGGATGAGGGACCGGATATCGGAGGCCCTTTTGGTCCGTATCGACAGTCAGAACGTACCGACATCTATCGCAAGTATCTTCACGCTCTCTACGAGAAGGGGATGCTCTATCGTTGCTACTGTACCCCCGAGGAGCTTGAGAAGGAGCGACAAGACTATCAAGCGCGTAATGAGCCACCTCGCTACAGCGGGAAGTGTCGTGCCATTACCGATGCGGATCGCATTCGATTTGAGGATGAAGGAAAGAATTCCGTGTTGCGTTTTCGAGTTCCTGTCGAGGAGCTTGTATTTACCGATCTTGTTCGTGGTGATGTATCGGTGAATACGGGGCTTATAGGGGATATGGTGGTGGCAAAGGATATGGATTCTCCACTGTATAACTTTGCGGTGGTGGTTGATGACTCTACGATGGAAATTACTCATGTCATCAGTGGAGAGGATCATATTTCGAATACGCACAAGCAAATTCTCATTCAGCGCGCGCTTGGGTTTCCTTTGCCACAGTATGCGCATATTCCTCTTATTCTCAACCCTGATCGTTCCAAGCTCAGTAAGCGGAAAAACAAGGTGTCATTGATTGAATATCGCACAGAAGGATTCTTGCCTGAGGCACTCATCAACTGTATGGCGCTTATCGGGTGGAATCCCGGCGGGGAGCAAGAGATTTTTTCTCTCGATGAGCTTGCTTCTGCATTTTCTCTTGAGCGAGTACATAAGGCAGGGGCGATATTTGATATCCAGAAGTTGCGATGGATCAATGCCCAATATATCCGTGCGAAAGATACCACTGAGCTCACTCATCTCTGCCTGCCATATTTTGTAGAAAAAGGATATATCACTCCCGTAAATGCGGAACTTTTTGCTACAGGGCCTTTTGTGACAAAAGGGGGGCGTGAGGTGGATTTTGCGTATTGCGAAAATGTTGTTGCGGGTGAGCGTGAACGTATTGAAATCCTGAGTGAGATTACCGATCGTACGGAATTGTTTTTTGTCGAGCTTCCTGATTATGATCCTGCCATCCTTACATGGAAGGGCATGTCGACTGAAGCCGTGCATGAAAGTCTTTTATTTGCGGAACATGAGCTTCTTGCTATTGACGAAGAGATGTGGAATATTGCTTCTCTCGAAGAGAGGATGAAATCTGCTATCGCTGACAAGGGTCTCAAGAATGGGGAGGTGCTCTGGCCGCTTCGTGTTGCATTAACAGGACTCGAAAAGAGTCCTAGCCCTTTTGAAGTTGCTGCTATTTTGGGGAAGGCATATACTATATCGAGAATACAGCATGCGCTGAGTCGCGTGTAAGAAAATAATGGTATGAGTGTATCATTCGCTACGTTTCTTCGGGTATTTGTTATCACCGCAATCATTGCGGGGAGTGTTCCTCTTGTGCGCGTTATTGCTGATGAGGCAACAAAGTCGGTGGCTTCCCCCTCTTCTGCTCTGGGATCGAAGAAGGATGATATTACCGTTCTCGAGCTGAACCAGCAGATTAAGGATAAGAAGGCGTCTATTTCTAGTCTCAAAAGTCAGATCAACGTCTATCAGAATAATATTCAGCTTAAGCAGAAGGAGGCAGCATCTCTCGAGAATGAGACCGCTATTGTTGAAGATCGTTTGTCGAAGACGACGCTGGACATAGAGGCAGCACAGGAGGAAATTCAGCAGCTTGATTTGGAAATTCAGCAATCCGATCTAGAAATTGCTTCAAAGGAGCAGGAAATTGCAGAGTACAAA
Source organism: Candidatus Uhrbacteria bacterium (assembly GCA_023246955.1). Classification (GTDB taxonomy): domain Bacteria; phylum Patescibacteriota; class Patescibacteriia; order JACQRZ01; family JACQRZ01; genus JAHFHK01. The sequence goes on from JAHFHK010000001.1 coordinate 20,821, forward strand.
AAACATCTCGGGGAGTATGTTCGAAAAGTATATCAAAATGATCAGCGCGACTATCTCGAGCTCCTTATCATGAACGAGAGCTTTAATGAGTTTTTTGATCAGGTGCGATATCTGGAGCTGGCACAAGGTGAGGTAGGGAAGTCGATGTCACGTATTAAATTGCTTCGTGAGGAGCTGATGGTACAACGTGCGGGGTTGGAAAATAACAAGAAGAGACAGGAAGAGCTTCAGGCGAGTATGGTCACTGAAAAAGATAGTCTGGATGAGCAACGCCAGACAAAGCAGCAGCTGATTGCGCAGTCTATTCTTTCTGCGGAGAAGTTCCAAGAGCTTCTTTCTCAGGCACGTGCCGAGCAGTCAGAAATCGACTCTGACGTGACTAACCTGGAAAAAACGGTTCGTGATAAGCTCAAGGTTTTTAATTCGCAGAATGTGGCGTTTATGTGGCCAGTGGAGCCTTCGCGTGGTATTTCTGCGTATTTTCATGATACGACTTATCCGTTTCGTAACGTATTCGAACATCCTGCCATTGATATTCGTGCCTATCAGGGCACGCCGATCCGTGCCGCAGAAAGCGGCTATGTTGCCCGTACAAAGTTTAATGGCAAGGCGTATGCCTATATCATGATCTTGCATGACAAGGGACTTGCTACGGTGTATGGTCATCCCAGCAGCATTAGCGTTCAGCCGGACACCTATGTGAAGAAGGGTGAGATTATAGGGTATTCAGGAGGTTCACCAGGCAGTAATGGGGCAGGTCCATTCACCACGGGTCCTCATCTTCACTTTGAAGTGCGCCTGAACGGTATCCCAGTCGATCCATTAAAGTACCTTCCTTAGGGAGCCATCAAACCAGAGGGACGCTTGACAAGGGCGTCTCTTTTTGTTAGGGTTTTCATAGATTCAAGAAAGGGGGATATACCGTGCGGTTGCCTAGTAATAATAGAAAAGTGTTCATTGATGCCAGGATTGAACAATTTCTTACCCAAGAGAAAAGGACGCATGCAAGTATCGTAGGAGAGGCGTATGCTTTCTGGCGGTGTATACGTGGCAATGAAGAGGCTGGTTATGCTCTCTTTGCTCAAAACCATGAAAAGAAAATATTATATATCACACGACAGATTCCTACGGGAGATCGTCTCAAGGATATCCGTTTTCGTGACTTAGATGAGCTCAAGAGTGTTTCGGAGTCTATGAATCTCATATTGGATGAGTTCGTGCGGATGGTTTTATCTGTTCGTATATGGTGTCTAGAAATGAGTTTTCAGGGCTACACTATCCAACTCTGTAAGGACGGGTATTCTCCCATAACTCTTGAGATAGTAACATAATCAAAATATCGTAAAATGATGGCTTGCACACTATGTCTGCAAGCCATTTTTTATTTCTTGGATGTTCGTTTTCCGGCGCAGGTGGTGTCGCTCCAGAGGCCTTTCTTGTTTTTGCGCGCGGTTTTTTCATAGCTTTTGAATTGATCCTTGTACATGAAGGGGAAGTGGGTGTAGGCGTATGCGTAGCCGTCTTTGATGAGCTTTGCGTTTAAAAAGTCTGTGGTGGCTCCATTCTTATCCGTGAGGTAGACGTAGCGCAGAAGTCGTCCATATTTATCGCGGTTTGCGTCTTGCGTGTCGTTTTTGAGGATGGCGGTTTTTCCTTTTGAGAGGGAGGTGGTGTAGAGGGATGCTTCTTTGCCGAAGCACTGGACGGTTTTGCGAGGGTCTTTGGTTTCTGGGGTGTCGATGCCGATGAGGCGGACTTTTTCGTAGTATTTGTCTATTTTGACGACGATCGTATCTCCATCAATGACGCGGGTGATGGATGCGGTTTCGGATGTGGATTCTTTGGCGAAGGTGGAGAGGGGGGATAGGACAAGAAATAGAATGATGATATAATAGGAGAAACGAAATAATGTCATATGGAAGAGTTTCTTGAATCAGCGTTCAAACATATTATAGCAACAATTACGACCCTTATCTTGGTGTTGGTGTTTTTGGCTGGGTATGGGGCAGGGCAGACGGGGCGATGGTGGTTGGCTTTTTTGATCCTTATTCTCTATCCGATCGTAGTGGGGCTGTTTCGGTAGGAGGAGTCTCGTGTGTATCATAGCGCTTCAATAGGAAGCGTGTTTTTATTTTTATGAGGTCGCGGAGGGTTCTGAGGGTGTCTTTGATAGGGCGGAGGCGAGAAGCGCGTTTGGTCGAGTTGCTCCATTGTATTGGGGTTTCTTGTATGGTGTATCCTTTGTGGCGTGCGATGGCAAGGATTTCCATATCGAATGCCCAGCGTGCGATGGTTTGTCGCGAGAAGATGTCTTGAGCGGCTTTATGCGTGAATGCTTTGAATCCGCATTGGGTATCGACTATACCAGACAGGAGGATGCTTTGTATGACGCGGTTGCTTATACGGCCTAATAGGACGCGATAGCGGGGTTGTTGGATGATAATATTGCTGTGTGGGAGATATCGCGATCCGATTACTACATCTGCTCCAGTTTTGAAAAATGGGAGGAATGTATCGAATTCTTGCGTATCCGTTGATCCATCTGCGTCCATAAAGAGGATTATGTTTCCGTGCGCAGAAAGAATGCCTGTTTTGACTGCGTATCCTTTGCCGTGGTTTTTCTTGAGGAATATAGGATGGAGGTAGGGGATTGATGTGGTGAGCCGCTGAAGAATGATGCTGGTAGCGTCGGTGCTTCCGTCGTCTACTATGATTATTTCTCCTCTGAGGCCCTTAGCTACTATGTATGCTCCAACTTTTTGGATGGTGTGCTCAATATCCCTTTCTTCGTTAAAGACAGGTATAACTACCGAGAGGTCGAGGGGAGGTGGCGGGTTTTGCGTTGCAGAGGTAGCGTTCATATATGAGTATTGTATGGGTAAAACGACCTGCTGTACATTGAGCTTCCAAAAAACATTGTGCGACGCTCTTGCCAAAAAATACAGGGGGAGTATACTTTCGAATTGTCAGCTCAATTGTTGGCAAATACACCATCAGAATAGGGAGGTTCTCATAGTGTTTAATGGATATTCTCGGTTTTCAAGAAGCCTCATGTTGATTGCCGCACTTTTGGCAATGGGGATCATTGCGCAGATTCTTTCTGCAGTTCGTGCTGCTCACCAATGAGTGTTCGCGCTGACAGGTTTGCCGTACTTCGAGGTATGGCTCTTGCGGCCTTCCTCTTGATTTGCGGAAGCATACTCGTAGGAGAGCTCTTTTCTCTCTTTGCCCAGTACAAGCCGTAGTTTTTTAGAGTTCTACATTGTGCGACACTTAAGGGGTGAGGTGTACTGATAGGTGAGGGGGGTGTAATGCGATAGGTGGGTAGCGTCAATAGCGCTACCTTTTATATTTGGCTTGGACGGAATGGGCGTATTGACGGTGGTCATTTGCTATTAATAACGGGAATCGAGAAATTTTAAAAAATGGATTATAGGGCACGTGTGGGTCGAGAGGTGACTGGGGCGAACATATAGTTTTATGAGTGAGCAGCGCGAAAGAGAGGAGTGGAGAAATAATTGCGTAGATGTAACTTTGTATACTATATAGTATGCGTCGCACAATATACCTTAAGCGACGCTAGCCGGAGAAGTGGTATGAGTACCTTTTGTGTTCGCTGCTGCATTTGTCCCGCACTTCTCCCCTGCAACTTATATATTCTCACTGAAAGTTTTTTTTCTTCGCGTAGATTGTGCAGTAGCTACTCATGCTGTGTGCTGACATTCTCCTGGAAGAGAGAGGATGACTTTTGTGGCGCTTGTGATGTGAAGCGCCTACGCGTCCTTTATCCCTACTCCCTCTTCCTCCCTCTTCTCTTGCTATGCCTCCCTTTTTATGGGTCGCACAATGTATAAAAAAGAAAAGGGGCTGATGATGTAAGAAAGAAAAAGAAGGGGCGGTAAAATTACCAACCCCCGCCGCCGCCACCTCCCCCGCCACCACCAGAAAATCCTCCACCACCTGAACCTGAGCTTGACGTGGTGCTTGTGCTGATGCTCGAGGATACACTTTCGAGTCCTGCGGCGAGACTATCGAATGAAGAGAATCCTGAAGAGGATACAAACCAGAGGGGTGCCATTGATCCTTCTTGCGGCATCACGCCTAACTCCCCCATCTTCTTGAGCCATTCCTTGGTGATGCCAAAAAGAATTGCGTAGGGAAGAAGTTTTTCGAACATGCCTTCTTTCTCGAAAAATTGTTGGCGATATTTTTCAGCGGTATTCATGAAAAGCTTGAAGCCAGATATTTTCCAAATCAGCTCGGCGCCTGCGGGGGTTCGTTTCATCATCAATCCCCCAAAGATCGCGCATATCCCTGCTGCGGGGATGAACCCAGCACCAAACCATCCGAGGAAGCCTATAAAGAAAAGTATCCCTGCTACTACAAAGAATCCTGCCCCGGCCTTTTGGCCTCCATTTTTATCGACGTAGCCTTTTTCGATAAGTTCTGCATCGGCAATGGCGTTGATGGCTTCGAGTTGCTTTGGGAATGAAGTTTTGAGTGATGAGAGGAGTACGGTGTCCCCATCTTCAAAAAGGGCATCGAAGAGCGCTTGTTCGGTCTTGGTGAGTGCACGTTTCGGTGTGGCGCCTGTTTTTGTGAGTGAGTAATCTACCGAGCCGAAGAAGCCGGTCTTGGGAATTTCTTTGATTATCAGGAGACCATTGACTGCTAGGTCCACTATAGCTGCCGTGATTCCTTTGCTGGTGAGTTTCCCGTGGGTTTCTAGGGCATGTAATGTGAGTGCCGAGAGATTATCGGGTGCGTCGAATTCGGGCGTGATTGCTTTTTTGACGACGGGATCCTTGCCGTATTTGCGCCACAGGAGAAAACAAACGATGAATGCGAGGATTGAAGGGGCTATCCATAGGATGCCCATGCCGATAAGCGCTTCTGTGCTCATCGGTGACGAACTCGTATCTCCTTGCGCATTGAGTGCGTCAATAGATTTTTGTACATCTTCTTGGCTGGGAAGTGTGAATATTCCTTTCGGGAATGAAATGGATGCGGTTATGTCCTCCCCCTTCTTAAATCCTTTCTTGCTTTCTATGAACAATGTATGTGCATCTTTCCATTTGTATTGTATGTATTCGTTGGTATGGTCTTTTGTGACGGTGGGGCCCGCATAGATCGTGAGCGGTGCTTTGGTGCCATCTACTGATGCAGGTGTGTGAATGATAATACTTGCTTGATCAATTTCGAGATCCCAAAATGCTCCGATAAGATTCCAGTAGAGTTCATCGGTAGATGTTTGGTCGCGTACCGCATTTTCGACAGTGTATGATATGTCATAGACGTTCACTCCCTGCACCGTCTTGTTCGCATCACCAACGCGCCATGAAATGGTCTTGTTATCACTCTGGATGGTTTCTGAGTAGTTGCGTGCATTCCCCTTCTCATCTTCGATTGCGTTGAGCGTCACAGGCGTCTGAAATGTCTTGCCCTCTTTGGTTTTTATCTGATATGGCAATACACGAAAAATACCATGCTTGCCACTACATTGACCACAATCTGCGATGATATGCTCTTTGACATCGAGGGATCCGTCGGTGTTCACGGTGATATCGGAATCAAAGCTCATGATATACCAATTCGTGACATTGGCACGCGCTGCATGCGCGGTGAGCGGACTGACGATCGCGACAATCCCGAGAATAAGAACCGAGAGTGCGATGATGCGGGAGAGGTTTTTCATAAAAAAACACCAGGAAATCCTGGTGGTACAAAAATTAGGGCTGTGCAGGTTTTAGATCGATGGAAATAAAGGGCGTTCCTCCGTTGGTGACTTGTGGCAACTTGCCGTCCCACTTTTCGATGGCGCGTGATTGGAGGATTTGGGAATTGACTTTCAGTGCTTCTGATTCGAGCCGTATTGCCTCTGCTTTTCCGCGTGCTTCTGCGATGTTCTGTTCTGCTTCGAATTTGACCTTTTCGAGACGGTTGCGTGCGGCAAATGCGTCTTGCTCTGCGCTTACTTTTCTTTCGATGGATTCGTTGAATGCTGTCGAGAACTCAAAATTTACGATGTTAAAATCATCAACGAGGATTCCTCGTGGTTCGAGTTTTGCTTTGAGCGAGGAGCGTATTGCGAGTCCTACTGTATCACGCTTGGTGATAAGTTCTTCGGCGGTGAACTTTGCCGTGGATTCTTTGACGGATTCTTGGAGTGCGGGGTCGATGAGACGACTATTGAAGCTCGTACCGATGTCACGATAGATATCGACGACGCGTGATGGGTCGAGGTGATAGTTGAGGGCAACCGTGGAGTGTACCGTTTGTAGATCTTTTGACGCGGCGCCTGCTTCTACCTGTTCTTTTTGTATCTTTACGTCCATTTTTACGACTCGTTCTATGAATGGTATACGGAAGTACAGTCCTTCGCGTACGATGTCCCCAGTCACTGCGCTAAAGCGAAGGCGCACTCCCCTCTCTCCTGTCCCAACGGTGCCAAAGGGAAAGTTTGCAATAACAAAGATGAGGATGATGCCAGTGAGAATAGCGAACGGGATGAGTTTTTTCATATACAGCGTTGCGTATTACTTGATTGCGTCAAGTGTTTCCATGATATGGATGAATGTTTTTTTCTCTTTCCAAAATCCCGCGCCGTTCTCTTTGAGCTTATCAAAAAGATACGTGAACTTTTCGTCGGAGGTTTCTGCTTTTGCTTCTTTTTCAGCGTCTTCGTTGAGTGCTTCGATTTTATCAAAATATGCGCGCTCTACTGCCTGGGTTTCGAGTGTATATCGCTCCTGGAGATTGGTGAGACGGGTGTGACGCTCCCCTTCTTCGGGGATATTCAGTGCAGCACGGTATTCTTCGCTGAATCCTGCTTTAGTAGCGCTATATTTGGTGCTGAATTCGGTCTGAAGTTGTCCTCTTTTTGCCAAAAATGCACGAACGGAATCTTCGAGATCGTGGAGGGTTTTGGTACATATTTTGGTCTCTTCGAGGTCGCGTGCTTCTACTGCTTCGAGGTACTGAACGAGGGAGAGAATGTCTTTCGTTGCCAGAGTGAATGATTTCATAGTCGGTACATGTCTATATATGAGTAGTTTGTCCGTTTTAGTGTATCACGGGGTGGTGAGGTGTCAATGGGAGGACTGTCTTGTTGCGATAAGGCATATCAGGGGTTTTTGTATAAAAAAACAGAGGAAGATTGGCTTCCTCTGTTGTGGGGGTATTGATTATCGTGAGAGTACTGCTCCTATGTGATCTGCAACAAATTCGTCGTCGAGCCCCGCGTCTATGTCAAGTCCTTCCTCATCCCCGATACCTACGTGGAAGAGAGAATTATCCCAGGCGCGGGCGTCTGTCTGGTCAGATTTTCCTAATAGAATGCGGATACCGTGACTACGTAGTAGGATCATGAAATCCCACACTACTTCTAAGGGTTTACGTCTACGTGTCAGGGTTGGGTCGAAACCCACTTTCTTTGCATAGGCGTTCAGGGCTGTTGTTTGTTTGGCATGTGCCTTCTTGAGTGTGCCTTTCAAGCACTTCTTTGTTACGAATTGCCAATGTAGTACCTGAATGTCTGAGGTATCGATCACGTCTCGCGTATAATATCCATTGGGGTTATAGAAGAGTTTTCCTTGGTTTCTTGTAAGCATATCGGGAGCTATATAGTCTTGCAGTGCTCGCATGGTTACCGAGATATCCTTTTTTTGATGTCTGAAGGAGGGTGTTCTTAGCATGAGAAGCCAATCTTTGACATTCACGGTTCCCTCTTCTATCCGAGAGAGGAATATAGCGACATCTGGTTCATGGCATTTGTCCCATAATGCCTTGAAGATGGGCTTATATACAAAATTCGGAACTCGTAGAGGTGCTCTTTCGCTTTGCAGGGTGAATGCTTGCCGCACTTCATCAATCCCGCAAAAGTTTTTCCCGAATAGAGTGCGGAGCTTCTCGTAGTGCTTTACATATTTTCCCAGCTCGCGATCGATTTCTCGTGGAGAGAAATTACATGCTATTCCCATTTTCTATTCCTCTTTCTCTTTGGATTTTTCAAATAACTCTTTTGTTTATAGCATTGATGTAACGTGATGTCAAGGCCAATTTATCCTTGATATAGATCCTTGAAGTCCTCAGCCTTTACGTCAAGGTCGCTGAGTATGCTTTTCAATAGTTTCGGGTGGATTATTTTTCCTGCATGAAATGGAATCGTGGTGCGTAGCCCGTCTTCGTTCTTATATATCATATGACTCCCCGACTGTCGTACGAGGGTGAATCCTCTACTTTCGACAAACTTTACGAGCTCTTTCGCAGTGATACGAGGCAGTTTATCTGACATATCTACTGCAGTACGACGTTCACTGCGGAGATGCTCACCGTTGCCGGCTTTGATAGCTTTTCTTTGTGCTCAAGTCGGTCTTGAATGTGAAGTCTGATTGCATCTTCTATATTGTCAATAGCTTCTTCGTAGGTATCTCCTTGGCTGTGGCATCCCTGAAGAGATGGGCAGGTTGCGTAGTAGCCATCTTCGTCTTTTTCTATGACTACCGGGTAGTTATATGTTTGCATATTTTTTTTGAAGAAATCGTTGGTATGTGTTCCTTCGATGGTGGTTTGTTGATTTTAGTGTATCACGGGGTGGCGGGGTGTCAATGGGGGTTGTGCTAGGGCATGGCATGGGAGGTGTTTTTGTATAAAAAAACAGAGGAAGATTGGCTTCCTCTGTAATGGCAGGCTCCTTATTTTAGTAGCCGTGCTTTTAATTGTCCTTGCAGCTGCACGAGTTTTTGTTCTGTTTCTCCTCGTGTTTTTTTACCTTCGATGCGAATTTTTTCTATTTCATCTACGGTGCTTATCAGCTGGTTATTGACATGTTCCAGTGTCGCGATGTCAACGATACCTCGCTCTCCCTCTTTTGCGATGCTTATTGCTCCTTGTTTGAGCAGGTCTGCATTGCCTTTCAAGAGATCGTTAGTGGTATCGCTTACATTCTTTTGTAACTCTACCGCGCTGCTTTGTCTCATGAGGGTCACTCTGATGACAAGACTTTGTTTCCAGAGCGGGATCGTGTTAAGGATCGAACTCTGGATTTTTTCGGCGAGGAGCATATTGTTTCCCTGAATTAGTCGGATTTGCGGTGCTGTTTGAATCGCAATCATTTTTGTGATCTGGAGATCGTTTATCTTTTTTTCAAGACGATCTTTGAGCTGATTGAGATTTTGGACATGTTGTACATCCATGGGGTTGTTTGTTCCCTGTGCTGCTACCAGTGCTTGCGGTATTATTTCTTGGCTCAATTCAGCAAGTCGCTGCATTGCTCCCAAAATGTGTAATTCCAGCTGCATGAAGCCATTCTCGTTGTTCGCATAGACGGCATCGAGTAGGGCGACATCGCTGACAAGCTGCGTATGAGCGTTTTGAAGACTGGTAGATATTGCTTCTATTTCATCTTCAATCTTTTCATATTTTGCGAGGGCACTTTTTCCTTTGTCGATCAACTTTCCGAGGATAGGGATACTATGGAGTAACCCTTCCTTCTTGGTGTTCGAAAAGTCTTTTACATCGATCGATTTGCACTTCAGCATGAGCTTGGAAAGTGTCTCTCCTACCTCACCCATATCCTTTGCTCTGATGTTTTGCAGCATGGTATCTGCCAGTTGCGACGTGTGCTGTTGGACTTGGGAACCGAACTGCATTATTCCTGTGGTATTAGAAGGATCGAGAGAAATGCTTAATGCAATCTTTCTTACTTCCTCTTGTTGTGCTCCTGAGAGCTGCAGGGATGTGCTCCCCTGCTCGGTAATTTGTGGAACAATAGCATCCATTATGGTTCCTCCTTATCCTTTCTTTCCCCCTAGCCAGGTACACAGTTCATCAGGTAAGAGACTTTCGTGAAAGGCTTCATCGGAAGCTGATTTCCCGAGGTCTTCAATGGCGAGGAATCCTGTGTTGTCAAAATCGTCCGCCACTCTCTTTAGAAATCTAAACGCTTCCCTTCCTATTCCTATGAAGAGGAAGTAGATGTTGCTATGGGCTTCCTGACACTTTTTTAAGAGCTGATATGTTTCAGTCTGATCGCTATTTTCTCCGTCGGTGATGAAGTAACAGATCGCCGGGAATCCCTTCTTTGAACTGGCCTGCAATACTTCTTGCCCACCCATTCCGAAGAACCCTCCTTTTTTGGTTAAGAAGCCATATTCTTTTAATAGTGCTTCTGTCACTGGAGCGTAGTCTGTTCCTCCCCATTTTTCAATGCCCCTGTTGTTGAGTATCTCTTTTTGCACATAGCTATCGTAGTTAGCCCGTGTTGCACTGGGAGAGATTTGGGCATGCATTTTCCCACTAGAGAAGACAAATACATCTAGTTCTCCGTTATCATCGAAGTTCAATGCTACTGGGAGTGTTCGTTGAAAGAACTCTTGAACTATTCCCCTTTCGTAGTTGTTTTTCATCGATCCACTAATGTCGAGCACGAGGCTTACCATTGCGGTGATGTTGGCGATTTGTTTCTTTTCGAGAACAAACTTTACTTTCTTTTCTTCTTTTTCGAGATTGAACGCAACCATTTTTCTTTACCTTACCTTTTCAGTCTTTCTAATATTTTTTCTTGGAGCGTGAAGAGATCATGGAGATCTCTGGTATCTTTGTCAATCGGCTGGGTTTGCAGGAGCACCATAATGCTACTTATTGTGCTCTGCCATGTCGGTAGCAGTGTGAGTGTCACCTCCTGGATGTTTTGTATCGTGAGTGTTAATCCCCTTTCTTGGATTTCTAGTTGTTGCATCGCTTGGAATAATCCCATTTTTGTAATACCAAGGCTTTGTACGCGATCTCCTAATAGTGAGAGTGCAGTATCCAGCTTGTCGGTTTTTTGAAGACCGTGGGTTGTATCGTGATTATTCTTCAATGATGCACCATAGGAAGAAAGATATTTGCCCGCTACGATTGCTGCATCTACGGTACGTATTAGATGCGGTATCGATGTATGCAGATGTTTTGTTTCATCTCGTAGCTCGATAAGAATCGGGAGATACTGCTGTATCTCCACGATGCGTTTTTTTGTATCTTCGAGCATTACTCTTAACTTTTCTCTTGGGGAGATATTCTCTTTTGGCTTTAAAAAGCTAAAGATGTTTTTCTTCGTTCCCAGGAGAAGATCGCGATCGAGACTATTCATGGTGTTGATGATTTCCGTGATGCTGCGTTTCGTTTTTTCGAATGCCTCATTGCTACTAATTTCCAATATTCGGTGTGCGAGTTTGCTATTTTCCTCCTGTTCTCGCGTTCCGAATGAGAAGAACTTTTCATCTCTACCGTCTTCAAAATTGAAGAATGATATCATCTCTTTCGCTTTTTGGAGCGACGTTGCATCATCAATGTTTGCATCTATGGTACGGAGTACTTCAACACTTACTTCGATTTTGCGACGTATGCTAGCTTCTGTGCTGAAGAGAACCGTTACTGATGGCTTTTCCGGACGCGCTGGCACTGTAGATGGTGCTTTTGCTTCCCCGAATAGGACTTTTGGTTTTGGGACGTTCGATCCTTCTTGTTGTGTTTTAGTATTCTCTTCTTGCTGTGAAGCAAACAATAATACTTTTGGTTCTATAGGATCGGTTATTTTGTGCTCGATTTGCCTACTCCCTTCTTCCTTTTGAGAAAATGAGAGTACTTTTGGCTGTATGGGATCCTCCTTTTTTTCTGGTTGATGCGCGCTACTTTCCTGCGAAGAGGAAAATAGTACTTTGACTTTTTGTTTCCCTTCCTCTGGCTCTCGAAAAAAATGAATGCCAGAGGAAGGGTTATTGGTGTTTTCCTCTGGCATGCTCTATTCTTCTTCTTTTTGTTTACTGGTACTGCTCTAAGATATCTCCCAGTTCTACTGTAGATCCTGCGCCCACTGCTTTGAATACCCAGTTATTGCCTTCCCGTAAGAAGCTTCCTACTTGGACGGCAGTAGAACCTGCGAATTCATCACGGAGCTTATAGATACACAGATCCTGGTTAGTATCCAGATCAGTGACGTGAATATAGCTTTCTTTCACACTCCCAAAGCATTGTCCTCTTAACTTTGCTTTATAGATAGTCGCAAAGATCGCTAGTTCGACAATCTCTGCTGGAATTTTTGAGAAATCTACTTCGATTTTCTCATCATCCCCCGACTCTTTCCCTGTACGGCTGTCACCATAATGTTTAATTGAGCCGTCACTGGTCACAAAGGTATTATCCTTCTGCTTCAGACTTTCGTTTGCGAAGCAAACGGCATGTGAGCCGTCCCCGTAGAATCGTGGACTTCCCGTTATATGAACGAGTCCAAGAATAGAAACATCAAGATCATGGTTGGCTCCAGCCTCCCAGCCTAGGCCGATGAGTACCTTACGCACCCCCTTGTCGAGATTGAATTTATTCCCTTTTTCGAGGTTGAATGTAGCCATATTTTTTCCTCCTTATACGGCGTCTTGTGGTTGTAGTGTTGTTTGCTCGATATTTTTCTGTACCGAGCGGTAGAAGAAGTATCCGATCATGATAAAGGTAATGACGGGTGATCCCCAGGTCGGTATGTGTACTCCGAATGCTTCAAGGACCATCATAAGTCCGAGAAAACCGATTGAGTACATGGCACCGTTTTTGAGGAAGTCATATTTCTTTATCCGATCTACATTGCTGACCGTGAGTTGCCTCACGATGACTGCTCCTAATCCATTTCCGAGAAGAATGAGCGGCACGGAAAGCGTAAACGCGAATGCACCGATGACTCCATCGAATGAAAAGGTGAGGTCAATGATTTCCAGAAAGAGCACTTTTGCCCAGTCCGAGAAACCGGCATCGTGTGTTTGTCCTTCCATGAGGCGTTCTTCCATCATTTCGGCATTTTGCTTGAAGCCGTCTGTGATGAAGAAGACACAGTATCCTATTGTACCCGCCAGGATTAGGTTGGTTACCTTCGATGGGTCTACTACTCGTTGGGCGATCATAATCGTCACAGGGAGTAATACACTTGCGAAAGAATAGAACCAAATTGATCCTAGGCGTTGTAGTGGTTCTTCGAGCGTGAGCCCAAAGTTCTTCTTTTCCAGAAAGAGCCAATGCAGACAGAGCAAGAGAAGGAACATACCCCCACCCATTAAGAGTAGTGGTGAGGATTCCTCTATTGCGTGTTTGACTGCAGGATCACCACTCCACATTGCTGTGAGTGCATTTGCGAACCCTACGTTGGCATTTGCGGCAAAGAATATGACAAAAGGCAGGACGCCTCTCACCACAAAGATGGCAAAGAATATCCCCCATGTTAGGAAGAATTTCTTTACTTTTTCGTCTCTGATTGTTCCGAGCACATCGGCATTAACAACGGCGTTGTCGATACTTGAGATGATTTCGAATGCACAGAGACCTAGCACTACCAGAATCATGTCGAACATGGTTCTTTCTCCTTTTCTTTACTTTTTCCTATTTTCAATGGACTTCGGAGTGTTTATACCATATTTATCATAAAATGTCAAGACCCTTTTTCCTGTATGTGCGCTCTATTTTTTGCTCTATATTCCGTTTTTTCTTATAAGTAAAAGCATTTTCTATAAAAAAACAGAGGAAGATTGACTTCCTCTGTCGGGTTTTTTCCCTTATCGCAGCGACGGATCGCGTGGAAATGCTTTTTCGAGGTAGCGTTCTTCTTGATTGTTGAGAAGTTCGAACATCTTTGCGGCGACTTTGGCGGGATCGTTGAACTGGCTCGTATCGACCTCGGGGTGATTTCTGTAGAGTCTTGTCTTCATTCCGCCGGGGAGGAATAGACTTACCTTGAGATTATCATTTTGGTTCTCGAGACCGAGGCTGCGGGTGAATCCGACCTGGGCGTGTTTTGTCGCGGCGTATACACTTTCTTCAGCGCGCGGCGTAATTCCCGAACTTGAAGATATTACCGAGAAGCTTTTTTGGTTTTCCGGATCTGCGTTATCGGCCATCACCTCCCACAGTTTTAATGCGATTCCTAATGGTGCTGTGAAATTCACCTCCACTACCTTTTGTACTTCAGTTGATGAGTATGAGGCAAAGGGACCTTGGAGCCACATTCCTGCTACCCAGATGAAGCGATCAAAATTCGTATTTCTTACCGTTGGATCACCTAAAAGATCTTTGTAACCTTCTCGGGAAAGATCGTAATGAATCGTTGCTCCTTTCTTATCATAAGAATAACTCTTTTCTATGCGCCCTGTCTTTATCGTATACCATCCGGCCTCCTCGTGGAGGGCGGCGAGTTCTTTGCCTAGCCCTGATGTTCCGCCAAGAATCAGCACGCTCTTTTTTCTCGTCTCGTGTTGAACATCTTGCTGACTCTTTTCTTGGGTTCTCGTTCTCGTTATCTTATACAGTTCGCTTCCCATAGATCTTAAAACCATTTCTCGTATTCCTCTTTTCTTTTGTTCTGAGATGTCAAATTACTGTTTGGTTTATACCATCGATTGTCTTTTTCGTCAAGAGCTCTTTTTCTTCAACTCCACTACTTCTTGGGACGTCAGGTGTCGCCACTTTCCTTCTGTTAGACCCGTGTAGGTGAGCCCGGCGAAGCTGACGCGGTCGAGGGTGCGGACGGAATATTCTAGGGATTCGAGCATGCGGCGGATTTGGCGTTTTTTTCCTTCGTGGAGGATTATGGTTGCGCGCATAGGGTTGTTCGGATCTGGAGTGATTTCACACGGTCTCGTCATGCCTTCTTCGAGAAGGATCCCCTGCTCGAGCGTGGTGCGATCTTGTGGTGTGAGGTCACGGTTGAGGAGTACGACGTATTCTTTTGTTACTTCTTGACTCGGGTGAATGAGCTTGTTATGGAGGTCGCCATCATTTGTTAAAAGTAATACGCCTGTGGTGTCGCGATCGAGACGTCCTACGGGAACGATGCGTTCAGAGACTTTGACGCAGTCGAGGACGGTTTTTCTTCCTAATTCATCTTTTGCGGTGGTGACTACTCCTCGTGGCTTGTTGAAAAGAATATATACGAGCTTTGTGATGCTTTGCGGTTCGATGCGGTTGGTGCCGTCGATGGTTACGCTGTCTTTAGTGGGGTCTATCTTGTAGCCGAGCTGCGTGATGATGATGTCGTTCACGGCAATCCGCCCAGCAGAAATCATCGTGTCAATAGCACGACGGGCGCCGAATCCATGGCGGGCAACGTATTGATTGAGACGCATTAGAGCATCATTTTCATCTCGCGGAGGCGTCGGATGTATTGTATTTCTTTCCATTTATTCCATTGGTCGTCTATATATGACGTTATTTCTTTTTTGAAGCGTTGGGTGCTGAATTTGAGTGCATGTTGTCTGATGATTTCCGGATTGAACTGCTCTGGCTTGAAGTTGATGATTTCCGAGAGAAGTGCTGGCCAGTCTTGATCATAGAATAGCACGCCCGTGACTCCATCTACCACTGTTTCGAGTGCTCCTCCTGCGGCGAGGGCTATCACGGGGCGTCCGGCTGCCATGGCTTCTATGGCGGTGATGCCAAAGTCTTCTTCTTGAGGATTGAGGAATGCGATGGCGTTCTTGTAGAGTTCTGCTTTGGTTACATCGTCTACTTTGCCGAGGAATTCAATATTTTTCTTTGCGCGCTTTTCGAGTCGAGCACGTTCTGGTCCATCCCCAAATATCTTGAGCGGGATTCCCAGCCGATTGAATGCTTCTATAATCATTTCAAACCGTTTGTATGCGACGAGTCTTCCTCCGGCTAAGTAGTATTCTCCGCTCCCTGTACCGATCGTGAATGCATCGAGGT